>JBNKMQ010000320.1:0-6725 GCA_050293225.1 Sedimenticolaceae bacterium
TTAGAGATCCAGCACCACCTGCTTGATACTGCTGTCATCCGGTGAGGTGGTGACACGGAAGTTGAGGGACTTCATCAGGTCTAGCATCTTGAAGTTGTTGCTCAGAACCTCGCCCTCCATCTTCTCGAGACCCTTATCCCTGGCGGCCTCCATCAATTGATGCATGAGTCGGTGGCCGATTCCCTGGCGTTGCCACTTGTCCGATACTACCAGGGCGAATTCGCAGCTCTTCTTGTCCGGGTTGGTGACATAGCGGGCGACACCCAGCTCCTCTTCCCGGTTGTCGATCTCCATCACCGCGATCAGGGCCATCTCGTAGTGGTAGTCGATCTGGGTGAAGCGCATCAGCATCTCGGTGGTCAGCTCCTGTACCGAGCTCATGAAGCGGAAGTACTTCGCCTCGTCAGAGAGATCGCGGGTGAAGTTCTGCTCCAGATCCACATCCTCCGGCCGGATGGGTCGGATGATGATGTTGGTGCCGTTGGGCAACTGCAACCGGCTGACCAGGTTGGTCGGGTAGGGGTGTATCGCCAAGTGGTGGTAGGGGTCGGTGGACGGTTTTGGGAAGTCGACCCGGATGCGGGCATCCACAGCGACCGCGGCATCTTCATCCAGAATCAGCGGGTTGATATCCATCTCCTGGATCCAGGGCAGTTCACAGGCCATGGAGGAGACCCGCAGGAGTACATCCATCAGGGCCTCGCAGTTGGCTGCCGGCATATGCCGGAACTGGTCCAGCATCTTCGATGCCTTGGTGCGGTTGATCAGGTCCGCCGCCAGTCGCCGGTTGAGGGGTGGCAGGGCGATAGCCGAGTCACCCATCACTTCAACGGTGGTGCCACCGCTACCAAAGCTGATCACCGGGCCGAAGACCGGGTCGCGGGTGATGCCGATCAACAGCTCCCGGCCATTGGGGCTTTGGTACATCTGCTCCACGGTGACACCGTCGATACGGGCCTCAGGACGGGTCTGTTTGACCTGTTCGATCAGCTCTCGATAGGTGCTGCGTACCGCCTGGGCGTTGTTGATATTGAGTCGGATACCTCCGGCATCCGACTTATGTGTGATATCCGGGGAGTAGATCTTCATCGCCACCGGAAAACCGATCGACTCCGCCAGGATCAGGGCCTCGTTGGCCGATCTGGCAATGCCGTTGCGCACTGCACCGATGCGGAAGGCGCCGAGCAGGGCGAAGGACTCCGGCTCGGTAAGGATCTTACGCTGTTCGGCCAAGGCGCTCTCGATAATCAGGCGCGCGCCTTCCACGTCGGGCTGGATGTGTCTGCGCGAGGATTTCGCTGGTGTCTGCAGCAGCAGGCGCTGATTCTTCTGATAGGAGGAGAGGTAGTGGAAGGCGTCCACCGCATTCTCCAGGGTGCGGAAGCTGGGTAGCTTGGCGTTGTTGAAGAGCTTGCGTGCATCACGGATCTGCTTGCCCCCCATCCAGCTGGTGAGGATCGGCTTCTTGTGTTGATCCGAGAGTTCGATCAGTACTTCGGCGACCTTGGCGGGCTCGGTCATGGCCTGGGGAGTAAGGATGACGATGGCGCCATCCACCTCGGGAGAGCTGAGGCAGATATCCACCGCCTCGCGATAGCGCTCCGGGGGAGCATCACCGATGATATCTACCGGATTGCCGTGGGACCAGACCTCGGGCAACACCTTGTTCAATTTGTCGATGGTCTCCTTGCTGAATTCGGACAGTTCGATATTCAGATCGGATGCCCGGTCCGCCGCCATCACGCCGGGGCCGCCGCCGTTGGTGATGATGGCGAGCTTGTCACCGTAGACACGGGATCTGGCCGACAGGGCCTTGGCCGCGGAGAAGAGCTGGGAGACGGTCTCCACCCGCAACACACCGGAACGGGAGAGGGCGGCGGAGAAGGTCTCGTCACTGCCCACCAGGGCGCCGGTATGGGACATGGAGGCCTCAGCGCCGGCGGCATGTCGGCCGACCTTGAGCACGATCACCGGTTTGATACGGGCGGCTGCACGCAGGCCGCTCATGAAGCGGCGGGCATCTTTGATCCCTTCGACATACATCAGGATGCTGTCGGTCTTGGGATCTGAAACCAGGTAGTCGAGGTAGTCGCCAAAATCGAGATCGGCAGCAATGCCGGTGGAGATAACGGTGGAGAATCCGATGTCATTGATCTCCGCCCAATCAAGAATCGCGGTGCAGATGGCGCCGGACTGGGAGACCAGGGCCAGATTGCCCGGTTTCGCATCGTTGTTGCCGAAGGTGACATTGACCCCTTTGTCGGGTCGGATCAGACCAAGGCAGTTGGGTCCTATGAAGCGGATGCCGAACTCCTTGGCCACTTCGGTCACTCGATCCTCCAGTCTGCGTCCCGCAGGACCCGACTCGCGGAAACCGGCGGAGAGGATAATCATGGTCTTCACGCCATGCTGGCCACAGGCCTCAACGATGGCGGGGATGGTCTTGGCCGGGGTCGCCACCACTGCCAGGTCAATGGGTTTACCGACCTCTGCTATGGTCTTATAGGCCTTCTGTCCCTGCACCTTACTGTGCTTCGGATTAATCGGATATATATCCCCCTTGAAGCCGGAAGAGACGAGGTTTCTGAAAACCACCTCACCGACAGAGTTTTTCCTTTCGCTGGCGCCGAACATGGCGATGCTGTTGGGAGAAAAGAGGGGGGTTAGATAATGTGCTTGCATGATCTCACGCCTATAGGAGTTCAGAGTTTGAATATCGGGTATGATGTAACGAGCGCTCCCGAAATGAGAAATCGGGATGGCTTTCACTGAGTGCAAATAACAAGTCGTCCATGTCAACAGGGTTATCGGCCGAAGCTGTAGGAAGTTTACGCCTATCTGATGACAAATTCTTTATCTAAGTACTGGTTTCTAAAGATTTATAATAAGTATTTGAGCGCTTAATAAAATCAACGAAATTGAGGGTTTATCTTTGCGAACGGCCTATATCACACACCCCGATTGCCTTGAGCACGACACCGGTGTCGGACACCCGGAGAGTGCCTCCCGTCTACGTGCCATCGACGACCGTTTGATGGCGGCACAGTTATACGATTTTCTGCGGCACTACGAGGCTCCGGAAGTGACCCGGGAGCAGTTGCTGCGCTGTCACGATGCCGCCTACCTCGATCAGGTGGAGAAGCTGATGCCGCAAGAGGGCTTTGCCCATCTCGATCCCGATACCGTGGTCAGTCCCGAGAGCCTGCAGGCGGCAAAGAGAGCGGCAGGTGCGGTGATCAAGGCGGTCGATTTGATTATGCAGGAAGATCTGCAAAACGCCTTCTGTTGCGTGCGCCCACCGGGTCATCATGCCGAGCGCATGCGTACTATGGGATTCTGTATCTATGGCAATACCGCAATCGGCGCCGCCCATGCGTTGGAGGCCTATGGTCTGGAGCGGGTGGCGATTCTCGATTTCGATGTACACCACGGCAATGGGAGCGAGGATATTTTTCGTGATGATCGCCGGGTGCTTGTCTGTTCAAGTTTCCAACACCCCTTCTATCCCTATACAGAGATCGAAGAGAGTCCTGACCATATCGTCTGCGCCCCGTTGAAGGCGACGGCGAAAGGGGAGGAGTTTCGAGAAGCGGTGACCAGCCACTGGTTGCCGGCGCTGCACCATTTCAAACCGCAGATGATCTTTGTCTCTGCCGGTTTCGATGCCCATATCGATGATGACATGTCCAGCGTCAGCTTGTTAGAGGCGGACTATCGTTGGGTTACCGAGCAGATTCAGGAGATTGCCGAAAAGTATGCGGAATCCAGGGTGGTCTCGGTGCTGGAAGGGGGCTATGAACTCCTCTCCCTGGGGCGCAGTGTGGAGGCCCACCTGCGGGTACTGATGGATCTGCAATAAGGGGGCGCGGATCGATGAGTTTCAGTTTCTATTGGCACGACTATGAGACCTGGGGCGCAGACCCGCGCCGGGACAGGGCCTCCCAGTTTGCCGGTATCCGCACTGACGAAGGGTTGAATCCGGTCGGTGAACCGCTGGTACTCTACTGCAAGCCGGCGGACGATATGCTGCCCCAGCCGGAGGCCTGCATGATCACCGGCCTGACGCCGCAGAAGGCGTTGCAGGAGGGGGTGAATGAGGCGGAGTTTATTCGTCGTGTTCATGAAGAGCTTGCTCAGCCCGGCACCTGCGGTGTCGGCTACAACACCATCCGCTTCGATGACGAAGTGACCCGCAACCTGCTCTATCGCAACTTCTACGACCCCTATGCCCGGGAGTGGCAGAACGGTGGCTCTCGTTGGGACATCATCGACATGGTCCGCCTGACCCATGCCCTGCGGCCTGAGGGTATCGAATGGCCGCAGAATGAAAATGGCGTCACCAGTTTCCGTCTTGAGGTGTTGAGTCAGGCCAACGGCATCGTTCACGAGGCGGCCCATGATGCCCTCTCCGATGTCTATGCCACCATCGGTCTTGCGCGCCTGGTTAAAGCGCGGCAGCCGAAGTTGTTCGACTATATTCTCGAGAGTCGCAACAAGCGGGTGATCTCTGAGCGACTCAATCTGCAGCAACAGCAGGCGGTGCTGCATGTCTCCTCCATGTATCCCGCCGAGCGGGGCTGTATCGCCATGGTGATGCCCCTGGCGAGACATCCGGAAAATCCTAACGGTGTGATTGTCTATGACCTGCGGGAGGATCCCACCCCTTTGCTTACCCTCTCACCGGAAGAGATCCATGAAAGACTGTTTACCGCGAGAGCAGATCTACCTGAAGGGGTGGATCGAATTCCTCTGAAGACAGTGCATGTGAATAAATGCCCGGTGGTGGTACCGATGAATACCCTCACCCCGCAAGCGGCTGAACGATGGGAGATAGATATCACCCAAGGCGAGCGCCATCGAGAGCAACTGCTGAATGACAAGGCACTGGCGAAGAAGATCGAGACTGTGCATCAGATGAAGCAGTACGAGCCCATCAGCGACCCCGATCAGGCCCTCTACAGCGGCGGTTTCTTCTCCCGCGACGATCGCCAGCGCATGGATAGAATCCTGAAGTCGAGTCCCGCAGAGCTACAGACTTTTCCGCTGGTCTTTGATGATGGTCGACTGCCGGAGATGCTCTTTCGCTACCGGGCGAGAAACTGGCCCGACTCGCTGCAGGCCGATGAGAGAGAGCGTTGGGAGGAGTATCGCCAGTCCCGTCTGATGGAGCCGGATGGCGGCGGCAGCATCACCCTGGATGAGTACCTGATGAGCCTCGATCAGCTCGAGGCCGATCCGCAGTTGGCGGAAGAGAAGCGGGCGCTGATCCCCGATCTGCTGGCCTGGGCGGAGCAGATTGCCCCAGTTTGAATCGATCTGACTGTTTCACCTCGTCATGCCGATAAAGGCCAGGAATCAGAACGCTTGCAAGTGATATATCCCCCCTCTCCCTGGCCAAATCCCGCGAGGGGAGAGGGGATGTTCTTTTCGAGTGGGCTGAGGGCTTCTTGTCAGGTCAGAGGACAAGCCATCCGTTACCCCCGCTTCTGATCCGTGCATTCCCTCTCCCCTCGTGGGATTGGGCCAGGTAGTGGGGGTTAACAGCTAGCATTCGGATTGGATCTAATCTTCAGCCCAACCCTGCAACGCTTCGATAATCCCTTTCGCCTGATCCCGGCTGGAGATATTGAACTTGCTCTTCGGCATGTATTCACCGTTGCGCTTCTGGTAACGGCGGATGGTGTACTTGTCGGGACCGTACTCTTCCTTACTTCGATTCCAGTCCTGGTAGCGGAAGATGATGGTGGTCCAGGCCCCCTTTGAGAGGATGACCTTGTCCAGCTCCTTGACGACCTCTACGCCGTCTTCGGTATAGCTGACTGAGAGTTCTTCGGGTGTTGATGCCATGTAAGATCCGTTCTGTATAGGTAAAAGGTAGAAACTACTGCAGACTCTCTGCAGCGCCAAACTGTCTCAGCATTTGCGCGATATCCGATCTCTCCAACGAGAGGGCCAGGGCCAAGGGTGTCTGTCCAGCCTCATTGGGTAGATTGAGATTGGCGCCTCGGATCACCAGGTACTTCACCACAACACGCTGGTCGTATTGGATGGCGATGTGGAGCGGGCTATTTCCCGCACTATCCTTGTGATCGATGGAGGCGCCTTGCCTGACCAGGAAATCGATCACGTCCCTGTCAGCGCTGCCGAGGCGGGCAGTTTCATGCAATACGGCGTTGGCGTCAATCTTTGCGCCATGCTTGACCAAGTAGTCAGCAACGATGGTATTACGGGAGACCAGGGCCTTTACTACGGGGGTATGTCCGTCGGGGTCGAGGGCCTGAAGGTCAGCGCCATTTTTAAGCAGGATTTTGCACATCACTAGGCTGCCCTTTTTGGCTGCCGCATGCAGGGGGGTCAGGCCGTCGGGGCCCGGCTCATTCACATCGGTCTGCCAGTGGAGATTGCGCTCCAACTGATCGAGGTCGCCAATCTGCACCGCACGATGGATATTGATGGTGGGTTGATCCGGGTTGCTACAACCGGCAATCAACAAGAAGAGGGTGATGGAGATTGCAAAGAGTTTTGTGAGTGACATGGGATGATAGTAAATCGACAGCGGCCGGGGCCGCAACCCTTGTATTTCAAGCTTTTACGTTATATTCAGATTTGACCGCGATTGGCCTCTACAGTTTCTCGTGATAGGGTGCATCGCCATGATTAGCAAGATCCTCCTGACCCTCTTTGTCATTCTCGTCGCTTGGCTGGTGATCAGGCATCGCCAGCAG
>JBNKMQ010000321.1:0-3423 GCA_050293225.1 Sedimenticolaceae bacterium
GATCTCTTCCTCAGCTGATCTGTGAATCCCCTCTCCCCTCGCGGGAGAGGGTCAGGGAGAGGGGGATACAAGCAGAGAACAGCAATCGATATCGGTAGTATTTATATCTCCAACAGCAGTCGACTGGGATCTTCCAACAACTGCTTGATGGTCACCAGGAACTGCACTGCATCACGCCCATCGATGATCCTGTGGTCATAAGAGAGGGCAAGATACATCATCGGCCGCACGACGATCTCCCCATCCACCACCATCGGTCGCTGCTGGATGGAGTGCATGCCAAGGATCGCGCTCTGGGGCGGATTCAAAATGGGCGTCGACAACATGGAACCGAAGACACCGCCATTGGTGATAGAGAAGGTGCCGCCGGTGAGATCCTCATAGCTTAAGGTTCCCTCTTTCGCCTTCATGCCGAACTCTTTGATGGTCTTCTCAATGCTGGCGAAACCGAGTTGATCGGCGTCTCTCAGGATGGGTACCACCAGGCCGCGGGGAGAAGATACGGCGATGCCGATATCGAAGTAGCCGTGGTAGAGAATGTCGTCACCATCCACGGTGGCGTTGATGATGGGGAACTTCTTCAGCGCCTCAACGGCTGCCTTGACGAAGAAGGACATGAATCCCAGTCTGACATCGTGCTGCTTCTCAAAGCTATCCCGGTAGCGCGCACGCAGATCGGAGACCGCCTTCAGATCAACTTCATTGAAGGTGGTGAGGATGGCGGCGGTCTGTTGCGCCTCAACCAATCTTTCTGCGACTCGCTTACGCAGCCGGGTCATGGGAACCCGTTCTTCCGGTCGGCCGTCACTGGTGGTGGCGATGGGCGCCGAGGCCGCTGCTTTTGCTTGTGTCGCTGCAGTCTCGCTCTTGGCGCTGCTGTTTGTCTGCGATCCAGCGGCCAGAGCTGCTTCCACATCCGCCTTGAGGATACGGCCGTTTTTACCACTGCCCTGGATGGTGCTGGGATCAATGCCGGTCTCGTTGATCAGACGTCTTACCGAAGGGGAGAGGGCGGAAACCTCGTCCTGGTCGGTCTCTTGCGTTTTTTCTGCGGCCGGTGCTGCTGCACCCGCTTCGATAATACCCAGGATATCCTCTGCCTGTACGGTATCCCCGTCTTTGAACAGGATCTCCTTGAGGACACCGGTCTGTGGGGCGGGAACCTCAAGTACGACCTTGTCAGTCTCCAGATCGACTAAGGATTCATCCTGATTGACGGCATCCCCCGGTTGTTTGTGCCAGTTGAGAATGGTGGCGTCGGAGACAGATTCCGGGAGTTGAGGAACGCGTAGTTCGATGCTCATTGATTTGCCTGATTCCTGTAGTTCATGCGTGGGTTGATACGTCCTGAGAGTGCCTCGTCGATCAGTTGTTCCTGCTGCGAGACATGGACAGTGCGGTAGCCGACTGCAGGTGCCGCCGCGGTGGAGCGGCCGACATAGTGCAGTGGCTTGCTTTTTGAAGTCAGTGAGTAGAAGCGGTGCTTGATCTGATCCCAGGCGCCCTGGTTTTGCGGCTCTTCCTGGCACCAGATATACATCTTGGCATTCTTGTAGCGTTTTATGATCTTGTCGAACTCCTTTTGTGGGAAGGGGTAGAGCTGTTCGATACGAATGATCGCTACATCTTCCAGGCTGCGGGAGCGGCGTGTCTCCAGCAGATCGTAGTAGACCTTGCCGGAGCACATGACAATCCGCTTGACCTTCTTCGGATCGATTTCGTCGATCTCGTCGATGACATTCTTGAATTCACCCTCGATCAGCGCCTGCTTGGTAGAGGTGGCAAGGCGGTGACGCAACAGACTCTTGGGCGACATCACGATCAGAGGGTGGCGGTAGGGCCGCAGCATCTGACGTCGCAGCAGATGAAAGATCTGTGCCGGCGTGGTGGGATTGCAGACCTGCATATTGTGGTTGGCGCAGAGTCTCAGGAAACGCTCGGGACGAGCTGAGGAGTGCTCGGCGCCCTGGCCTTCGTAGCCATGGGGCAGGAGCATGACCAGGCCACACAGGAGTCCCCACTTCTCGCCGCCGCTGCTGATGAACTGATCTATAACCACCTGGGCGCCATTGGCGAAGTCGCCGAACTGGGCCTCCCAGATGGTCAAGGAGTCGGGCTCGGCGGTGGCGTAACCATATTCGTAACCCAGTACGGCCTCTTCTGATAAGAGAGAGTCGATGACCACAAAGTCGGCCTGCTCATTAGAAAGGTGCTGCAAGGGCACCAGGCTGTCTCCGGTCTGCTGATCGTGGAGTACTGCGTGCCGATGGAAGAAGGTGCCGCGGCCGGAGTCCTGACCGGAGAGGCGGATTGGGATGTTCGCCGTCAGCAGCGAGGCATAGGCCATGTTCTCGGCGAAGCCCCAGTCGATCAACTGGTCGCCGCCGGCCATGCGCCTGCGCTCTTTCCAGATCTTCTCCACCCGGGGGTGGAGTTCGAATCCTGTCGGTACATGCAGTAGCTGTTGGGCGAGGCGATCGAACTCCTCGTGATTCATGCCGGTATCGCAGGGGTGGTCCCACTCGATACCCTGGTAGGAGCTCCATCTCACCGCATAGGGGTGGCGCAGGGCGCAGATTACCGGTCTCGCTTCGAGTATGCCGCTCTCCAGGGAGTTGCGATAGTTGTCCACCAGACCCCGTGCCTTCTGGGGATCGATCACTCCCTCCTGGATCAGTGACTCCGCATAGCGGGTTCGCACCGTGGGATGGTTGCGAATCTTTTTGTACATTTGCGGCTGAGTGACCGAGGGTTCGTCAGCCTCGTTGTGGCCGTGGCGGCGATAGCAGATCATGTCGATGATCACATCCTTGCGGAAGCGCATGCGGAACTCCAGCGCCAGCCGGGTGACGTAGATGACCGCCTCGGGATCGTCGCCGTTGACATGGAAGATGGGGGCCTGAACCATCTTCGCGATGTCTGTGCAGTAGTAGGTGGATCGGGTATCCAGGGGGTTGCTGGTGGTGAAGCCGATCTGATTATTAATGATGATGTGGACAGTGCCGCCGGTTGAGTAGCCCCGGGTCTGGGAGAGGTTGAGGGTCTCCATCACCACCCCCTGACCGGCAAAGGCGGAGTCGCCGTGGATCAAAATCGGCATCACCTTGGTGCCGTCGTGGTCGCCACGACGACGCTGGCGGGCGCGCACTGAGCCCTCGATAACCGGGTTGATAATCTCCAGGTGAGAGGGGTTGAATCCCAGGGCGACATGCACCACACCCCCAGGGGTGTCGATGTCGGTGGAGAAGCCCATGTGGTACTTCACATCACCGGCCAGGCGTTGCGGGTTGACCTCCACGCGGCCTTCGAACTCATCGAAAATCTCCTGTGGCGGCTTGCCGAGGATGTTGGTCAGCACATTGATGCGACCCCGATGGGCCATGCCGATGACGACTTCATTAATACCATTGCCACCGCCGTACT
>JBNKMQ010000322.1:0-1535 GCA_050293225.1 Sedimenticolaceae bacterium
TCCGCAGACATTTTGGGAGAGGCTTAATTAAATGGCGGCGGTTTCCAACAAGCGTTCAGTGATGACCCTCTATTCGGATCCGATAAATCCCTATTGTCACCGGGTCAGATTAGTGTTGGCGGAAAAGAACATCACCTATGAGGTGGAAGACATCGATCCGCTCAACATGCCGGAAGAGTTGATGGAGCTAAATCCCTATGGGATTCTGCCGACTCTCGTCGACCGGGATCTCAAGCTCTACGAGTCGCGTATCATCATGGAGTATCTCGATGAGCGCTTTCCCCATCCACCGTTGCTGCCGGTAGACCCAGTCTCGCGCTCGACCTCACGCCTGCTTCTGTTTCGGGTCGAGAATGACTGGTATCGCCAGATGGATATCATCCTTAGCGGTAAGAAAGAGGCGACTAAAGCGCGCAAGGAGTTGCGTGAGAGCCTGATCACTACCGCGCCTGTGTTTGGTGCCATGCCCTTCTTCATGAGTGATGAATTCACGCTGGTCGATTGTGCTATCGCCCCTTTGCTGTGGCGTCTGCCCACTCTCGGGGTAGAGATACCTGCCAGTGCCAAGGGTTTCCATACCTATGCCAAGCACTTGTTTGAGCGTGAATCGTTCAACCAGAGCCTGTCCGAGGCTGAACGGGAGATGCGTGGCTGATCGATGGCCAACATGTCATCAAATCGCCCCTATCTGATCCGGGCGCTCTACGAATGGTTGCTGGACAACGGGCAGACTCCCTATCTGCTGGTCAATGCGGAGCATAGTGGCACTGTGGTGCCGCGGCAGTTTGTCGAAGATGGCCGCATTGTGCTCAACATAGACCCCGCGGCGGTTGCCGGGTTGGAGTTGGGCAACGAGTGGATCAGTTTCAGTGCCCGCTTCAGCGGCGTGTCGGAGGATATCCTGGTGCCGCCCTCGGCGGTGCTGGGTATCTACTCCAAAGAGAATGGCCAAGGCATGCTGTTTCCTGACGAAGAGAAAGTGGGGGATGGGGAACCCAATGGGCCGGATCCGGACCCTGATCCTAAGCCGGATAAACCGGGTGGGCGGCCGTCCTTGAAAGTCGTCAAATAGTTCCAGGTTATCCCGCGCCGAATAGTGATTTCTCGCGTCAATCCTGCTGCGACGGAGGCTCGATGGTCGCCTCTTCAGGCAGATTAAGATGCAGGCTCAGATAGTGGTTGCCGAGCATCACCAGGTAGCCGGTGCACCGGCCCTGCCCCTCCAGACTGTAGTCAAACTGGTAGGTACGTTGCAGCTGCAGACCGCTGCGCACCCAACGGAGACGCAGGCGTTGCAATGCCACAGTCTGATCGAGAAACTGCACGCCGTAGCTTTTACAGGATTGACGACAGATGCGGGTGGCGGTCTCGCGTACCTGGAGACTGTCGCGCCAGAACCAGATCAGTAGCATCAGCGCTAGCAGTAGATTGAGGCTGGTAAATGACATTTGGGATTGAACCGGCACCTTGCTTGGGGCCCAGAGGGGATCAATGGGACGGATTCGCATTGTAACGGGAGATATCACGCAGCTAAA
>JBNKMQ010000323.1:0-1998 GCA_050293225.1 Sedimenticolaceae bacterium
TACCTCATAGGCTTGAATGCTATAACTTGATAGCGTGACTTGATGTACCGGAAACACATCGGCGTCATTGGTGAAGTTTCGAAACTGCCCATGCTCGTCGGTATAGCCCACATCCCCCATCATGAAGGTGCCGCCTTCGACGAAGACCAGCGTATCGAGGGTGCGTTGCTTGAGATCGTCAAGGGCGGCTTGATCGACACCCAGACACCCCGACACAGAACTGAACCCGAGGATGGCTGCCAGCACTGGCAATAACTTGTTGGTGCGCTTCTGTGCCATGCTCACTCCGGTAACTTCTGCGTATACTCAAGCACGGTTTGCCAGTCCTCTTCGTCGTTGAGCAGTTCACTATTCAGCCACGCCTGGTTCGCTTTGGCGCGTTCGCCCTTCGCGTCAGGGCCGGCGTTGGGGGTCACCCTGGGGACCATTTCACCATGGCGTTTCTCGCCGATATGCTCCAGGGTCTCCTGCCAGTCACGCTGGCTGACTATCCCTTGTTGGATCAGTGTCAAGGCTGCCTCTTCCCGGCGATGGTTGGTATCACCCTCCCAGGCATTGTCCCACATCTCGCCAAGACTCACAGGGACGGTGACCAGGTCGTAGAGGATACGTCCCTTGGTCTCTGGAGTGAGGTATTGAAGCAGGGCCGGTTGGCCAATCAGGTTGTCAATTAGGTTGTTTGTCTGTTGCTTCACTGCTTGACTGTAGTCCCACTCATCCATGAGCGTATCCACGTCATTCAGTATTTCAATTACAAACTCGGCCCCCTTGCCAGCGACCATGACCGACAAGGCCTGCACCGCGTCGCCCTGTTGCAGCAGCTTCCAGGCCCAGGCGCTGAACAGTTCAAACACGTCGAGACCCGACTCGTCGCCCTCTTTCTCGAAGATGTCCAGATAGTGGAAGTCGTGGCGTTCGAGCTCACTGTGCACCAGGGTGATGAACTCCCAGCACTGGCCGATGCCTACGGTCAGGTCGAGCTGGCCGCCAAAGCCCGGGCCGAGACAGGCCTCGGCGGCAAAACGCAAGACAAAGCGCTGGCTGTCTTGATCGAAACCGATCTTCAGGTCGGCCTTGCCGCCGATGCCGAACATGCCGGTGAGGGTGTAGCCGATGCTACCCAGGCACTTGAACTCGGGCGGGTAGTAGGGCTTCTTTTTGTCCGTTTGATCCGGTGGCGGTCGCCGCCAGTCGGCACTGCCCTTGAGCCCTAACTCTGCCTTGGCGCCGGCGAAGGCGGAGGCGTTGACTCCGGCACTCAGGGCGTCCTTGGCCCCCATGATGGTCTGTTTACCGACCCGGCCCTGGGTTTTTTCATCACGAATGGCGCCCACCGCCGCCATCAACCCTTTAGGCGTAGCCAATGCCAGTTCGCCGCCGAGCTGGATATTGGCCCCCGCCCAGGCGCTGATGTGACCGCGAAATTGCATCCGGAACTCGCCCAGGTCGATCGGCGTTATCTGCTTGATGGTCTGCGAGCGCTGCGCATCGATCTCAAAGGCCAGGAAGTCGCAGCGGCGGTTTTTGAACGCCTCCAGGCCCGATTCGTCGAGGGGCTGGTTTTCGCCCTGGCTGATGAACGGGACACTGTGGAACTTCACCCGTTTGAACAGGTTTTGCGGCACGATCTGGTGCTTGCTGGCATAGATCATGAGGCTCTCGACATACCATTCGATCAACCACTGCAGACGCGATACCGGTTTGGCTCGTCCACTTTGGGGCCGCTGCTGGAACCACTGGTCGCGGGGCAAAAAGAGTTGTTTGCGTAGTTGGGGCAGAATCGCTTGGCCACGCTGTTCCAGGTCGGGTACCTGCTGTTTGAGCAGGGCCAGGTGTGAGGTTTTGTGGCTCCCTTGGACCAGCACGTCCCAATCCACCTCGACCGATAGGATACCCTTACTCTTGATGATGAGTACGGTGTAGGCCATGAAGGCGACTTCGTCCTCACCCCAGTGTCCTTTGGCGAACTGGGCCAGCCAGTGGTTGAAGCGGCCGTCC
>JBNKMQ010000324.1:0-17214 GCA_050293225.1 Sedimenticolaceae bacterium
TGTGGCGGTACTGCCGATTTGTAATAACCAGAAGATAGAGTCACTTCTTGTAGTTTACGCGGAGAAGATAGACTTCTTCGATGACGCGGTACGGGATCTCTTGGAAGAGGTTGTCTCCGACCTGGCCTTCGCCATCGATAACTATGCGCGTAATCAGGCACATCAAACCTCGCATCAAGAGCTCGAGTCATCCACAGTGCGTCTGGCGCAGGTGAATCGGCAGATGCGGCTGTTGCTGGAGTCAACCGGCGAGGGCATATTTGGGGTCGATCGTGAGGGTCGCTGTCGATTTATCAACCAGGCCGGTGCCGCCATGCTCGGCTACGAGCAGTCGGACTTACTCAATCAGCCGATCCATGAGTGGGTCCGCATGCCGGAGTTTTTCCACCATCCATTCAATGCCGGGATGGCTGAGGTCAAGGCGCCAAAGAAGGTCAAAGATGAGTCCTTTCGCCGTCAGGACGGCACCCTCTTCCCGGTAGAGTACTCCAGCTATCCGATTCTGGAGAATGGTGAGTCCGAGGGGGCGGTAACGGTGTTTCGCGATGTAACCGAGACCCGCTCGATGATGCGGGAGATGCGGTTTCTTGCCAGCCACGATCCGCTGACCCACCTGCTCAACCGCCACGCCTTCGATCAACGCCTGCGGGATGCCTTCAATGAGGCGAAGGATTTCTCAACCGAGCATGTGCTTTGTTATATGGATCTCGACCAGTTCAAGCTGGTTAATGATACCTGTGGACATGTGGCGGGGGATACCATGCTACGGCAGCTCTCCCACCATCTGCGTCAGGCCACCGGGGCCGACGGCGTGTTGGCCCGGCTCGGTGGCGACGAGTTCGGACTCTTGCTGGAGAGGTGCTCTCTGAATGACGGCCTGCGGGTGACCGAGCGAATATTCGATACGGTTAAACAGTTCCGTTTTACCTGGGAAGGTAGAACCTTCTCCTGTGGCGTCAGTATCGGTGTTGCGGTGCTCGATCCGGATATGGAGAGTCCCCACAATGTCCTCAGTGCCGCAGATACCGCCTGCTATGTGGCCAAAGATATGGGACGCAACCGGCTGCATATCTATCGACCCTATGATGAGGAGATCTCACGCCAGCAGGGTGAGATGCGCTGGGTCAACCGTATCGAAATGGCGATTCAGCAAGAGCGCTTTAGCTTGATGCAGCAAAAAATCATCTCCCTGGATACTGAAGCCATGGGTAATGAGCATTTGGAGATACTGCTGCGCATGCAGGATGAGCAAGGCGGGCTTATCCTGCCCGGCGCCTTTATCCCGGCGGCGGAGAGATACAATCTGATGCCCAGTCTCGATCGCTGGGTGATCCGCAATACCTTTTCCTGGCTAGCCGACAATCCCACACGCCTGGAGGAGTTGGGTGCCTGCTCCATCAATCTCTCAGGACAGTCCCTGGGCGATGGCAACATGCATGAGTTCATTCTTGAGCAGTTGAGACAATTTAGTCTGCCGGCGGAGAAGGTCTTGTTCGAGATTACCGAAACTGCGGTGGTGAACCGACTCGACCAGGCAGTACGCTTTATGAGCTTGCTCAAGCGCCGGGGATTTCGCTTCGCCCTGGACGACTTCGGTACCGGCGTCTCCTCTTTTGCCTACCTGAAGAACCTGCCAGTGGATTACTTGAAGATAGATGGCAGCTTCGTGAAAAACATGATGAATGACCCGGTTGACCGCGCCATGGTGGAATCGATCAATCGAATCGGTCACATGGTCGGGTTAATCACCGTCGCCGAATATGTGGAGTCGGATGAGATTATGCAGGGGCTGATCGAGATCGGTGTCGATTTCGCTCAGGGCTATGGAGTGGCCAGGCCTAAACCGCTAGCTATGGCGGGCTTGGGTACAGGTTCCGTTATTTGATCTGAGAAGTGAGTAAAGCCGTGGCTGATGCCGGATCAGTTAAGGCAAGACATCTTTCACCTTGACCCGAGTGTTGCAAGGCAAGGCTTCGATTGAGTTTTCATTGAGTAGGCTGATTCCGAAGGCATGGGTGGTACCAATGGCAGAAAAAACAAAAAACGCTTTTCAGATATCAAGAATGCTACCCATCAGTGAATCATTCGGCATTATTTAAAATGATAAGCAATGTATATCAGAGCAACTGCAGTGACCCAGCTGCCGCCGACCCGAACGGCAATAGGCCGGATTCTGGAAGAAAAGAGTTGTACAAATGTAGCACTCAAAATAAATATTCCAACGGCCGCCAGCACAAAGCCGCCGCCCAAAGCGAAATCCGTAATTGACGACTCCATGTTGGATAGAGCTGCAATAAAAAAACTCAAAAGAATGATAAGTCGTGCGTGAAACCGGTGACCACTCAGGGCCATCGAACCCAGAAGTAAAAGCATTATGGCCGGCGTTGCAAGAGAGAAGGTTGCGGAAAGCCGGAAGTCCTGAATCAATAATATATTGAAGAGTAAACCAAGCAGAAAAACCAAGGCGGCCCAGGCCAGAGTGCGTCGGTTGTGCCGGTAAAACAGCAGGCCCATTGCAAGGGTATTGATCAGGAATACGCCCGAGTAAAAAAATACCGTTACCCCGTCCATCAATGCGTGATTCCATGCTGCCCCGCGATGGGCAAATAGCGGGGGGCACCAACCCGTTATGGCTAGCAATAGCACGATTGATCGGTACCGGCAGAGGGTTTTCGGCATCAGAGCATACCATCCATCCCCAAGGCCAGGATCAAAAAGTAAACGCCGGACAAGGCGATCATTCCGCCGCCGCCGCGTACCATGAGTTGTCCCTTGGGCCAGCGTAACATCAGGCCCAGGCCGATGCCTGTAAGATGCAGCATTCCCGTTGATAACACGAAGCCTGCGGCATATAGAATCGGTACGCCGAAATCGGGCAGAGCGGCGCCGTGGGGATGGCCGTGACAAATGGCGAACAGGCTGATGAGAAGGAGTGCGAAGGGAAGGGGCAGGCGACGGTTAAACAATACCAGTGAACCCAACACAATGCCCGACAGGGCAATGCCCACTTCAACACCGGGTAAGGGGACTTCGATGATGCCAAGCACGGCGCCAATGGCCATGATCAAAGGAAAACTCACCGGTAACAGCCAGATCGCCGGCGCGCCCAGGATCGCCCCCCACAGGCCCACCGCAATCATGGCCAGCACATGATCCAGTCCACCGATGGGATGGGATAGGCCGCTAAGAAAACCACCATCTCCCGCTGCACCGCTTTCCACATGCGCCCAGACGGGGTCGGGAAGAATCGACGTCAGTGCAACCAGTGCTATCAGCCATGCGCTTGGCAAGGATCTGTTTGTCATCTGGTGTTTACCGAAATCCGGCGCTATAGAAAAATATTGTTTTATTTTCATGCCTTAAAACAAAGCAGACAAAGAAAAGATGAAGCGATAATCTTCCGTGCCTTCGCCACCCTGTTGCTGGCTCTCTTCATTGAGATCTTCCCATACCGTTGTTTTTATTCCGACGGCGGCGCTGATGTTGTCCCAGTAAAATCGCACACCCGGCAGCAGGTAGATCATCTCGCCGCCGGTGGCCAATTCGTCCACGCCATTGGTGCTGTCTCGGCCCAGATTCAAATACTGTGCCTCCATGACCAGATCCATGCGGAACTTGCTCGCCTCGTCGGTATGCGCGCGATAAACAAGAGCGCTGTTGGCGCGGGTTTCGCTACCGAATTGGATGCGGTTGCCATCGTCATAGGTGTATTCCTGAAAACCGATGACAGAGAGCTCCTGGTTAAAGGTCCAGCGAGAATTGATCATTTTTGTCGCCGTCATGCCCAAAGACCAAGAAGGTTTTCCGAAGCCGGTGGATTTGCCTGGGTCGATATTGCCATCACTGTCGCGCACATTGGCGTCGCCACTTGGTAGCGTGATGCCGCCGAAGAGGGTGAAATGCCAGTCTTCCATATCATCCAGGCTTTCGTTGGCGGGATTCAGCATCAAGCCCTGGTCGTATTTGAAGCCGACTTGGCCAAACATCGATACATCGGCAAAATCACTTGTGTCGAATCCCCCCGCCTCGTCCCGTTTATCGTGATAGGGCAGGAAAGCATAGGCGGAAAACCAGGGCGTAAATCCGTGACCCAGCCCCAGCATCCAGTAATTGGCATAATCGCTTTCCGGGTTGGCGGGATCGTTATCAAAGGTTTCGTAACGGGCATGATCCAGTTTCATGTAAGCCAGTGACTTGCCAGCGGGCAGGTTGGCAGAGGTAGCCGCTTCAACCGGCGCGCCAGGTCCGCGCAGGCCGGTGCTGCCGAGACCGGCTACACCGTGGTGGGCCATGGCCGAAGTGGAGATGATACTTAACAGAGAAAAACTCGAGAAAAGAATCAGGGGTTTTTGCATATTAAGGTGACTCCTCTGGAATGTTGAACATGAGTACGGTGGAGCGCACCTGTTTGTCTGCCTTTGCCGAGTCAATGACCTGTTCCAGGCTAGCGCTGATGAGCTGCAATCCGGTATGACGAATTTTTAAATTAATCTGACCGTCGTCGCCCGTGACCCCACGCGGATCGCCGTGATAGGCAACGGTAACGCCGGCAACCGGCTGGCCGCTCAGCATGGCGGTTAGCCGAAGTTTGTCACCAGTCGTGAGATTAAATGGGTCTTCGCGTAACACCAGTTCCAGACCTGGTGCAAACGCCTGCTGCAAGCGCGGTGACCACTCCTTAACATGTTTAACGGTTTCCAGGGCATGCCAACTGCGTAGTACCGCGAACAGCTCGTCTTTGGGTTGGTTTTTAGTCCCGGTAAGGGTCTGCGACCAGTAGCCGGAATCCAGACTTACCAACAGACCCAGACAGGGGCCCTGAATGCGCGGTGGATAGTCGCTGGAGACGGGGGTGGGATTCAGCTCGCCAGTTTTTTCGGAAAGACACAGCGCGTTATCGATGATCCGCGTATCGAAGGGCACTTCTTTATTGCCCTGGTGTTGAGAAAAGCGATGACCGCGAAAGAGTAAATAATCTTCATCAACGGTTTTGAACCAGTAATCGTGGGCAAGCGCAGAACAAGTGATAAGCAATGAGCTGCAGACGAATAAAAGTCTCAACATCCGATTGGACGCCATATCGCTCTCCGGGAAGCCGAGTATGAATAATTATTTTTTTATCATACTCCGTGGGGGAGCCAGCGGAAAGTACTACCTGATACGCAATGAAATTTTTCAAAGCATTTGCGACCGACACGCTGGGAGAGTGAATCGGGCAAAGAATACCCATTGCCTACAGACTGTTCAGATGGCACTTTTTAACCAACAAGGCTGCGTTTTCGGCTATACGCGGTTAACCGCAACCAGGACAAATGCCACGATGTTTGCCTGTGAGCGCAACAAGTACTTGGTGCTCCACACTCCCCTGCCAATGCAGTGCTTCCTTTAACCATGCTATGTTCTGTTCTCGCTGTATTGATGACTATCTTGATACGGGACTGAGTACTTCAGTCGGTAGTTAGAGGCCCAGTATTTTTTTCGGTGAGTGAATCTGATGACAGACAGTCCCTACCATCCCATTGCTTGTGGTCTACACGAAACCTACCAGCTTGCTGCCATAAAAGGGGTAGAGGTGGATTTGATCTGGCTGCTGGAAGATAGCAGCGAAAGAGAGTGCCGCGTTAGGGTTGAGGATGTCTTTACTCGCGCCAAGGCAGAGTATTTGAAGGCGAATACTCAAGCTGGGGAGAGACTGGAGATCCGCCTCGACCGGATTAAATCCGCCAGTTGGGCTGCCTCGGGGGAGCCTCTTGGCGGCTAATCCGACAAATAAATGACAGGCAGTGAAAAAGGTTTTTATCCCCTTGTTTTTAAGTAATATTTCCGAATTTGAGGCTGGGGTATCGGATATTTTAGGAACCAGTATCGGGGACATCAACTGCTGACTATGCTAGGTTGCGGACAAAGATTCTTGAGAAGTATCCTATGCTCTGCGCCGACTCTAAAAAGCTCGATTTCGACTACCTGACCGGTCTGGCTCAGTCGGATCCCTCAGCCTTCGAGCGCTATCGGGAACAGGCCATCGACGCCTATATCGCCACCCTACCGGACGATAGACAGGAGCGAATGCGTCGCCTGCAGTGGCGAATCGATCAAGTGCGCCATCGCCACAGCCCCATGGGCGCCTGCGTCAAACTGTCGGGCATGATGTGGGACCATCTGCTGGGTCCTCAGGGTCTACTGGGCCTGCTGGAGAAGCAAAAGATAGAGGCTGACCCCCAAAGGGAATGTGCCATTGTGCCTTTTCCCGCGAAAAGACCTTCATGAGCCCCTTGCCTTAGGGGGCAAATTAGCATACTATTCCGCGCCTTCCCTCTGCCCGAGCCAGAGGATCACTGAATTTACTGATTTTTTAAGCGAGTCTGTCATGAAAGCAGATATTCATCCTAAATATGAGGATATCAAGGTCGTTTGCAGCTGCGGCAACGAGTTCGTCACCCGTTCCACCCTGGGACAGGAAGAGATCCACGTTGAGGTCTGCTCCTCCTGCCACCCGTTCTACACCGGTAAGCAGAAGATCGTTGATACCGCCGGTCGTGTAGACAAGTTCCGCAAGAAATATAATCGCTGATCCGATTTGCTGATGCAGGAGTCGGCAGGATGCCGCTTTTGCCAGCGACAGCAATAGATCCTGCAAAGGCCTCGCATCGCGGGGCCTTTTTGCTTTTCTGTGGGTTGCTGCTTTTTTCTCTCAACGTCGTCTCAGCGGAGTTTTGCGGTCCGCCAGTTGATGCGGAGCCGGTCGAGGTCGCCACGGTTCTGGATGGCGATACCCTGAGGTTGAAAGATGGTAGAACCATCCGCCTGATCGGTATTGATACCCCGGAGCTGGCTCGGGATGGAAGACCCGATATGCCAGGGGCGAAAGAGGCGAAGGCGTTCCTGCAGAGACTGGTCGAGCAGAACGCCAACAAACTCTATCTGCGCCCGGGGAGCGAAGCGTTTGACCGTTATCGGCGCCTGCTTGCACATCTCTATGCACAAAACGGCAATAACCTTACCGCTGAACTGCTGGCGCAGGGTCTTGGCTACCAGATCGCCTTCCCTCCCAATCTGTACCATCTCTCCTGTTATGAGAAGGCTGAGGCTGGAGCGAGAAGCCGTTCACTAGGTCTATGGCGCCAGCCGATTCCCCAAGCCAGTGAGCTGGCGGGTCGTGAGACCGGCTTTCACATCCTGCGGGGAGAGATCATTCGTATCGGTCGCAGTAAAAGTGCGCTCTGGTTGAACGTCGATGAGGGGCCTGCGATCCGGATTACCTGGAAAGACTGGGCGGGCTTTCCCCTGTCAGATCCCGATCTGCTGCTGGGCCGTGAGCTGGAGTTTCGCGGCTGGCTCTATCTCAGAAAGGGTGAACAGCGAGTAAGAATACGCCATCCATCCGCTATCCATGGCTTGTGGTAATCGATCGGTCCTAACCCACTCCCGGCTTATAGAGGGCTTTATCTGAGGTTTCGATTTGAGCTAACCTAGGGCCTGTTAGCACTAATCCAATGCGCCGCCCAGTTGTCCAGGCTTCAGCCAGCGCAGCTCAAGGTATGATCAGGAGCCTATATGACCAAACACATTGGTATTCTCACCGCTGGTGGCGACAGCCCTGGGCTGAACACAGCTATTCGAGGAGTCGGAAAATCGGCCCTGGGCTACTACGACATGCAGGTCATCGGTATTCGTGATGGCTTCAGGGGGCTGGTGGAGAATCGCACCATGCAGCTCGACAGCAGCACCCTCTCCGGTATTCTTACCCGCGGCGGCACCATCCTCGGTACCAGCCGGGACAAACCCCACCGCATGCTCTTTAACGGCAAGAAGCAGGACATGACCGATGTGATCGTGGCCAACTACCAGGCCAATCACCTCGATGCCCTGGTCTGCATGGGCGGCGGCGGTACCCAGAAGAATGCCCTGCAGCTGGTGGAAAGAGGGCTCAATGTCATTACCCTGCCCAAGACCATCGACAACGATGTGGCCCACACCGATACCACCTTCGGTTTCGATACCGCTTTGGGTATCGCCACCAACGCCATCGATCGACTGCACAGCACCGCCCACAGCCATCACCGCATCATCGTGGTGGAGATCATGGGGCACCGGGCCGGTTGGCTGGCCCTGGGCTCAGGTATTGCCGGTGGCGCCGATGTGATCCTGCTGCCGGAGATTCCCTACGATATCGAAAAGGTGGCGGAGGCGATCAAAACCCGGGCTGCCGGGGGCAAGCCTTTCAGTATCGTGGCGGTGGCAGAAGGCGCACTGCCTGTGGGTGAGGCTGAGCGTTTCCATAAATTGCGGGAGGAGAAGCAGAACGCCGTCGACAAGAAGGCCCGCAAGGAGGCAAAGTCCGATTTGGCGGAGATGGAGCGCAAACATGCCGACCATATCGTCACCCTCTCCCGCCAGCTGGAGGCGCTGACCGGGTTGGAATCACGGGTGACCATACTCGGTTATCTGCAGCGGGGTGGTACGCCATCGGCGGCGGATCGACTGCTGGCAACCCGTCTGGGCACCGCCTGTGTCGATCTGATTCAGGAGGAGCGCTTTGGTGTGATGGTGGCTTCCCGGGGTGACGAGGCGGTGCCTGTACCCCTGGTGGATGTGGCGGGTTACAAGAAACTGGTACCCCCTGACCACGCCTGGGTGCTTAGCGCCAAACGTCTGGGTACCACCTTCGGTGACAGCTAAGGGCCTGTTAACAGACCCTAAAACATCGGCATAATTTTCCGCATGTTGTTCATTACCGGGCTGACGGTATTGGACATGTTCCCCACATCGTGGGTCATCACACCGACATTGCGGTTGAGGTGGGTCATGTTGCCGTTCATCCCACCCACATTGGTGTTGATCTTATCCATGTTGGTGTTCATCTGAGTCATCTGCTCGTTCATGCTTACCACGCCACCGGACATCTGGTTGGTGTCGGCACCGATATCCGCAATGTGGCCACGTATCTCATGCATATCCGCCGACATGCTGGTCATGGAGCGCTCCATGACATGCACCACATAGAAGAGATAGATCAGGGCAACTACAGCTATCACCGTACCCGGGAGTGAGAAGAGTTTGATGCGCTGGATTCGATAGCTCTGCTCCCGCTCGATCGCCTCAAGTTTCTCCTCCAGCAGCTTCTCTCTCTCTTGCGCAGCGTTGTGGGTCTGCATGAAGGCCTTGTTCAAACGCTGGCTGAAATCCTCAATGACCTTATCGTGGTGATCTTCACGTACCTGATTGTCGCTGTGGATCTTGTCGAAAACCGACTGCAGGCTCTTCATCAGGCCTGAGAGAACCTTCTCCTGAGCGGGTGGGACTTTTGCTGCAGACGCAGCGGCGGTTTTCGGGGCAGCAGCTTTCTTCTTTGCGGTGACCTTTTTCTTGGCTGCAGGCGCCGCTTTCTTCTTTACGGTCTTCTTCTTGGTAGCTGCTTGCTTTTTCGTGGTTTGAGTGGTCATGGCGCTATTCCGGTCGGTGAGGCGTGGGGGCAATTATAACTCATATTAGTTTATTAAAAATAACTAATGTATTTTTGGATTGGGTTCACGCTTTTGCTGCTGCTGGGAGTTTAACTCTCAAGCTTTAGCCACCACTGCCGCTAGGATTGCAGAGATGTGGCGTGCAGGATAGCCATAAAAATCCAAGCTGATTCAGAAGGATAAGCCAATGGGATGGTTGAACAGTAAACACCAGGAGCGGGTCTCTGAGCTGGAACTAGAGAACCAATCACTCAAAGACACAATCAGTCAACTTGAAGATGAACTGGCGGAGCGGGACGTAGAGCTGCAAAAACTCAAGCAGCAGGATGAGAGAGAGTCCGCCGTCAAAAGCCTCATGGGCTATGAAAATCACCAACTAAAGAAGGGCCTGGGCATTGTTCAGTCAGACTTGGTTGGGGCAGTGGATTCGGCGAAAAGCACCCTCAAGTGCGCTACCGGTGTGAGGGAAGATTTTTCCAGCCTCTCCGGGGATATCTCGCAGATTTCGCAAAATCTGGATGAACTTGCGGCCCTCTCCAATCGGTCCGAGGCGTCGGTCAAGAATATGTCTTCCCGCGCCACAGAGATCAGCTCCATCCTGGCCCTCATCAAAGGTATCGCCGAACAGACCAACCTGCTCGCCCTGAATGCGGCCATCGAGGCGGCCCGGGCTGGTGAGCAGGGGCGTGGTTTCGCGGTCGTCGCAGATGAGGTACGGGGTCTGGCTGATAAGACCCAGTCGGCAATCAGTGAGACCAACGATGTCATCCAGGCGATGCAGCAGAATGTGGGATCGGTGAGTGACGATTCCGCCAGCCTGATCGAACGAGTCAATCATGTGCAGAAAGAGGTAAAGGGTTTCGAGCAGAGTCTGCTGGAGATGAACCAGGATGTGGGAGGCTACTTTGGTGATATCTCAACCACCACCGATAGCGTCTTTCTCGGATTGGCCAAACTTGATCATATGTTGTGGAAGGTGAATACCTATCTCTCTGTGTGTGAAGACGAGCCGATGTTTGACTTTGTCGACCACCACAACTGCCGTCTTGGTAAGTGGTATTACGAAGGCGAAGGTAAGGCGTACTTCTCCTCCTCGGCTCACTATCATGAGTTGGAACGCCCGCATGAGGTTGTACACGATTCTACCAAGGAGATCTTTGAGCAACTGGGCGGTGAGCGTGACTACAGTAAACTGATGAAGACCCTGCGGGTGATGGAGGAGCACAGCATGGAGGTGTTCCGCAAGCTTGATGATATCAAGCAGAGTGTGGAGCGGTAGCTACTGATCTAAGGCTCTTTGAGGAGTCTGTCCGCCACCTGCCAGATCTCCTCACTGTCCCAATCAATGGCTCGGTTTGCGGTGTAACGGATACGACCCTTACGGTCGATAATGAATGAGCTGGGGAAGCTGAATACCCCCCAAGCCAGGGAAGTCCGACCATCAGTGTCGAGCAGGACAGGGAAGTCGACCGGAGTCTGCTGCAGGAAGCTCCTCATCTCTTCCGGTGACTCGCGGAAATCGATAGAGACTATCTCCAAATCCTTATTCATATAGCGCTGCTGCAGTCGATTCAGCGAGGGAAGTTCTTCCACACAGGGCGGGCACCAGGTGGCCCAGAAGTTGAGCAACACCACTTTGCCGTTGAACTCTGTTGAGCTATAGCCCTTACCGTCGATCTCTCTCAACTGGAAAGCCGGGGCCTGTTTCGGCTGTTTAATCTTCACCAGAGTTTGTACCTTTCTTTGCTCGGACGGCTGCTCTGGTAGAGGTTTGGCATCGATGGGTTTGGGATGTTGCTGTAACAAGCGCGCGAACTGTTTTATCTGTCCCGGAATCAGCGCTGTCGCCGCGGCTTCTGCGGGTGAGTGATCCCCCTCCCCCATGAAGAACCAATCCCGTACTTGTGGCACCAGATAGGTATAGGTGCTGGACTCCGCTTGCCAAAGAGGCTTCAAGACCTGCTCCAGCCTGAGTCGTTGACTGCCCAGCTCAGGTTGAAAGATGACCATGGGGATATTGGTTGCCTGTAGTATGGGATCTATCGTTGGCGCCTCACCCGCCAGGGGCGCCGGGCCAAAGAGATTGGGGTAGAAGAGCATGGCGCCAATGAGTCGTGACCTAGATGCGGTCTGCTGCCATAGCCTGACACCACGCAGCAGGGGCAGAGGCATACGGTCGTAGGCTGCAACGAGGATGTTCTTGCGGCTGCGGTCATGCGCCGCTTCGATCAGACTGGCGACGCCATCGCCGGGAAGGGTTCGTACCGCTTCACTGGAGCGTGGCCGGAAATAGGCGCTGAGGAGATCGACCCGCCAGATCTCGATGCCGGCCTGATTGATCGCCTGCAGCATCTTCTCAAACACCGGCCGTTGCTCCCCATGATCGAGCAGCCAGATCATCAGCAGGTCGCCCTCGGCGGGCATCACCTCGACCGGGATCTCGTTCTCCTCTGAGTCGGTGATTTCAAAGGTATCGGCCAGGAGCAGGTGGGAAGTTGCCAGCAGGATCAGTAGACAGATGTAACGCATCGGCCAATGGTAACGGAATCTCCAAAAGGTGCGAAGGCGTTTAAGAAATAGATACAAGATACAGGGTTATTTTCGCTCCTCCGGGATTCGGTTAAGCAGTAAAGTTGAAGCTCACGAATAGAGAGGGTGGAGACAAATAATGAAACATCTACTGATTTTGAGTCTATGGCTGGGTCTGATGACATCGGTCCAGGCCGCCGTGGTGGGAGAGCCTGTGGAGTATCGTGAGGGGGATACGCTGATGCGCGGATATCTCGCCTATGACGATGCCATAAAAGGCCCCCGTCCCGGTGTACTGGTGGTACATGAGTGGTGGGGTCATAACGATTATGCCCGCAGCCGGGCGGAGCAACTTGCCGCGATGGGCTATACCGCCCTGGCGGTGGATATGTATGGCGACGGCAAGCTGGCGGATCATCCCAAGGATGCGGGAAAATTCGCCGGTCAGGTGAAGAAGAACATGGCGGTGGCAACTGCCAGATTCGAAGCGGCAAAGACCTTGTTGGCCAGCCATCCCAGTGTAAAGGGCGATGAGATCTCCGCTATCGGTTACTGTTTCGGCGGCGGTATCGTGCTGGAGATGGCGCGTCGAGGGTTAGATCTCGATCTGGTGGCTAGCTTCCACGGCAGTCTCCCCACCGAGCAACCGGCTGAGAAGGGAGGGGTCAAGGCAGAGGTACTGGTCTTCAACGGGGCCGATGATCCCTTCGTCAAGACGGAGCAGATAGCGGCCTTCAAGGCGGAGATGGAAGCGGCGGATGTGAACTACACCTTCACTGATTACCCTGGCGCCAAACACTCTTTCACCAACCCGGGAGCAGACGCATTTGGTAAGAAGTTTGAATTGCCCCTGGCCTACAATGAGACTGCCGATCGCCAATCCTGGCAGGCCCTGGAACAGGCGCTTCAGCGCACTTACTCCGAATAGGGATTCAACACTCGTCGTCGCGAAAGGCCCGCACCAGCCTGCAGTGGTCATCTTCACTGACCAGGTGCAGGTTGATGGGTCTGCAGCAGACTGAGCAGTCCTCGATGTAGGACTGTTCAGGGATGCTGCTATCGGCGAGGATCTCGATCTGCTCGCCACAGTAGGGGCAATCAATATGCAGGGAGGTGAGCGAATACATCTGGTTGGTCGTGCTGGGCGCTGGTTGTGGGATTGTCCAGATAGAGGGACTCGAGTAATCGACGATAGGCAACAAGGTCGGCCGGATCGGATGCGGCCAATACCCCCTCTTGCTGTAGCGCGTGTATCAACTTTTCTGGAATTTGATCGCCATTGCCGACTATCTCGGCGTGACCTGCCTTAAGGGTCAACGCTTTTACTACCGGATCGATATGGGGGCTGGGCAGGATCTGTTCCGACAGGCTGAAAACGTAGTCATCTTCCAGGCACTGCCCATCTCGCTCTGTACGGCAGCTCTCCGTCTCATCGGTGGCGATGAGGAGGTGTTCAATAACGCTTGGGAGCAACTGCCCCGGTTTGCGGATGAAATCGGATGCGTGGGTGATCTCGAACCATTTGTCGCCGCTGATCGCCATGCAGATGGGGATGACCAGGCCGAGGCTGATGACCCGGGCGGTGGGCGAGGCGCAGTGATCGGCGGCACTGATACCGGAAAAGGGCGCGGATAGGGTGATCAGGCGCTGCTGATTCTGGTTCAGATTTTGGCCCTCTCCATGTTCTGTTGTGAGGGCGCGACGGGAGATCAATCCCCCCTGGCTGTGGCCGATCAATGTGATTTCGGGACTACCGGTTTGGGCCGAGAGGCTGTCGAGGGTCTGGCGCAGATGGCCGGCCACCTTGTCCATACTGGCGCGATCGTTGTAGTCGTAGCAGATGGTCTGTTGTCCTTTGAAGGCGAATACCTGGGCCAGGGAGCGGTAGCGTCCTGCGGATGAGGCGCAGCCATGCACCAGAACAGTGACCGGTTCACCGTGTTTCAACTGAAAGGAGCGATCGGCCTGATCGTTACAGGGTCCGAGCCCATCGATAGAGAGATTCAAATCAGGTTCAGGTAAATAGCGACTGTCAATGGGGCTGCGATCTTCGGGGTGTTGCTGCATCGACGTGCAGGCAGTGAGTGGAAGACCACCAAACAGAAGCGATGACAGGGCTATCAGTCTAAGGGTGAACTTCTGCATCAGTGGTTGCCGCTCGAGCATCCAGCCAATCGGCGGCAGATGGCCTCTGCCCGGTGTTGCGCCTGTTGTTCCATGAACATGGCGAAGTGGATATTGTCGGCATCTATAGCCTCCCCCTCGCTCAGCTGCTGTTGGGTCTGAGCAGGCAGATAATGGTACCAGAGGGTGACGAAGCGATCTCTTCCCCCCTGCTGCTGGCAGCGCTCTGCATGGGCGATTTGATGCAGTAATTGCTGGTCGATGATGGGCGCCTGCTTGCGCGTCCACTGCTCAATAGTTGTCGGGTCGGCGCAGTAGATCTGTTTGCAATCGCTAAAACAGCCTTTTGACAGGGCCGTCGTATGAGTGAATCTGAGCTCGTTCAGCGAGACTCCCATGAAATGACGGGAGAGCATTTTGATGGAGTGGTCTGGTAGTGGGTGTGAACCACCCTCCCCGCTTCGTTTCAGCAGGTCTGTCAAGCGATCATAGTGCTCGATTGCCTCGCTGGGACTCTGCGCTTTCACACTACGTTCTGCTTTTGCCTGGCGATACCGCAGGTCTATGCAGGCGGAAAATCCCTCTCCGTCTTGGTCGGTAAAAGAGGCAATTGACTCAAAGCCCTTGGGACAGTTACCGCGAGAGACGAAACAGGATTCATGCTGCTCGACCAGGTGCCGGTGACAGCTCTCTGCGGCGTTGCGGCGAAGGCTGAGTGGGCTGTCGCTCTGCTTGCCGCAGCTACATATTGAGTGCCCGGTGGTTGGGTCAGGCATGACCTTGAGGGTGATCTCTCCGGCTTGACAGGGGCAGGGACGCAGCTGACAGTCACGCCCAGCGAATTCCCGGCAGGCGTTGCCCTCTGCAAGGGCAGATGTCGACAGGCTCAGGCTAATCAATAGGGCATAGAGATAGAATCTTGGCATGGTCTCTTTCGGAAGTCCTTTCTCTATTGTTGAGTGTCGTTTTATAGAAGCATTTTTATTGTAGCGTTCAACCCAAGCATGCGCGACATTGGATACCTTGGGCCTATGCGGGGAATTATCTCTTCTGACAAGCAGGCCAATCTGTGATTGGGGGCGGGGTTGATCTTGTCTTTGGAGTCGTCTGGTCGATACTTTCTCGTCACTATCAGAGTGTGACATGGCGGTCGATGGGTATGCCGGGCATGCTGAGATGAGGGTGTTTTATAACCAGATCCAAGTCTGGGCAGTCACTCCTGATCCAGATCCGTCACCAGGGTCACATAGATCGCCTTGGGCTGGCTGACAAAGACCTCTGTCACCGCCTCCCGCGCGATCGCTTGCAGGGTTTTGACCCGCTCATTGGCAACCTCGTCGGCGCTGAAGACCAGGGTGACCTGGCTCAGTTCGGCATTATGGATATTCCAGCCCAGATTGACGTGCCAGCCGTACTTCTCCTGGATCATTGTCTGCACCCGGGACTGCTTCTCCCCCATCTGCTGGAAATCCTGCATGGCGTCGCAGCCGCAGAGCAGCGGCAGTAGTAGAGAGAGGAGTATTAGAGTTCTAATCATCTTGATATTACGCCTGTTTATTCAGATGCTTACGCATCTTGCCGAACTGCTGCTTCGCCTCCTCGTCGACCACCGGATATTGTGGATCCATCCGCTCCAGGGTCTTGCGCACCAGCCTCGCCACCTGCCAGCGCATATAGGGCTTGTTGTTGGCGGGGATGGCGTACCAGGGGGCCCAGGGGCGGGAGGTGGCAGCCAGGGTTTCGCGATAGGCGTGCATGTATTCGTCCCAGTGACCACGCTCTTCCACGTCGCCGAAGGAGAACTTCCAGTTCTTCTCCGGCTCCTCGAGGCGGGAGAGAAAGCGTCGACGCTGCTCGTCTGCGCTGACATTGAGCCAGAATTTGATGATCACGGTGCCGTTCTCGGCCAGGTGTTTTTCATGCTGGCGGATCGCCTCGAAACGTTGTTGCCAGAGATCCTCCAGGTTTTCCGGGACACGAATGCGCTGGGCGTTGAGATATTCGGGATGGACCCGTACCACCAGGGTCTCTTCGTAATAGCTGCGGTTGAAGATACCGATACGGCCGCGCTCGGGCAGGCGCTTGCTGGTACGCCAGAGGAAGTCGTGGTCGAGCTCCTCTTTCGACGGCTGCTTGAAGGCGAAGACCTGGCAGCCGCTGGGGTCGACACCGCTCATGACCGCACGGATAGTGCTGTCCTTGCCGGCGGCATCCATCGCCTGAAAGACAAGCAGCAGTGCACGCCGATCCTCTGCATAGAGCCGTCGTTGCAGTTCGTCCAGCAGCTTGATCTCTTTCTTCAGGGATTTTTTGCAGGACTTCTTTCCTGGCGCCTCGTTTGGCGGTTGGCAGGCAAAGGTGTCAGGCAATCGATCGGCTTCAAAGGGCGTCAGAAAGGGGCTGGAGATGGGGCTGTGCATCTTGACCTCTGGGAGATGATTTCAACTCCCTTCGATTATGCCATGGTGGGCCGGGATGGCTATCTCTTCTGCCGGATTTCTCAAATCGGCCGGTGGATCTATGGATAATTCCCAAGGGACGAGCATCCCCTGGGAGCAGGTCGGATATCAGCCCAGCAGCTCCGCCATGCGTTGGCCCATCTCTGCGGGAGAGCGAACGACATTGGCACCCGCTGATTCCAGGGCCTCGAACTTGGCGTCTGCAGTGCCTTTGCCGCCGCTGATAATGGCGCCGGCATGGCCCATGCGCTTGCCGGGAGGAGCCGTGACGCCGGCGATATAGGCCACCACCGGCTTTTTCACATTGGCCTGGATGTATTCAGCGGCCTCCTCCTCTGCCGATCCGCCGATCTCTCCGACCATGATGATGCCGTCGGTCTGCTCGTCCTCTTCGAACATCTGCAGGCAGTCGATGAAGTTGGTGCCGTTGATGGGATCGCCGCCAAGGCCGACGCAGGTGCTCTGGCCAAGACCGGCGAGGGTGGTCTGGTGCACGGCCTCATAGGTGAGGGTGCCGGAGCGGGACATCACCCCTACCCTGCCCGGTTGGTGAATCGAGCCCGGCATGATGCCGATCTTGCAGGCGCCAGGGGTAATGACTCCGGGGCAGTTAGGGCCGATGAGACGGGCGTCGTAGG
>JBNKMQ010000325.1:0-27588 GCA_050293225.1 Sedimenticolaceae bacterium
AACTCTATCTGGGAGAGAAAATATGGCTATCGAAGCTAACGGCAAAACCTTCGAAACTGATGAAGAGGGCTACCTCACCAATCTGGCAGATTGGGAACCCGCTGTTGCCGAGGTAATGGCTGCTGAAGATGATCTGCCTCTGACCGACGAGCACTGGGAGATCATCAACTTCCTGCGTGAGTACTATGAAGAGTACCAGATCGCTCCTGCGGTCCGCGTTCTGACCAAGGCTGTGGGTAAGAAACTGGGCAAGGACAAGGGTAACTCCAAGTACCTCTACGCGCTGTTCCCTTACGGTCCTGGTAAGCAGGCTTGCCGCTTCGCCGGTCTGCCGAAGCCGACTGGCTGTATCTAAGCCGTTGTCGATGTGGTGGATGGCTCAGGCCGTCCACCACATAACTGTTCACTATTTGAGGAAAGCAGGATCATGTCATCTGTCTACGCGTTGCTGTTTATCGTAGCGACCTTAGTGCTCGTGCTTGGACTGGCAAGAAAGATTGTCCAGTATGCCAAGACGCCTGCTCCATTAAAGATTCCCACTACGCCGGCGCCTGTGAACCAGACCGGTGTGGTATTCAGGTTGTTTCGTGAAGTTGTCTTCTTCGAGAGCCTGTTCAAAAGCACCAAGTGGACCTGGATCTTCTCCTGGATGTTCCACATGGGCCTGCTCCTGGTGCTGATTCGCCATCTGCGTTACTTCATCGATCCAGTCTGGCTGCCGATTGAGCTGATGCAACCCTTTGGTAAGTACGCTGCATTCGCCATGGTGGCGGGACTCGGCGGTCTGCTGATCCGGAGAATCTTCGTCGATCGCGTCCGTTATATCTCTGCCCCTTCCGACTATCTCTGGCTACTGCTTTTGATCATGATCGGCATGAGTGGCGCCATGATGACTTTCGTTATCCACACCGATGTGGTGGCAGTGAAACAGTTTTTTACCGGTATCTGGACACTCAGCGGCGCTAAGCTGCCGATGGATCCCGTTTTACTGGTGCATCTGACCCTGGTTGCCGTGCTGATGCTCTTGCTGCCGTTCAGCAAACTGCTGCACATCCCAGGTGTCTTCTTCAGCCCGACCCGTAATCAGGTGGACAATTCCCGCGAGAAGCGGCATCTGGTCGAGTGGGCAAGAAAACTTGAAGACTCTTAAATTTATTGCTTGGCCGATGAGGGCTACAAATGGCTAAGGCTGAATTCGAAACACCGGAACTGACAGAATTTATCGAGGTTCCCAAACTGGTTGAAGGCACCATGGAGCATGTTACCTGCTTCAAGGCCAAGCCTGATCACAATACCGACTTGGGCTTTCCGGGAGAGAAACTCGATAACTGGAAAGAGGTTGCCATCGACAAGATGGGAGACCTGTTGAGTCGTTATCGCGGACTGCAGGTGTTCATGGACGCTTGTGTGAAGTGCGGCTCCTGTACCGACAAGTGCCACTACTTCCTGAGTACCCAGGATCCTAAGAACATGCCGGTCGGTCGTCAGGATCTGCTGCGCAAGGTCTATCGCCGATACTTTACCTTTGCCGGTAAGTACTTTCCCAAGCTGGTTGGTGCTGTCGATCTGACCGATGAAGTCATTGACGATTGGTACAGCTACTTCCATCAATGTTCCCAGTGTCGTCGCTGTTCTGTCTTCTGCCCCTACGGTATCGATACCGCTGAGATCTCCATGGCGGCGAGGGAGATTCTCGACTCCATCGGTGTGGGCCAGAAGTACTGCAACGAGATCATCGCGAAGGTTCATAAGATCGGAAACAATCTCGGTCTTCCCGGCCCCGCTATCGCAGACACCCTCGAAGGTCTCGAGGAAGATGTCTGGGATGATGACGAGGTGGCGGTCAAGTACCCCCTCGATGTGAAGGGCGCCGATATTCTGCTGGTGACCCCTTCAGCCGACTTCTTTGCCGAGCCCCATGTGGACGGCCTGATTGGCTACGGTAAGGTGTTTCACGAAGCCGGCGTTAGCTGGACCATGAGCACCAAGGCATCCGAGGCAGGCAACTTCGGTATGTTCATCGGCAGCTACGAGAACATGCGTCGCGTCTCTCTGCGTATCCGCGAGGCGGCCCTTGAGTTGGGCGTCAAACGCATCGTCTTCGGCGAGTGTGGCCATGCCTGGCGTATCGCCTACAGCTTTCTGAATACCCTGGCCGGTCCTTTCGATTTCCTCGATCCCGACTATCCGGTGCCGCAGCATATCTGCGAGTTCACCCTGAATGAGATCGAAAAGGGCACTCTGGAGTTCGACAAGTCGGAGAACGACGATATGTCGATCACCTTCCACGACTCCTGCAACGTGGCCCGCGCCTCACGCATGGGTGACAAGCCCGGTGGCCAGTTTGAGATTCCACGTAAGGTGATCACGGCGGTGGTCAACAACTACCACGACATGGAGTGGGACACCATCCATGAGCGTACCTTCTGCTGCGGTGGCGGCGGCGGTCTCTTGACCGACGATCTGATGGAGGTTCGTGTTAAAGGCGCCAAGCCACGCATGACCGCCTTCAAGAACGTCATGGAAGAGAAGGGTGTGACCCATCTGGCGGCGATCTGCGCCATCTGTAAGAGCCAGTTCACCAAGGTCTTTCCCTACTACGGGATGGATATGTTTCAGATCGTGAGTGTGCACCAGCTGGTAAGCAATGCGATTGTTCTGAATAGGAAGACGCCACCGGAGGAAGCTCCGAATTATGGCGAAGATGACGACGAGTAGAGATTTAATTTCTAGCGCGAACTAACGAAACCTGCCTCCGGGTGGGGCACGACCAAGACAAATACCGAGAGGAGACTGAAAATGGCAACTCCTAGTGAAGAGATGAAAAAGATTTCCTGGCGCCGCTTCGAAGACGGCGATAATGAGTGGGAAGATTGGGGTGACAAGATCTTCATGGAAGATAGCTCCTATAAGTGCCCTACCTATATCAACCGTACACCTCCCTGTCAGGGTAGCTGTCCTTCAGGTCACGATATCCGTGGCTGGCTCGCCATTGTGCGTGAGCAGGAGAAGCCGGCTGAAGGGGTCGAGTGGGAAGAGTACGCTTTCCAGCGTGCGGCAGAGGCCAACCCCTTTCCTTCCATGATGGGTCGCGTCTGTCCTGCGCCCTGTCAGGACGGCTGTAACCGTAACGAGGTTGAAGACTTCGTTGGCATCAACTCGGTTGAGCAGTACATCGGTGATACCGCTATCGAGAAGGGCTTCAAATTTACCCCGGGCGCTGACACCGGCAAGAAGGTTGCTGTTATCGGTGGCGGACCTGCTGGTATGGCTGCCGCCTTCCAGCTGCGTAAAATGGGCCATGGCGTTACCGTCTTCGAGAAGGATCCCGAGCTGGGCGGCATGATGCGCTACGGCATCCCCAACTATCGTATTCCCCGCGACAAGCTGCAGTCTGAGATCCAGCGCATTCTCGACATGGGTGTTGAGACCAAGACCGGCGTTAAGGTCGGTGTGGATATCCCCGTTGCCGATATCGAGAAAGAGCACGATGCCATTCTCTGGGCACTGGGTTGCCAGAATGGTCGCGACCTGCCGATAGATGGCTGGGCCGGTACTTCGAACTGTGTCTCCGGTGTCGCCTTCCTCAAGGCCTTCAACGAAGGTCGCATGAAGGTTACCGGTAAGAAGGTGGTCTGTATCGGTGGTGGTGATACCTCTATCGACGTCATCTCCGTGGCTCGCCGACTCGGTACCAACGATGCCGCCGGCAAACCGGAAGATGTGGTACTGGATACCTCCATGAGCCAGGATGATGCTCTGGCTGAGGGCGCTACTCCCGCTGCGGCAACCCTGACCTCTCTGTTCACCAAGGACAAGATGTTCGCTGCTCAGCACGAGATCAACGATGCCTTGGAAGAGGGTTGTGAGATTCTCGACGGCGTGATGCCCCTGGAAGTGATCATCGGCGACGACGGTCGCGCCACCGGCCTCAAGGTCTGTGACTGCACCATGGATGGCATGACGCCTTGCGCTACAGAAGGCACTGAGCGTGTCATAGAAGCTGACCTGATTGTCTCCGCCATCGGTCAGAGCGCCGACATGGAAGGCCTGGATGACATGGCCAACGACAAGAACCTGATCGATGCCGACAAGTTCTACCAGGTACCCGGTAAAGAGGGTCACTTCGTGGCCGGCGATATCATCCGCCCCCATCTGTTGACCACCGCTATCGGTCAGGCCTCTATCGCTTGTGAAAGCATCGATGCCTACATGAATAAGAAGGATCTGGCCAAGCGTCCCAAAGTGGATGTTCACCACTTCGATCTGCTGGACAAGTTGCAGGAGGCCCATCTGGAGCCTGAAGCCTACGACAGTGAGACCAAGGGTGACATGCGTGGTACCAGCTCGGCCAAGTACGCCGTGCACAACTACGAAGATCGTTCACGTCATGAGGTGATTCCGGCGGATGAACTGTTCCTCGGCCACTTCTCTTTCACACCGCGTAACCTGCGTTCTGAAGATGTGCCCTCTGCGGACGAAGTCCTGCACCACTTCAAAGAGCGTATGAGCGGCCTGAACCAGGAGCAGGTACAGGACGAGGCCAAGCGCTGCATGAGCTGCGGCATGTGCTTCGAGTGTGACAACTGTGTTGTCTTCTGCCCGCAGGACGCTGTCTTCCGAGTGAAGAAGAACGAGTCCACTACCGGCCGTTATGTCGACACCGACTACAACAAATGTATCGGTTGTCATGTTTGCACCGATGTCTGCCCCACCGGCTATATCCAGATGGGGTTGGGTGAATAGGAGCTGAGATGCGAAGTTCTCTCATCAGCAACAGGGTACTGGTCTTACTGTTGGTAGGTCTTTTACTATCTGCCGCACAGTTGTTTGCCGACAGTCCCTTAATAAGCAAGGGGTCCAAGGCAGCCAGCCTCGACAGTTGTGTCGCGCCTACCGATGTGATGCGAAGAAATCATATGGATTTTCTGAAGCATGGTAGAGACGAAACTGTCAGAGAGGGTGTCCGTGGTCTGGACTACAGTCTGTCGGAGTGTATCGATTGTCATGCGGGAAAAGATAGTTCCGGACAGTCGCTGCCGGTGGATGCCGAAGGGCAGTTCTGCCAGAAGTGCCATAGTTATGTTGCGGTGAGTCCCCCTTGCTTTCAGTGCCACAGAACCACACCGGATCCAAAGGCAATGAAGTATGGCAGCCACCACGATGGCTTCATCAAGAAGGGTAGCCAGTTGGTAGATAGAGAGACTGATCATGAGCAATAAGAGTGACCAGCCAAACGTAGACCGCCGACAGTTTATCGGTGGCACCATCGCTGCTGCAGGCGCAGTGACTATCGCGCCGGGAGTGATGCTGCATGCCGTGGCCGCTACGGATGAAGAGACTGCAGGTGCCAGCAGCAAAAACCGCTGGGGCATGCTGATCGACGCCAACAAGTGTGCCGATGGCTGTAGCGCTTGTGTCGATGCCTGTAACGAAGAGAACGGCCTGAAAGATCTGGGACGTCCCGAGACTGACGCGGTCTGGATTCGTACCGTGAAGCTGAAAGACAAGCAGACCGGTAATACCAGCCGCCTGCCGATGATGTGTCAGCATTGCGAGCATCCGCCTTGTGTGGATGTCTGCCCGACCACTGCTTCGTTCAAGCGTGAGGATGGTGTGGTGCTGGTGGATCGTCACCGCTGTATCGGTTGTCGCTACTGTATGATGGCCTGCCCCTATAAGGCGCGTTCTTTTATACATGAGACGCAGGAAGATCAATCGGTTGTTGCACCTCGTGGTAAGGGCTGTGTTGAGTCCTGCACCCTGTGTGTCCATCGCATTGATGCTGGTGGTACCACCACCGCTTGCCAGGACGCCTGTGACAAAGAGGGTCATGGCGCAATCCTGTTTGGTGATCTGAAAGATCCCAACAGTGAGATCAGTCAGAAGCTTAAGAAATACAACTCAGTACAGATACGCGGTGACCTGGAGTTGAACACCGGTGTCCGTTACCGCAACCTGTGATCTGTCGGGAGCTGGAAAATAGATGAGTAAGATGTACTACAGAGAGCTCTACTGCGGCTCTCCGACACGCTTCTGGGCCGGACTGGCGCTGCTTGGCGCATTCGTCGCCATCGGCCTGGGCTCGGCATTCTACATGGAGCACAATGGACACTGGGTCACCGGCATGACGAACCAGGTTGTCTGGGGTTTGCCTCATGTCTTCGCCATCTTTCTGATCGTTGCCGCCTCTGGTGCACTCAATGTCGCCTCTATCGGCTCAGTATTCGGTGGTCCGTTGTATAAGCCTCTGGGGCGTTACTCCGGTCTGCTGGCGATCGGCCTGTTGGCTGGTGGTCTGATGGTGCTGGTGCTCGACCTTGGTCGTCCCGATCGTTTGATCGTCGCCATGACCCAGTACAACTTCAAGTCGATCTTCGCCTGGAACGTTATTCTATACAGCGGGTTCTTCGCCATTGTCGGTGTCTACCTTTGGACCATGATGGATCGGACCGTTGGAAGATTCACTCGTCCGGTGGGTTTCGCCGCCTTCTTCTGGCGTATTGCGCTGACTACGGGTACTGGTTCCATCTTTGGTTTCCTGGTTGCCCGCGAAGCCTATGACGCAGCCATCATGGCACCGATGTTCGTCATTATGTCGTTCAGTTATGGACTGGCCTTCTTTATCATTACCTTGATCGCAGCCTATATCTGGGGTGATCGTGAGATCGGTGATCTGCGTCTGGCCAAGTTGAAGAACTTACTCGGCGTCTTTGTCGGGGCAGTGCTCTACTTCACCCTGGCCTACAACCTGACCAACCTCTACATCACCCAGCATCACGGCATCGAGCGATTCATTCTGCTGGATGGTGGTGTCTACACCCAGATGTTCTGGATCGGTCAGATCCTTATCGGTAGTATCCTGCCCCTGTTTCTGATCTATTCACCGGCGTTCTCCAAGTCACGCTGGGCCATTGCAGCAGCATCCTTTGCTGTCCTGATTGGCGGTTTTTTCCAGATCTACGTGATCGTGATCGGTGGACAGGCCTATCCTATGACCCTCTTTCCAGGTAAAGAGGTGGTGGAGAGTGGCTTCTTTGATGGAGTGGTCGCTACCTATGTTCCGACATTCCCTGAAGCTGCGCTTGGTGTCGGTGGTATCGCGGTTGCGCTGACCATGGTTGCCATTGGCGCAAGAGTATTCAAGGTCTTTCCTGAGACCCTGGAAGATCCCAGCGATCTGTAAACCTCCGGGTTCTCTGACTGGATACAAAATCCACCATCGCTGCGCGGTGGTGGATTTTTTGTTTAGGGGTTAGGATGCCTTGAGGTTAGATTATTAACCCGGCGACTGAGGATGTCGTCTTCAAGGCTTCAAGTATGTCCTTGATCAAGGCGCGGCTCGAAGGCAATGGTTGTTCCCTTGTGAAGAGCCGCAACACCGAGCAAGGAGATGCTTGAAGCCCCTAACAATACGATTTTTAAAAAGACAGGCTGAAGTGCGTCTGCCTGCAACAAGGCAGGCCACTTCGGCAGAAGACGACATACTCAGTCGCCGGGTTAATAGGTATCGCCGTGTCATCCATCTATATCTCCGCAGCCCACAAGTCCTCCGGTAAGACCACCATCTCCATCGGTCTGGCTCGGGTTCTACGCGATCGCGGCATCTCTCTGCAGACCTTCAAGAAGGGGCCGGACTATATAGATCCCCTCTGGCTTGCCACTGCCTCCGGCAGCCCCTGTTACAACATCGACTTCTATACCCAGAGTCGGGAAGAGATCGCCAACTGCTATGCCGCCAGAATGTCGGGCAAGGAGATGGCCCTGATTGAGGGTAACAAAGGCCTCTTTGATGGTCTCGATGTCGAAGGTTCCAACAGCAATGCGGCGATGGCCGCCTTTCTCTCCACGCCGGTTATCCTGGTGATCAACTGCAAAGGCATGACGCGAGGGATAGCGCCACTGCTTCTCGGTTACCAAGCCTTTGATAAAGAGATCGATATTGTCGGCGTGATTTTGAATCAAGTGGGTGGTCAGCGTCATGAGCGCAAGCTGCGGGAGGTAGTTGAGCACTATACCGATATCCCCGTATTGGGTGCCGTACAGGCCGACGAAAGACTTGCCATCGATGAGCGCCATCTCGGCCTGATGCCGAGTAACGAGGCAGAGGCGTCGGAGTCGATTATCAGCTACCTGGCAGAGACGATCAGTAACTCGGTGGATGTGGATCAGGTGCTACGGATCGCGGAAAAGTACCCTCTGCCGGCCCCCACTCCCATGCAAAATACCTTGAAATCGATTGTCCCTGAGGGTTTGAAAATCGGTTACGCCAAGGACAAGGCGTTCGGATTCTACTATCCGGATGATCTGCAAAGGATGCGTATGCTGGGGGTGGAGCTGGTTCCTTTCGATGCCCTGAATGATGACTATCTACCTGAAATAAATGGATTATTTCTCGGCGGCGGCTTTCCTGAAACCGCCATGGAGGCGCTGGAAGAAAATAGCACCATGCGTCAGTCGATCGCCGATTTCATTGAGGCCGGTGGCCCAACCTACGCTGAGTGCGGGGGACTTATGTACTTGGCAAGAAGTCTGACCTGGCAGGGGAAAAAATGTAGAATGGTGGGCATTATCCCTGCTGACGCAGTGATGCACGACAAGCCCCAGGGCAGGGGTTACGTGCAACTCAGAGACAGAGGGACGGGACCCTGGCCGGCAAGTAGCAGCCCAACTGGCAAGATCAGCGCCCACGAGTTTCACTACTCATCCCTGAATGGGTTGGTGTGCGAGCCAGACCAGTTTGCTTTTGAGGTGCTCAGGGGAACTGGCATCGACGGTAGCTACGACGGTTATATCTATAAAAACCTGTTGGCCAGCTATACGCACATGCGGAATGTGGGGGGCAACGACTGGGTGGAGCGTTTTGTAAAACAGGTCCACAACTGCAGTTCGATGCAACCGGAGAGAGATAATAAGGTGAGCGATGTTTAAGATTACACCCAGAGCAGCAGAACAGATTTTACAGGCCGCAAGACAGGGCGGTACCGAAGGTATGGCACTACGCTTCGCAGCGCAGCAGAAAGAGGACGGCACCTTCGACTATCTGATGGGCTTCGATGACGCCAAAGAGGAGGATATCCAGTTCTCCTGCGAGGGCGTCAGTATCATCATGTCGCCGGAGTATTTCCCTCTTTTGGAAGAGACGACCATGGATTTCGCTGAACTGGATGATGGCGAGAGTGAGTTCATCTTTCTCAATCCGAAGGATAAGAACTACGCACCGACCAACGAAACGGTACAGTAACAGGCTGACTGCAGCCCAGACCTAATCCCTCTCTTCCAATCATGGATCTATCCAGCGAAGACGCGCTGCGTTTGAACGTACTCCTGGCCAATCAACCCCAGGCCATTCGCATCGACGAATCCTCCATGACACTCTATGGCCTCTCCGAAAAGGGGGAGGCCAAGGTAGTACTCAATCCCAATTGTCGCGACGATCTCTATCTGAGAAAGGTGAGGGAGGTCCTCTCCGGTCATGTGCTGGGCTCTCCCGGTGGTTACCCTATCTATCTCAAACGCTGGAGCCGAATGGGTCAGACCCGGGATGAGAATCTTGAGCAGCTGTTGTTACTGGGTGAGCCCGAAGCAGTCGTCGCGGTGACCGGGGCGAGGGGGCTCAGTGATGAACTGGCAAGGCGTGCCTGGTGGACCCGACAGGATCCGGACAATGCGAGGCGGATGCTCAACATTCCCGCAGTGGTGGAAGGGAGTATGGGAAAGGAGCTGGCGCAGTTCCTGATCGAGTATCTCCCCTTCGAGACCGAGCCTCTGCTGATGTTTGAAAGCCTGCGTCTCTCGCTGCAGCCGGGACTGCTCGACGAGCAGGCCCGGGCCGATCTATGGAGACGTTCACAGCGCAAACCGACCTACTATCTCGGATTCCTGGCCAGTCAGCCCGATGCCATCCCCGCTGAGGTTTCCGCCAGGGAGCTTACGGACGCAGAAGTGAAAGCGGCACAGGAGCTATCTGACCAGGGTAACGCCTTTGCTACCCAGCTACTGCGTGTCTGCTCTCCAGCGGGACAGAGTTTTCTCGTCACGGCATTGAGGGTGATGGAGAAGCCGGCAAATCAGGATGTGGTGACCCTGCTGTTGGATATTCTCAGAGACTATTTTGCACCACTCAGGCCAGCCGGAGATCCCGATCTCGAATGGGATGCGCTGGTCAAAACATCCAATGAATGTATTGAGCCTGATCTACAGAAGGCTCTTCTCGAAATGCCTGAAAGGGAGGTGGAGCTGAGGACTCTCTATCGACTCTCTGGCGTCGGCTACGGTATTGTCAGGCCTGTATTCAGTAAAACTGACGCCATCGGCAGTCTGATGCGGAAAAAGTTACAGCCGGTGTTTGAACCACTTCAGGAGTCACTGAGATCTCTAGTGGATAATCAAGCCTAAAGTGTTTAACTGAGAGTGTGTTAGGGTTTTTGAGGCTGTTTGAGAAAGTTATCCAAAATTGATCTCAGATTTTCGATCTGTTTTGTTACCTGATCCAACTCACTTTCGCTGAGCGCCTGATATCCCCGTTGGTAAGGCCAGCCATACCCCCACCGGTAAGAGGTGGGTAAATAGGGGGTTCCACCGACCCGTACCCCAGCCAGCATCAGTTTGGCGATCTCCGGTTGCCCCAGTTTGGCCACACAGGTCTCCAGCCCCTTATCTGCAAACAAGCGCTCATCATGGGTGCCTCCCTTCCAGTAAGCGAGATCGTGGGAGATGCAGCACTCGGCCCAGAGTGATTGCTGTTCCGGCGTGCCCTCAGGGAAGACGCTACAGCCGTCAGTGGTAAAGGGCTTCAGGTCTCCGGCAGAGACATTGCCAATAGCCGTTATCAAGAGCATCAGGCTTAGGATTTTATGCGAAGATGTAGACATAGATGTCTATCTTACTTGCGTATCAACGGGTTTCATACTCTCTTTGATAGTCACGAACGACCTCTACTATTTCGACCTCAACGGTATGATACCAGTGACTGGCACCCATAGCCTGAGCCTTGAGGTGTTCATGGTTCTCTCTCCAGGCATGGATGTCGTCCAGGCTATCCCAATAGGAGATGCTGATTTCAAAGTCGTTTTCAGTTACTGAGACAAAATCACGACAGGAAAATTCTTGCGTCGCAAGTTCCCTCAGTCTCCTGGCTGTAGCCTGATATTGCGAATCAAGTCTGTTGATTTTGGCTTTAAAGATGACGGCATACATAGGATTTGAGGGGGCTGAACTCTGCAATGATTTTTTTAAAATGAACCAGAAACCTTTTTCATTAGCTCGATTTTTTTACTCGCCGCAGTGACGAGAAGTGGCGTTGATAACCCCTCGATTTCGGGCATAGGCTCATTTTCGTCATACGCCTTTGCAATATCATTGGCTATACAGATGCCGCTATGGAAATCATCCAGAGATGCAAAGACGTGATCGTGATGATAGGCCGCCTCAGCAATCTCTTCAGGGAATTGCCACAGTTTCATCAACTCATATCCAACCTCTTCATGGGTGGTGCCAAAGCAGATATTCTCAGCCTCGCAGATTGAGTATTCACCGGTATCCTCCATGATAGCGGCCTCTACATATTGCTTTGAATCATAATGCAGCAGAACCAAACGGCCAATGTCGTGCAGTAGTCCGCCGGTAAACCAGCGGGACGGCTTTTCCAGTCTCAATTGATGGGCGTAGGCATCCGCCATGCAGGCTGTGATCAGGTTGTGCATCCAGAGATATTGCATATCGCCGTGCTTTTCGGGTACTGAGAAGAAGATCGCTTTGATCTCGGTGGTGGAGAGGATCTGCGTGAGTGAGGCCAGTCCGATTCTCACCACGGCATCCCGGATATTCTCTATGCGACACTCTGGCGAAGAGAAAGCGGCATTTGCGACATGTAAAGCGCGAGCGGAGAGGCCTGCGTCGGTGGAGATTGTCTCTGCAATATTCTCCAAAGAGCTTTTCGGATCGAACATCATATCGAACAGACGGTGGAGAACCGGTGAAGGGGTGGGTAGATTGGTATCCCTGATGATTTTTTCTAACTGTGTCATCCTGCCCTCTGGGTGTGGGTGAATGCTTACATTTATTCTTCAGCTCGATATGAAATTAGTTTAACTGCTATATGTTCATTGTGCCTATCTCTTTTTTTAAAGAGTATGGAAAACATAGAGTTGCTCACAAATCCCAGTCTTGCCCAAGCCTGTTTGCACGCTGGGAAATTCAACTATGGTCGTTAAATAACCTGAGATGTTTTGAGTCTACTAGCCTAAAGAAATAAGTGTATTTGCCGATCTATCTGTTTTCCAACCGTGAACTAGCTTTTGGGGATAAACCATGAACAAGATCAAGATCATTCTTATCGGGGCCGGTGAAACAGGCACGCCACTTCTACAGCAGTTGCTGGCTGCGTCCTTTGTGGAGATTGTCGGTGTCGCCGATCTGGATGATCAGATGCCTGGTATCGCTCTGGCCAAAAAGAGTGGTGTGACGACGACCGACGATTTTATGAGCCTGGTTCGGCTTGGCGAAGCGGTGGATATCATTATCGACGTGACCGGCGTGGCCAAAGTGAGAGAGGATTTGCGCCAATATATGCAAGATTCAAACAATCAGCATACGATCATTATGCACGAACTCATCGCTGTATTATTGATGTCTCTCTCGAAGGGTGAGCTGGTATCGATGAAACATAATGCAGTCAGCTACGAATCGGGTAAGTAGCCGGGAAACCGCAGAAAAGGCTATGGGCTGATTGATGGAGGGGAGACCCTCCATCGATAGAAACGAGTGTTAACCGGCCCTAGTAGGCTTCATCCTCTTTCCACATCTCCGGGGTAAAGCGGAGAACCCGGTTGCGACCTGTATCCTTCGCTTGGTACAGAGCGACATCGGCATATTTGACCACTTGCCAGAAATTGCTGCTGTCTTCAGGATATCCCGAGACGCCAATAGATATGGTTTTCTGGATTACCACCCCTGTCAGCTCAACCTTCATATTCTCAATGGCCTCACGGATCTTCTCTGCAACCGGCATGCCCTTTTCCGGTGGGGTATCACGTAATAGGATCAGGAACTCCTCGCCACCGTAGCGAATAACGAGATCAGAAGCGCGTACGCTGCTGGAGAGCTCCTTGGCGAGTGCTTTCAGGGTCGCATCCCCCGCCTCATGTCCATAGGTGTCGTTGACCTGCTTGAAGTAGTCGAGGTCGGCCATCAGTACTGTAAAGCTACTCTTGTTACGGTCGGTGTAGGAGACCAGAATATCGACATACTCCTGTAGGAAGCGTCGGTTGTGCAGGCCGGTCATGGGATCGCGCAGTGAGGATTCACGCAGGGTACTCATCAACCGTTTCGCTTCGAGTACCGGGGCTGCCTCACGCAGATAGACCTCGATAACGGCATCATATTGCAGGCCAGGGCTTTACGGTCTTTGTCCGTTACCACTTGCACGACACCACCCACTTCTCCCGATTGAATCATTGGAATGCAGACATGATAGGCATCGGGCATATCTTCCCGGGGTGAGAAGGCGGTACAAATTTCAGTCGTGCTCATGCCGTCGACCAGATGTCCGGTACGCTTGGCACGACAGGCATCTGCCCGCACCAGGATTTGCGGATCACACCAGCAGCAGTCCTTGCCGGCAACGCCGTCGACTACCATCGGTTTTAGTTTGTTCTTGCTCGATGCCACTTCATAGATCGAGAAGTTGTCAATCATAAAGTCATTGTTGATGACCTTGGCGAGACGCCAATAGACCTCCTCCTTGGTCTCGTCCTCTTCGATGGCCTGCTTGAAACGAGAGACATCTTCCAGGCTCTCCACCATCTCGATAGTCGTTGCGAGTTGGTTCTCTCCGATAGGATGATTGTAACGAATCAAGCCAGCGACCTTCTCTGCGATACCCTCCAGTCCCTTGCTTAAAAGCACCATCAGGATATTGAGATCTTTCGCGATCTGACCCACCTCGTCGTCACTCTGATGGTGAATCCTGGCGGAGAAGTCACCTTTGCGTGCACCATGCACCGCGTCCTGAACCGCTTCTGCGGTATCGATCAAGGGGTTGATCAGGCGGCGGGAAAAGCCCATGGATACGATGGCGAACAGGCTTACAACCGCTGCCATAAAGAGCACAATCAATACCGCCTGGTTGCGCTGTTCATCGATGGAGAGAAAAAGCGAGACGACACCCAGAACAGCACCGTTTTCCACTTGATGGCACTGCAGGCAGTGTGGCTCATTCTCGCTTTGTGCGATGTAGGGGATGGTGGCACGAAAGACCTGGTCACTACCGTAATCAACCAGACCAAAAAAGGGTTTGGCTGATTGAAGCACCTGTTGGTCGAGATCATCATGCTGCTGTTCAGTGACCAGGCCGGGACCGTACTGTTTGACAACGCCCGGGCCGCGTATGACGCGGACATTAAACAGGCCTTTTATGCCAGATAGACGATCAAAAAATGTCTTCCGCTTGGTGATCGTACCGTTGACCATCGACTCCGTTAGATGAAGTCGGACGATCTCGGCGGCTGTTCTCGCCTGATCTTCTGCCGTGCTGAGGGCAAAATATCTGAAAGAGAATAGGCTGGCGCCCACCAGAGAGCTCACCATGATCACGGTGAGGACGAAAAAAAATGTTGTTGTCTTACGTTTGAGGCCCATATAGCGCCCCCTCCTGGTCATGCTAGGACGGGTTTTTCAGGTATTTCATCAACCTAGAATGAGATATCGGCCGCTTGATCTACTTCTTTAAGTCCTAAATGGACCCATTTCAACAGGCGGTGGGGGATACGAATTATTCTCAATGGTGGGTAAATCGAAAACCTCTCTGCCTATCTGTTTAGATGTGCCTGAATACACCTCAGCAGTCCATAGTCATAGGCCGCTTCCAGCGCTTCGTAGACCGGTTTTATACGGCCTTCGTCACTAAACTGCTCAAAGGTGAAGCGGATGGTGTTGAGTTCGTCATCACTCAGACTGATGATCTGATTGAGCCTGAGTCTGTCAGTTTCAATGGCCCTGGCCAGGTGGTTGTAGACGGTAGATGGGGTCAGCTCTCTGGCTTGTGCAATGGCTTCCACATCCAGCCCCTGTTGTGCGAGGGCTATGCTCTCATCTACAGAGTCCCCTGCGGCTTCCGGCTGGAAGGTTTTCAGCAGTTGTAGAAAACGATCACCATAGGCCTCCAGCTTCTTATCACCGACGCCGGAGATGGCGGAGAGGGCCTGTTTGGTCTGTGGTCGGCGTTCCGCCATCTCCATCAGAGTGGCGTCATGGAAGATGATATAGGCAGGAACGCCCTGGCTCTCTGCAAGCTCCCGCCTCAGCTCCCGCAGGGCCTCCCAGAGTTTTCGATAGGCCTCAGGGACTTGGCCCTCGCGACGGGATTGGCGGGCTCTCTTTCTCTCCGGTTTGCGCTGCTTGCGCAGCATCAGCTCAGTTTCTCCTCGCAGGACGCTCCGGCTCGCCTCTGTCAGATGCAAGCCACCATGACCTTCAAGGTCTACCGCCAGCAGACCCCGGGCGATGAGTTGGCGATAGAGGGTGCGCCACTCTCCGGCGCTGTGTTCGTCACCGATGCCGTAGGTGCTGACCTGGTGATGACCAAACTGACGAATACGCTCGTTATCTTTGCCCAGGAGAATATCGACCAGGTAGTTGACACCGAAACGTTGCCCGGTGCGGTGGACACAGGAGAGGGCCTTCTGCGCCGAGACAGTGGCGTCCCAGGTCTCTGGCGGTTGCAGACAGGTGTCGCAGTTGCCGCAGGGCGCTTCCAGTGGATCGTTGAAGTAGCCCAAGAGTACCTGACGCCGACACTGGGTAGTCTCGCAGAGGGCGAGCATGGCGTCGAGCTTGTGGCGTTCGATGCGTTTGTGGTTCTCATCCGCCTCGGAAGACGCCTGCATCTGGCGCAGGAGGATGACATCCTGCAGGCCGTAGACCATCCAGGCGTTCGCCGGCAGCCCGTCGCGTCCGGCACGGCCTGTCTCCTGGTAGTAGGCCTCGATGCTCTTGGGCAGATTGAGATGGGCGACGAAGCGGACGTCGGGTTTGTCTATGCCCATGCCGAAGGCGATGGTGGCGACGATGATGACCCCCTCTTCGCGCAGGAATCGCTCCTGGTGAAGTGATCTTTTTTCCTTGTCCAGGCCGGCGTGATAGGGCAGGGCATTGATGCCCTGGTTCGCCAGCCATGCCGCCACATCATCCACCCGTTTGCGCGAGAGGCAGTAGACGATACCGGCGTCACCCGGATGTTCGTCCTGAATGAACCTCAGCAGACGCTGGCGGGCATTGCCGTCATTCTCATGGATGCGATAGCGGATGTTGGCCCGGTCGAAACCGGCGATGAAGCGGGCCGCCCCATCCAGGGCGAGTCGCTGGATGATCTCTTTACGGGTCGGTTCATCCGCCGTGGCGGTGAGGGCGATGCGGGGGATCTGGGGGAAACGCTCGTGCAGTTCTGAGAGCTGGATATACTCCGGGCGAAAGTCATGTCCCCACTGGGAGACGCAGTGGGCTTCGTCGATGGCGAAGAGGGCGATGCGGCTCTGTGTCAGCAGATCGAGCATGCGGGGGGTCAGCAGCCTCTCCGGCGCGACGTAGAGCAGATCCAGCTCCCCGGCCAGCAGTTGTGACTCCACCGCATAGGCCTGCTCAGGCGAGAGGGTGGAGTTGAGACACGCTGCCCGAACCCCCAGTTGTTTCAGGGCACTGACCTGATCCTGCATCAGGGCGATCAGGGGTGATATGACAATGCCCGTTCCGGCCCGCACCATGGCGGGTATCTGGTAACAGAGCGACTTGCCGCCGCCGGTGGGCATCAGCACCAGGGCGTCGCCGCCATTGATCAGCTGTTGGATGATCTGATCCTGGGGTGGGCGAAAGTCGTTGTAGCCGAAGGTGTGGTGGAGAATTTCCTGGGCTTCGCTACGCGATACCCCTGGTGATTGCGTTTCGTTCATCCGTGGCATTATCCCGTCCTTTGACATCCTTGTCAGCGGTATTGGAGGGCAGATATTTCAACAACAAAGCCGTGTCTAATGTCATTGCGTCGATGTTGTTGTGCGCCTTATATTAGCCGTTCGTATATTTTGTACGTGACTTATTCTCAGGGCAGGGTGAAATTCCCTACCGGCGGTATGTTCCCATATTCGGAACGAGCCCGCGAGCGCCCTCCTTCGGGAGGGGTCAGCAGATCCGGTGAGAGGCCGGAGCCGACGGTGACAGTCCGGATGGGAGAGGATAAGGTCGAGGCGTCCCTTATTCAGTGTGATGCCAGGCTTTCTATTGTCAGGATTCTTCTGAATGCCTGATCTTTCCTTGTGCCCTGATTCATTCAGTTCTTGTTGGAGTGAACCATGAATCAGATTAAATCTAACAACCTACTCAGCCAATTTGGCAGTAGCCGGGAACGGGTTGAATCGGCTATTGCTGCGTTGCGTGGAGGTAGTGGCATCTTGCTGGTGGATGATGAGGAGCGGGAAAACGAGGGTGATCTCATCTTTCCTGCAGAGACCTTGACTCAAAGCCAGATGGCGATGTTGATCCGCGAGTGCAGCGGCATTGTCTGTCTCTGTCTTGATGACAGTTTCCTGAAACAGCTGAATCTGCCAATGATGGTAGAGCAGAACAGCAGTCGCAACGGTACCGCCTTTACTGTAACCATTGAAGCGCGCCGAGGTGTCACTACCGGTGTCTCTGCTGCAGACCGGGTGACAACCATTCAGACGGCGATTGCTGACAATGCGGTGCCGGAGGACCTCTGTCGACCCGGACATGTTTTTCCCCTGCGTGCTCAACCTGGCGGCGTCTTGAGTCGGCGCGGACACACTGAAGGGACAGTCGACCTGATGCATCTCAGTGGCTTCAAACGGGCTGGTGTGCTCTGTGAGCTGACCAATCCGGATGGCACAATGGCGCGCCTGCCGGAGATTATCGCCTTTGCTGACAAACACCAGATGCCGGTTTTGACCATCGAAGACCTGGTCACCTTTCGACAGCAACAGTTAGCTCCCACAGGATAAACAGACATTTTTTGACTTCAGAGCAAGAGGGTTGATCCGGCGTGGTTTGGCTGGACGCAGTCTGTCGTCTAATCAAGCTGGGGAAGAGCTGGTCTCGCCGTTATACTATAGGAGTTTAGTTAATGGTGGATTGATATTTCGATGTGTGGAATTTGTGGTGAACTGAGATTCGATCAGCGTCCAGCAGACCTGGGCGCCATCGAGCGCATGAACGAGCGCCTCTGGCGTCGCGGGCCTGACCATGGGGGCAGCTACAGCGATGGCGCCCTGGGCTTTGGCCATCGCCGGCTCTCCATCATCGATCTGTCAGAGCACGCGAATCAGCCGATGGTGGATCAGAAGCTCAACCTGGCCCTGGTCTTCAACGGCACCATCTATAACTACAAGGATCTGCGTGCCGAGCTGATCGGACTGGGTTATGAGTTCTTCTCCCAGGGCGATAGCGAGGTGATCCTCAAGGCCTACCACGCCTGGGGAGAGGATTGTGTCGAACGGCTGCATGGCATGTTTGCCTTCGCCATCTGGCACTGCGAGCGCAAGTCGCTCTTTCTTGCCCGGGACCGTTTTGGCATCAAACCCCTCTACTACAACCAGGATAGTAAGCGCTTACGTTTCGCCTCCAATACCCAGGCGCTGCTGGCCGCCGGCGGTGTCGATACGGGGATAGATCCTGTCGCGCTGCACCATCAGTTCACCCTGCACGGGGTGGTACCGGCGCCGCACACGGTATTTCAGGGGATCCGTAAGCTGCCGCCGGCTCACTGCCTCTCTATTGACCAGCGGGGAACCCAGCGCCTGCGTCGCTACTGGCACTATCCGGCGACCCGTCCCTTGATGGCGAAGAGTGAAGCGGAGTGGCTGGATGAGATACACACCGCTTTGCGGGAGGCTGTACGCAAGCGTAGTGAGATCGCCGATGTACCGGTGGGGGTGTTGCTCTCTGGCGGACTCGACTCCAGCCTGCTGGTTGCACTCCTGGCAGAAGCCGGGGTGTCGAACCTGCATACCTTCTCGGTAGGCTTCGAGGATCAGCCGGAGGAGAAGGGGAGTGAGTTCGAATACTCCGATCCGGTGGCCAAGATGTACGACACTCAGCACCACAAATTCCTGGTGCCCAATGAGAATGTCCTGAAAAGACTGCCGGAAGTGGTGGACCAGATGGCCGAGCCGATGTTCGGCCAGGACGCGGTGGCCTTCTTCCTGTTGGGTGAGCAGGTCTCCAAGAGCATCAAGGTGGTGCAGTCGGGGCAGGGCGCCGACGAGGTCTTTGGCGGCTACTTCTGGTACTCGCGAATTATGCAGGAGCAGGAGGGTGAACCGGTGGACCGTTTCGCCCGACACTACTTCGACAGGGATCATGATGAGTACCTGCGTATGGTGACTTCCGGCTACGGAGGAGAGGACTATACCCGGGAGATGATCGCCGAGCGTCTGCGTGAGCCGGAGTCCGATAGCCTGATCGACAGCGTGTTGCGCATGGATCAATCGATGCTCATTGTCGATGATCCGGTGAAACGGGTCGACAACATGACTATGGCCTGGGGGTTGGAGGCGAGAGTCCCATTCCTCGATCATCAACTGGTTGAGTTGGCCGCCCGCTGCCCGCCAGAGCTCAAGCTCAGGGATGGTGGAAAGTATCCGTTGAAGGCAATGGCCAGGGGATTAGTGCCCGATGCGGTTATCGATCGCCCCAAGGGCTACTTTCCCATGCCGGCATTGAAGTATGTGCGGGGCGAGTTTCTGGAGTTCATGCGCGATATCCTCGACTCCAGGGTTGCGCGGGAGAGAGGTGTTTTCCGTCAAGAGTATATCGATATGTTGATGGCCGCGCCGGAGATGCACCATACCCGGATTCGCGGCAGCAAGCTCTGGCACATCGCAGTATTTGAGTTTTGGCTGCAGCGGCAGTTGGGTCAGAGCTGATTACGATCTGAGGGCATTCCATTCTCTCTCCTCTGCGGGCATGGCCCACCACGTCGAGGGATTGTGAGCATTCAAATTTTGTGCAGAAGAGAGAGTCGTGCAGATCTCTGCAATCCACTGTTTGGGTAGAAGCGGTGCTATGCGGAAGAGGCCTCTTGTGAAGTGATGTTGTATTTTTGTCTGAGCGTCTCGATGGGAAGGGGTCTGTCGAAAAAGTAGCCCTGAAAGTAGATGTTGGCATTCAGGCGTTTGAGTTTGTTGAGGATGACCTCGCTCTCTACATACTCCATAATAATTGGGGTAATGCCAAGGGTATCGGCTATTTTGGTAATAGTCTCGATCACCTCAAAGACCTTATCGTCCTTGTCGATCTGTTTCACAAGGCTGCCATCGATTTTCAGCTCTTTGACGACACCTCTCTCTGCAAGGCCTATGAGTTGAATGAGATTGGAGTAGCCGGAACCGAAGTCATCGAGAGAGAATGAGATACCATGTTCCAGGGATAGAATCTCTGCTGGAGAGGTATCGTGCATGAACATCTGTTCGGTGATTTCAACAACCAGTGAAATGTCGTACTGCTTTAGTTTTTGAGATAACGAAATCAAGGCTTCGACGATCTCATCTTCACGAAAGGAGGCGGGATGAATGTTGATGCTCAGATCACTAATTACATCGCCAAGCTGGTCAGAGTATTGAGATATCTTCTGGATGACAAAAAGGTCCAGTGCAGACATCCTCTCTTGTTGTTCCAAATAGCGTAGGAAGGATTCAGCCGCGAGATATCCGTCATCCTTTGGGGCTCTTACCAGGGCTTCAACATGAATCTTCTTATGCTCGTTAGAACCGATGATGGGCTGGAAGAAGACTTCAAGTGTTCCTTCGTCGAGGGCCTTGGATGCAAAGCCGGCAACCACCTCAGATTCAACGGCACTTTTATATAGTGCTTCAACCTTTTGCGGCGAGACTAATTCAAAATTTTGCTCAGCCTCGTAGTAGGAGAGTTGACGTAATATGGAGATCTTCTGTGCTGGATAGGCATTCAGCGAGTCGAGATCGATGGCTACTGCCCGGCTTTTTAAACCGTCTTTTTTTGCTATCTGGGAAAGAAATGTGTGGAGCTTATGTTCCAGGAACTCCGGCAGGTCGATATCAGAGCGCTTGTTCGGGTTTTGTAGCAGCAAGCGTATCTCACTGTCTGCAACATAGGTGATGCCATCAAGGTCAGCCTTTTCCAGGCAGTCATGTATTGCGAGTTCAAGTGACGCTTTGCTGTCTATGGCGTTGTTGTTGCCCCACAGAGCGATTCTGATAGAGAGGAAGTAGTAGAGGTCCTCATCAAGATTGGATTTGTGTTCTATAAAGTCAAAAAACAGTTGCTCCTCGTGCTCTTTATAGTTCAGTTGAAGATTGCGTATGCTTTGGCGGAGTTCGAGTACTGCCTGATAGAGTAGAGACCAATGGGATAGCGCAAGAATGAAATCATCGGCTTTCAGGAAGGAGAGAATATAGTCAAACTCTTGATGGATTTTTCGATGCGCGAGGAATGTACGTGCATGTTGAGCCTCTTTCTCTTCCCCGGCGCTCTGCAACAGTAGTTCAAATTCCATCCGGCCTAACCACCTGGCAAATGAACACTCCAGGTGATTTCTTTCTGGGATATTGTCAGAATCTCGCATGAGAAAATCAACGATCTGTTCAAGCCAATGGATGTGTAGCGCCAGCGGAGAGCGAGGATTTTCCGGCGATTGTCCAATTAAAAACCGGGTCTCTTTCAAGCTGCGGTAAAAATAGGCTTTGGCAAGCGCGTTCTTAATGACTTTGGATATTTTATCGATGCGCGCAAAACTGGAGTAAGTCTGATCTTTCTTCAGTGTGCGGGCTAACTCGTCTGCGGCAAACTCTACAATTCTGGCTACATCGATGAATGGCGGCTGGAAACGATCATATAGCCGCTCGCCAACTGTGACGAAGTGATTGAATATCTCTCTCTCTGGCTGTTGGAAGATGTTGTCGAGTTCGCTTGTCTCTGTGCCGGTAAGAGTGAGAAAGTCTTCGCTGTTTTGAAAGTATTGATTAAAGAGCGGGTGTACCGCGAGCTTGCTGGTTATACGGAATGCAATATTTTTTAGCGTATCCGGTGTCATCACGGAATAATTCGGTATAAAAATATGAGTTTTAAAAAATGGGAATTATATCCCGCATTATAGGTGCATTTATTCCGTTCTGCATAAAACTAAAAATTATTCAGTGGAAATAGCATGTTAGTCGTAAATCTATTGCGATGTGTTATGGGGTGGTTGGGAATTAAAGGCTGGTATCAATAGAAGCTTAAGAAAATATCTGTTTAATCGAATTGTTGTTAGGCGCCTGAAAAAGAGGGGCTAAATCTGTTCGTAAGATCCTAACTCCCAGTACTTCTTGCCAGGACTGAGTGGACCAGACCAGTTCTTCGCGCGAAGTTCCTTGGCGATGAAGTGATTGAGAAATCCATGACCAACTAACAGGACGCTGTCATGCTCCATTGCCAGTTGAATGAGTTGATTCGAGGCGGCCTTTGCCCGCGCCCTAGCTGTACCCAGGGATTCTGCATTGCGAGAAAAGCCAAAGAGCCAAAGTGCGCGGAGTATAACAACCCAAACTTTTAGTGGAAGCTTGATAGGTGAATGGGTGAAGTGGGGAAGACTGACTTCACGAAAGATCTGCAAGGAGAGATCAATTGTTGTAACTTCCAAAGCATCCGCCGACGCAATGGAACGATGCAGATCGCTGCAGACTATCAAGTTGTGTTCGTCGGCAAGATGAGTGGTTTCTATAGGTGGGGTACCGACAATTCCGGCGCTATTGTAGGCTTGCACCAAGTCCCTGAAATCTGATCCCCGAACACTGCGATCCCATTCGAAGTCTGGCTTTCCATGTCTTAGCAAGGTGATACGCAAAATATCCTTCTATTATTCAAAATGTGATGAGTAAGTCTTAAGGAGTGTTGTTGTCTGAATATCATATGGTATATGAATATGAAAGTTTGTCTCTAAGTTGAGGTTGTCTCGTTGGGTGGTTTATTGATATTGTCGTCGCAGTCACGGTGGGATCATCGTGATTAAGTAAATGTACAATAGATACTGGTCAAAATGTCAGGTAGGAAGTCAGCGTAAATGGATGCAGAGAACAAACATGAGTCCGAGCCTGCTCAGAGTGACTATCCTACCTGGTTCAAAGTATTCGCGATATTCTCTGCTCTCTTGATCGTCGGTATCATTTTACTACTCTTTTTTTCTGCATCGATCGCTATTGATCAGTCCCATGAGGAGACCGGCGTCTTCATACTGCTGGTGGCAGGTTTGGAAGGCTGGGTTCTTTTCATGACTGGAAGTCTCTACTCGAATAACAAGCCAATCTCGAAGATTATATTGCAGGGTACTCTAATGCTTGTGGGTATACCATTTGTCGCTTTCTGGGGTTGTGTACTGGTAGAAGGTTTATTCTAGATCGAGGGTGGATGCATGATTCACGCTCTGTTCGATCTATTGGCGTTGATCTTGGCAGTGCTGGTAGCGAGGTGGTTTCGCAACCGTTTCAATTTGACCAGTCCGGCAGGCATCCATGATGAGGATCAGCATCGATACTACCTGGTAGCGCTTCTTGTTGGATTGGTACTGGGTAGTCTTCTGTTCGGTAGCTGGAACCTCTGGCTGAGTGGAAGCCGTGGTCTCGCAAAGAGTGTTCTCGGCGGTATCTTCGGTGCGGTGATGGCTGCGGAGTTGTTCAAACGTTTCAACGGAATCCGTCGCTCCACCGGTCTCTATTTTGTTCCTGGGCTTGTGGTGTTGATTGCTGTGGGGAGGATAGGCTGCTTTCTCAGCGGTCTTGAAGACTATACCCATGGAGTCGTTACTGACCTCCCCTGGGGCGTCGATTTTGGAGATGGTCTTCTACGCCACCCGGTGCAGCTATATGAATCCATCAGCATGGTGCTGTTTCTCATCTTTCTCTTATTGGACTATCCCAAACGACCTTTGGCATGGCAGCGCAATGGGTTCTACTGGTTTATCTTGGTCTATGCGTTGCAAAGATTTGCCTGGGAGACGATCAAACCCTATCCAGCGCTATTCTTAGGTTTAAATCTGTTTCACTGGCTCTGCCTTGCTCTGATGGTCTATGCCCTGTGGATGATGAATTATGGAGTAACTGATGGCGAATAGTGCCAGACCCTATATCTTTTATGCCCAGACACAATCTCTTTGTGAAGAGTGCCTGGCTGTCGTGCCGACCAAGATCCTGATTCAGGATGAGCGAGTCTACTACCTGAAGCGTTGTCCCGAGCATGGTGTGCAGAAGACCTTGGTCTCCACTGATGTCGAGTACTTCAAGCGCTGTAAGGAGTATCTCAAACCTGGCGATATGCCGTTGCAGTTCCAAACTGAAATCGAACAAGGCTGTCCACACGATTGTGGTCTCTGCCCCGATCATGAGCAACACTCCTGTCTTTCGCTGTTTGAGATTATCGATGAGTGCAATATGCAGTGTCCGGTCTGCTTTGCCGACTCCGCACCGGGCAAGGGCAATGCCCGCAGTATGCAGGAGATTGAACGCATGCTGGAGACTATCCTCGCGAGTGAGGCGGTGCCCGATCTGGTGCAGGTCTCCGGTGGCGAGCCGACGCTGCATCCCCAATTGATGCCGATACTCCAACGTCTGAAGGCGAGCCCGATACGTCATCTGATGCTGAATACCAATGGCATCCGTATCGCCCGTGACCCTCAGCTGGTGCAGGAGTTGGCGGCGCTTAAGCCGGGCTTCGAGGTCTATCTGCAATTCGACTCCCTGCAGGAGTCAGCGCTGCAGAATATCCGCGGACAGGACCTGCGCAATGTCCGGCAGCAGGCGCTGGAACAGCTGGAAGCGCATGCCATCTCAACCACCCTGGTCTGTGCTATCCGTAAGGGGGTGAACGATGAGGAGATCGGCGAGATTATCCGCTATGCCCAGCAGTGGCGCTGTGTTCGTGGGATTACTTTTCAACCGGTACAGGATGCCGGACGCAATCTGGGCGCTAATCCAGAACATCGCATCACCCTGAGCGAGATTCGCACTCATATCATCGAGGCGGATAACCCCTTCGGTGATGCTGATATGATTCCGCTACCCTGTCATCCGGAGAATATCTGTATCGGTTACGGGATAAAAGCCAAGGGTAAAATCACCCCTGTTACGGGTCTGCTGCCTAGAGATGAGCTGCTTAAGGGGGTTGATAACACCATTACCTTCGAGAAGAGCGAGGGATTGCGGAAGGCCTTCTACCAACTCTTTTCCCTGGATGCCTGCGGAGAGCAGACGACAGAAAATCTACAGACCATGCTCTGCTGTCTACCACGGGTTCAGGGTGAGGGGCTCAGTTACGAGAATGTCTTTCGTATTGTCATCATGGGCTTTATGGATCGCTACGATTTTGATATCGGATCGATCAAGCGCTCTTGCACCCACTTCGTAGAACCGGACGGAAGGATCTATCCCCTGGAGACTTGGAATCTCTTTCATCGAAGGGAGAAGAGATCGGGCAACTGAGTTGAAAAAACCTGTTGTTCTCTCTCATCGGCAAACTTATCGCAGCAGATTGCTACGAATCAGGCCAACCCATTTCTGTGTAAGCTTACAGCAGGAGATCTGTTAATTGATCTCCACCCCTTCAAGCAAGGGAGTCAGTACCTCAACAGTCTTTGGGCAGAAGTGACTGCCCGACTCTCTCTGGATGGTATTGAGCGTCTCATCCTGGGTCACAGAGGAGCGGTAGGTGCGGGTGGTGGTCATGGCGTCATAGGCATCCACCACAGCAATGATCCGGCTGATCAGCGGGATCTCCTCGCCAGCTAATCCTTTAGGATAGCCGCTGCCATCCCAATTCTCGTGGTGGTGCAGGATGCAATCGGCCACCTCGTCCAACAGCGGGTTGCCAAGACTGCGCATGATGTTTGCACCAATCTGCGGGTGGGTCTTGATGACCTCATACTCATCCGCTTCGAGTTTTGCGGGCTTGAGCAGGATATGGTCGGGAATGCCGATCTTGCCGATGTCGTGGAAACCTGCGGCCAGAGTCAGCACAACCATCTCTTCGTCGCTCAATCCCATCTTTCGACCCAGGGCCTCAGACAGCGTTAATACACGGCTGCAGTGTTCGCTGGTGTAGCTGTCCTTGGCATCGAGAATCTGCTGCATGATGACTTCCAGCTTGAAGCCAACGTGGTCTTCAATCAGGGAGCGTCGTTGGCTCATCTGCTCAGTGAGCTTGATAATTTCCATAGGACCTCAACTCATGTTCTGCAGCTTGGGAGGTTGCTGGCAGTTGGTAAAAAAAATCAGGAGCGATCAATTATTAGGTTTTTTTTGACTTCCAGTCATCGCGCCTGAACAGAATATTAGACTAAAAAGTACCAGTATTACAGCAAGTTAGTGTAAAGATTTCCGACATAAGACGCACTTTTTTAGCGGTTACTAGCTGTCAGGTGGGTTTGGTCTGACTTAAAGCTGGCAAATTGGTCGGATGATTCCTCCTGTTGGCACAAAAATATTAGCTTATGCTAATTTGGGTTATTTCTTCTGCTGCATGAGGTAGAATCCTGACCATTCCAGTGTGTTTGAATTTTTGGGGATAATCCCCATCTAAACACGACATCAGACCCAAGAGGTAATATGTGATGGACGTTTTAGACCGAATCCGAGAGCAGGTGGAGAGTAATCCCGTCGTTATTTATATGAAGGGAACCCCTCAGTTTCCCATGTGCGGCTTCTCCTCCCGTGCTGCGGCAGCACTGCAGGAGTGTGCTGTCCCCTTCGCCTATGTGAATGTACTCTCCGATCCGGAGATCTTTGAGAATCTCCCGCGCTATGCCGATTGGCCGACATTTCCCCAGGTCTATATCGACGGCGAGCTGGTTGGTGGTTGCGATATCACCCTGGAGATGTATGAGAGCGGTGAACTCAAGAGCATGATGGAAGAGGCGACCGCCAAGGCCTCGGAGAAGCGCGAAAGCGAAGCAGAATGACCAAGTGGGATACCCGCTTTCTGGGGCTGGCGACTCATATCTCCGCCTGGAGTAAGGACCCCTCGTCACAGGTGGGGGCCGTCATCACCGATGGTAATCGCATCGTCTCCCTTGGCTATAACGGTTTCGCTGCCGGCGTCGAGGACAAGGTTGAGCGGCTCGACGACAGGGCCTGCAAACTCAATCTGACCATCCATGCCGAAGAGAACGCGATGATCTTCGCCAAGCGGGATCTGACCGGCTGTACCGTCTATGTCACCCATCCCCCCTGTCCCCGTTGCGCCTCCAAACTGATTCAGGAGGAGGTGAGCAGGATCGTCTATATCGCACCAAGCGAGGACTTCCTCTCCCGCTGGGCCGACGATCTGGAGCTATCCAGTGAGATGTATCGTGAGGCGGGTGTGGAGGTTACCAGCTACAAGCTGGAAGAGATCAATATCGACAATGCCCAGATCACCGTCGCCCCGGGGGGGCTGTTCAAAAAGGTGATGAGTCTTTTCCTTCGCTGTAACAGCTAGGGCCTATCGGATTAGTGTTAACAGGCCCTAGAACTATTCAGCAACACCCAGCCCGGTTAACTCATCCAAGACCATTTTGTAGCGCCTACCGCCTTTCCTGCG
>JBNKMQ010000326.1:0-4025 GCA_050293225.1 Sedimenticolaceae bacterium
GATATTCACCCTTTTCCTTCAAGGCAAGACAGAGCGCGCGCCGGTTACTGAACCGCGATATAGCCCACGGTTTCCATGGCGTGCGAGCCGTCGTTGCCCTCCTCTTCCTGTAGCCTGAGCTGGAATCCGTTTGATTGGACGCTCCTGTGACGGGTGACAACCGCTTGTCCCCCGTTATAGGTCTGGCTTTGGGAGAAGACCAGTGGCAGGCCGCCGATATCATCGAAGCTGACGTTTGACCAGTTGTGATTGATTGAGGTGGTGCCAACCCTGAGCTGTTTTCCGTCATGCAGTGTCTGCGTGCCCTGCTCTATGACCACATAGGCAAAGGTCTCAGTGGTATGCGCTCCATCCAGATAATCCCACTCCTCAATCTGATATTGTAAACTGGATGTGGAGACACTCTTCAGTCGCAGGTGGGCAGGTTGCCCGCCGTTGAAGGTGGTCATCTCCATCAGTACCACCGGGTTTGTATGGTTGCGTGAAAAGGAGAGTGTCTTCCAGTCGCCGCCATTTGCCGTATTCGACATGACGAAACCGGCTTCGCCGATGATGTTGCCAGACGTGTCGCGTATCTCTCCTGCGCGCAGACCCAGCAGTCCAACCACCTCGGTCGTGTGAGCGAGCTCGCTATCTCGGGACTTCTCCTCTTCAACCTTGACCTGGAGAGCCGTGTTGGTCAGATTGCGCAACCTCAAGGAGGCGGCGTCACCGCCCCAGGTGGTCTGCATCTGGCTCAGTACCACGGGGGCATCGAGGAAAGAGAGCGAAATATCCAGAGAGTGCCAGTTGTGTGTGATCTCCCTGCCCGTGCGTTGCAGCAGGATAGGATCGGGGAGGGTCTCCATCGGGTCGGAATAAGGGTAGCTGTTGATCTCCACGCCGTCGGTGATGCCGTCATAGTCGCTGTGCGGAATGTCGCTATCGGTGCCGATGACCCTCTCGAAGCCGTCGATCAGGCCATCATTGTCGCTGTCGATGTTGAGGTAGACGTAGCCGATCCACTCGTTACCGCTGTTTTGGGTGTACCCCTGTGCCTCCATTTCAGCAAGCATGGTCTCGGGGAAAATGGCGTGATCGTCCCGTGTCGGATTGTATTTCCGATAGAGTTTGACGCTACCTGGGGGGTGGGGCTCATAGTCGGGAAAGATATATCCCTCGATGCCGTCTAGTTTGTATCCAGAGCTTTCAAAGACCTCCACTCCCGCCTGTTCAGTGGTATAGACGTGGTCGACGTTCGATGGATTGTTGCCATTGTAGTTACCCTGGTAACTCAGGCGGTAGAGGGGAACCAGCTCACTCTCGGGCTTAAAGGGATTGCGGTGCGTGGTGAAAATATAGACATCCGCTTTTGGCCGTTCGAACCAGAAGTTGGCGGGACGCGGGAAATCAGGGTAACCGGGTACATAGCTGTCTCCCATAGGCGTCCAGGTGACCCCGCCGGTCTCTGGCTGGGGCTGGAGACTTTCATACATGGCCGCCATCGCCATTTGTGGCGAAGTGGTATAAAGATAGTCTTGGCCGTTGCTGCTGTAGAGGCTGAACAGGGGGCGTCAACCGGTTAATCATGGTCTGGCCGCGTACCATTCCCAGCGTGGACCTGACAGATTCCAACATATTGGGCAGGCCGTGCCCATACACGTCATCGGGGTTATCCGCCTGACTGGCGTGGCGGATCAGCAACTCTCTTATCTGGTCACTGGTCAGGAGGGGATTGACCGAACGCAAGAGTGCCGCAGAGCCGGAGATGTGGGGTGTCGCCAAGGAGGTGCCGGAGCAGGGGCCGTAACCCTGTGGTCCACTGATCGCATCTGTGCATTCAGGTTGGAAGCCATAAGGATCTACATAGTCAGCAGGCATGTATCCGACATTGTTATAAAAGGTGGATAGCACATGCACGCCCGGCGCCACCAGTTCCTTCTCTGGACCGTTACTCGCCCAATCTGGATTTTGACCCTCGATATCAACAGCGCCGACCCCGATAACCCTGGGTTCGGCTGCGGGATAGTCAATAGCCTGTATTCTTTCGTTGCCGGCGGCAGCGACCATCACCACGTCCATCTCCTCAGCGTGGTTGATCGCCAGACATAGGGGATTGAGCGGGTTAGCGCAAGGGGGCGCGGGAAGCTGGCCACCGAAGCTCATGTTGATGACTTGCGCTCCCGCATCACTCATCCAGTAGATAGCCTCGATCGCACTATCGAGATTGAGGTTGAGTATGGTGCCGTAACTCGTTCTCGTGATTTTCGCTACTTTGCCAACCATCAGGCTACAGTACCAGCAGACCCCCGAACCCCCGATGCCGTTGTTGGGAGTGGCTGCCAGAATGCCTGCCACATGGGTGCCATGCCCGGCCTTGTCAGGAGGGACACCGAAAGCGACCATGTCAGGGTTGGTTTCGGTCGGTGGATTCTGCAGGTTGGCTTCCAACTCATCCACATTTTCGTCCAGGTGACCGAAGTCATAAGAGAGATGTTGACGGAAATTGGCTTGTAGATCCTGGTGTTTCGTTTCAATGCCGGTATCCAGTACGGCGATGTAGGCATGACCTTGGGCGTAGTCCCAGGCCCGCGGGAGGTTCAAGGCGTGCAGTCCCCACTGGTGGTCGAAGTCGGTGTCGGCTTGAGGGAAGAGAGGGTCCGAAGGGGCCGTCTGGAGAGAGAGGCTGTTATTCTCCCCCAGCCATTGAACGTCCGGGTCATTCTCCAGGGCCTGCTTCGCCATCTCAAGAGCTTTCCGGTTTGCGTATTAAGAATCACATACTCTTGAGTGCCGTTTTGCTGGGGCAGGAGCCTGACCTATCAGAAGAGGTCGAATCAGGCCAGGAAGGCAATGGCAAAGGGCAGTTTCAGTCGAAAATCCAGGGGGGGGTGAGGGTGAAAAGATTGAGGCCAGAGTGGGCCATTTCAGGCGTAATGTACAAGGGTGTTGCGTTTATTCTTCTTATACTTACCTCGCGAAAACCATCGATAATGATGCGATAGGTTCTAATCGTCAATTCGTGATCGAGCCATCCATGGCTCGGTCCAGCTTACTGTTTTTCCTCAGCTTGCTAGCGGTTGTACAAGATTCCTCGTCCATTGCCAGCGAAATACACCCGGCCGTAAACCTTGTTGTCTGCGGCAAGCCGACTAATACCAGAGTATTGGTGATCGTCGTCGTTTATCCGCTTCCAGTTCACGCCCATGTCATCAGAGCGGTATAAACCCCATACCCCGTCGATAGTACCGACCAGATAAACCGCAGCCGAATAGCTTGAGCCAGTGTCGGCTTTACCCAAAGCAATACTGGAGGCGCCATAGAAATCCGGCCATGGGTTCGAACCCATAATGGATGCAGTCACGTTCAACTTCTTCCAATTCACCCCGTGATTTAGAGAATGGAACACGCTGTGACCGTCGACCAGCCAGATATCACCTTCCGCATTCGGATTGACCGCAATGGATGTCATGCCGTAACCGCCGGCCCTCAGTTCCAGGTTAGGGTCTGTGCTCTGAGCAAAGAATTTACCCCCATCAGTTGAGTAGAAGAACTTGCCAGGTGTACCCCACCAAGCTCCACCGTGATCATAGGCATACACCTTGTTCGGATTCTGACGATCCGCCACCACATGGTAGCTGCGAGGCACACTGAATGGATCCAGTGTGGGCAGATTAGTCGGATGCCAGGTAGCACCACTATCCGTGGAATAATAAGGCTTTGTTCTGGATACCGACCACACGATATTGTTGGTCGACGTCACCGCGATATTACTTGGATTGTCTAGTCCTTCCCCTGCCACAACGCCCTCTGGCAGCGAACCGAACGCGGTCCAAGTCAAGCCGTTATCTCGTGAATAGCGACCGGCGGGATCTTTAGAGTTAATACTAAAACCTTTGGTACCAATGGTCGCGATATATGATGGATCGGACCAGGCCATATCACCACTGACCCCATTGGAAAACTCCAGGTTGCCGCTCGGCCTGCGGACTGGCACTACATCAAGTGCCGTATGCACATAGGTACCGATATCACCCGAAGCATTT
>JBNKMQ010000327.1:0-2392 GCA_050293225.1 Sedimenticolaceae bacterium
CGGTGAGATTGAAGTGGATGGGCAGGCTTACGGCGCCGACCATATCGTCATCGCTACCGGTGGCCGACCCATCGTACCCAGGGTGCCAGGAGCGGAACTGGGGATCACTTCCGACGGCTTTTTCGCGCTGGATGAACAGCCGAGGCGGGTGGCGGTTATCGGCGGTGGCTATATCGGTGTTGAGCTGGCCGGTGTTCTGGCTGGCCTGGGTTCTGAAGTCACGCTGGTGGCCCTGGAGAATCGCTTGCTCGAGGTTTTCGATCCCATGATTGGTCAGGTGCTGATGCGTGAAATGCAACAGCAGGGCATCGGACTGCGACTCGGCTTCCAGGTGGCGGGATTGGTAGAGCGTGGCTCGAGTATCTCTCTCGATGCTGTAGACGGAGAGCGTCTGGACGGTTTCGATCAGGTCATCTGGGCGGTAGGGCGTGCTCCCAATACCGGGGATTTAAACCTGCAGGCGGCGGGTGTCGAGATGCGCGGCAACGGCATCGTGTTGACCGATGAGTTTCAGAACACCAATGTTCCCGGCATCTATGCCGTCGGCGATATCACCGGCCGCACTCCGCTGACGCCGGTGGCTATCGCGGCAGGGCGTCGTCTCGCTGAGCGCTTGTTCAATAATCAGCCGGAGAGCCGGGTGGATTATGGGAATATCCCCAGTGTGGTCTTCTCCCATCCGCCGGTAGCAACCATTGGTCTTACTGAGCCCGTCGCTCGGCAGCAGTATGAAAAAGTCACTGTCTATCAGACAGAGTTCACGCCGATGCGTTACGCCCTCTCTTCCCAGGGGGTGACAACGGGAATGAAGCTGGTCTGTGCCGGTAAAGAGGAACGGATTGTGGGTATCCACCTGATCGGAGATAGCGTGGATGAGATGTTGCAGGGGTTTGCGGTGGCGGTGAAGATGGGCGCTACCAAGGCCGATTTTGATAACACCCTCGCCATCCATCCGATCAGTGCGGAGGAGCTGGTGACCATGAAGGTAGCGGAACCCGAGCCGGTGGAACACCATAGCATCGATACTGGTATTGCGTGGAAGGAGACGGCTGAGGTGTGATGCGATCTGATCCAGTCAGCTTCTATTGTGACAATGGTTTGAGCCAGGGATGGCTTAGGAGGGAGCTCTAGTATAGGACACTACACTAGAGCAGGCCTTCATCTTCCAGCACACCCTTGAGCTGGTTGGGATTGAAGCCGACAAACTGTTGGTTGCCTATGACGATCATGGGTACGCTCTGGCCACCCAGTTCAAAGAATCTCTTCTGCATCTTGCCTGGCTTGGCAACATTGAAATCGAGAAAAGGAATCTGATTCCTCTTTAGCCACCGCTTGAGATGCTGACAGTGGGGGCACTTGAGGGTTGTATAGATGACGACGCGAGCCGTCTTATGTTTTTGCTGCTGTTGCATGTCAACTGCATTTTGAATGAGGAGTCTTTCGGTATCCTAGCTGTATGAAGCGTGGATTCAGGTACTCCCCTGTTAGTGTAAACGTTGGCCTCCTTTGCGCTCTAACTGAGCCTTCTCCCTGAGTTGTCAGGGAGGGCGACAGTAATCCGTAGCGCTAGCTCAATCTTAGTGACGTTTGTTGCAGAATTCCAGTATGTTGCTGCGGTGTTGCGGTTTGTGGAGAACTTCTGTCCCAACAACGCCAACTACCGCCCGGTTAGTCTTTTTTCTGCTTCGCGGTATTTCTCTGCCGTCTTGTTGATAATGGCTTGTGGCAGATCGGGACCAGGGGCTGTTTTGTCCCAATCGAGGGTCTCCAGATAGTCCCGCACGAACTGTTTGTCGAAGCTGGGTGGGCTGATGCCGGGGCGATACTGGTCTGCCGGCCAGAAGCGGGAGGAGTCAGGCGTCAGCACCTCGTCGATCAAGTGTAGTCCACCAGTCTCATCCAGGCCAAATTCAAACTTGGTGTCAGCGATGATGATGCCCCGTTCGAGTGCGTAATCGGCCGCTTCCCGATAGATCCGCAGGCTGAAATCCCTGACTTGGCTGGCGAGGCTTTCACCGAGCAGTTCCACCGTGCGGGCATAGTCGATGTTTTCGTCATGGGCGCCAAGCTCTGCCTTGGTGGAAGGCGTGAAGATCGCTTCGGGAAGCTTGTCCGCCTGCTGCAGACCGGCCGCTAGCGGTATGCCGCAGACCTGGCCGCTCTGCTGGTAGTCCTTCCAGCCAGAGCCAATCAGATAACCGCGCACGATCGATTCGACCGGCAGCGGTTTCAGCTTGCGTACGACCATGGCGCGGTCGCCAAGGGCTTCCCGCTGGGCGGAGTCGGTGACAACGCTCTCCAGTGGAATATCCGCCAGATGGTTGGGTAGCAGATGCTGGGTGCGTGCGAACCAGAATTTGGCCACCCGGGTCAGTACCTCGCCTTTGCCTGG
>JBNKMQ010000328.1:0-3862 GCA_050293225.1 Sedimenticolaceae bacterium
CCGGGATATGAAACCCCAGCAGGCTGTCGGGTCGGTAGATTTTCGGCAACAAGAGAAGGCTCTGGTCCATCCAGTTGACCAGAAGCTTGATGACAAAAAAGGTTGCCATCAGGGGCAGCCACACCAACAGGCCTGCCACCAGATAGCGACGCAAGAGGTTCATCGATAAATCAGAGAGTATTAAGAGTGACAGTCACAACCGCTGCTGCAGGCAGGGGCGCTATTGTCATTTTTACTCTTCTCTTCGGATTTCTTCTTACCCTTGAAATCGGTCTCATACCAGCCACCGCCCTTGAGGCGGAAACCGGCGGCAGTCAGGGCCTTTTTCAGGGTCGCATTCTTGCACTCCGGACAGTCGGTCAGGAGTGGATCGCTCATCTTCTGCAGCGCTTCCAGTTCGTGGCCACAGGTTTCGCAGCGGTATTCGTAGATAGGCATTTGTATGATTCCTCAACGATTTATGCCAGTCATGGCAGCGTAAAAGGGGGAATCCTACCACAATGGGGTTGAATCAGAAGGATTCAAGAGCAACATGCAGAACCGATCAGCTCTCCTCCAGCTCTCTGCGCTTTCTCAACATCTCTCCCTGTCGCCGCATGATATGCCGGATCAGGGCCTCCTGGTCCGACTCCCGAATCAGGCTGAAATTGATCCGCACATGGTGGGGATAGTCGCTGCCCGGGTCTTGAGAGGGTTCCACCCCGATCACCTCTCCATAGGCCAGGACACCGGTAAAAGAGGGTAGCAAGAGGAGTTTTATCTCCACCATCTCGCCGACGGAGAGGGTGTCGGCCACATCCATCGCCAGTCCGCCCGCACTCAGATTGACCGAGCGGGAGGGCTGTCCCAGCAGATCGCTCTCCTCTGCCAGAAAGCTCTGTCCCAGCAGATTGATCTTCTCATCCAGGGCCTTGAGATAGTCGGCCACATCGGGATCGCGCTGCTCAATACGGTGCAAGGAAGCGGAGAGGTGCTGGCTGATCGCCTGCATCCGGGTCATGACGCTGAAGCGGTCATTCTGCATCCGATCATCTATAGACGCAGGTACATCCGATGCCGGTATTGGGTGATAACTCACCTGAATGGAGTCATCGATGCGGAAGAATTCTCTACGCTCGTCGGTCATAGGGTCCTACTCTCCTCTGATAGCCTATCCTGGTCAATTGTCCTTCGAACTTAAATCTTCACTGGCCTGGATCACCTCACCGCTGTCAACATCCTCACCCCGCTGGATAATCAGCTCGACTCTGCGATTCAGCGCCCGATTCTCTCGACTGTCGTTCGGCACCAGGGGTTTGGAATCGGCAAACCCCTGGACCAGGAAGCGATTCTGATCCAGTGCCGCATTGCTCAGCATGGCATGTACCACGGTCACCGCCCGTGCCGATGAGAGTTCCCAGTTGGAGCGAAAACGCTTGGTCGAAATAGGTATGTTGTCAGTATGGCCAGCGACCACAATTTTACCAGGGGTGTCGGCGATAACGTCGGTGATCTTTGTGATGACCTCAAAGAAATCGGGGTTCAGGCTGGCGCGCCCCGAAGGGAAGGAGCCCTTCTCCTGAATTCGGATGATGATCTTGAGCCCCTCTCTCTCCACCTCAAGCAGGCCCTCGTCGATCTCCCCTTCCAGATTCTCTTGCAACTCCTGGGCCTGGGCCTCGACCTCCTGTTCAAGCTTGGCCTGCAGAGCGGCCTTGGCGGCCTGGGCCGCATCGATATCGAGCTGCTCCTGGGTCTTCTCCGCATCCTGCATATCGAGATGTTCTTTCTCAATATCGGTGGTCATCTGGCGGATCTCATCAATCGGACTGGGTTGTGGAATGCCGGGGCTGAACTCCTGTTTGACCACGCTGGTACCCATCACCACTTCGTAGGCCGGCACCTCCCGCTGCACGCCAAAGGCGTCCTTCATCGACTCCGCCATTTTCCTGAATCGGGTCGCATCGATCTCTGAAAAAGAGAGAAGCAGGACGAAGAAACACATCAACAGCGACATCAGATCGGCAAATGTCGCCAACCAGGGTGGCAGTCCGGCTTCACATTTGGGGCAATCGTCAGCCATCATTATTCGTCCTGGCTAGGACGTTTACCCGTTGGCAGGTAGGTGCTCAAGAGCTGCTCCAGCACCCGAGGATTCATCCCTTCCTGGATACCGGAGATGGTCTCGATGATGAGAGATTTGTTCGTCTTTTCCATACCGCTTGCACGGGCCAGCTTATCGGCCATGGGTTGGGCGAAGGCGTTGGCGATAACAGCACCGTAGAGGGTGGTCAACAGGGCCACCGCCATGGCGGGACCAATACTCGCAGGATCGGACATATTCGCCAGCATCTGCACCAGACCCACCAGGGTGCCGATCATACCCATCGCCGGAGCCATGGTAGCCATATTCTTGAACATCGTCTGTCCCACCTCATGGCGCTGAATGGTGAGGTCGATATCTCTGGTCAGCAGTTTGTTGACCAGAGCGGGATCGTGGCCGTCTACGCAGAGGCCGATACCTTGTTTCAGGAAGCTGTTACTGATCTCCTGCCCTTCCAGCGCCAAGAGACCGTTCTTACGTGCGATGTCGGCAAGCTCCACCGCCTCCTCGATCAGTTTCTTCGGGTCATCAGTCTTGTAAAAGAAGGCCTTCATGCCGATGCTGAAGGAGCCGAGAAAATCTCCCAGAGAGACCTGCATCAGGGTCACCATGAAGGTGCCACCCACCACGATCAGTATCGAGGGGACATTGACAAACAGCATCACATCGCCACCCGACGCAATGGCGCCGATGATGATGCCGAATCCACCCAGCAAACCGACTAGTGTTGCAATATCCACCTGATGATACTCCAGCTCCCCGTTAAGCTATTGCTCTGAAAAGCGCTAAATTCTTAGTCTTTCGCCATAACTGCATGGCAGAGGTCAGTTTCAACCTTTCATTCCACTCTCATTTTTTAGCGGACGTTTGGGGTGAAACTTTAATTCCTTATCTAAGAATTTCTCTCCCTCCAAAATGCATGAAATAGGGCAGCCGAACAGCTTGGAATCGAGTATTCTAGGCGAGATGAAAACAGGCAGAAACATACTGATTACAGGTTGCTCCAGCGGCATTGGTCACTGTGTAGCGGAGGGGCTGAAAAGTCGCGGATACCGGGTTATCGCCTCGGCGAGAAAAGCGGAGGATGTCGAAAGGCTCAAAGCCGAAGGCTTTGATGCCCTGCAACTCGACCTGGATCAGAGTGATTCCATCGAAAAGGCAGTGGAACAGACCCTGGCGCTGTGTAATGACGGGCTCTACGCCCTCTTCAACAACGGCGCTTATGGCCAGCCTGGAGCGGTGGAAGACCTCAGCAGGGAGACCCTGCGCAAGCAGTTCGAAACCAACCTGTTCGGCTGGCATGACCTGACCTGCAAGCTGATTCCTCACATGCGACAGCGGGGAGAAGGCCGAATCATCCAGAACAGCTCCATCCTCGGTTTCATGAGCCTGCCCTATCGCGGCGCCTATGTTGCCAGCAAATTCGCTCTGGAGGGATTGAGCGATACCCTACGACTGGAGCTTAGAGGAAGCGGGATTCATGTCTCTATGATCGAGCCAGGCCCGATCGAGAGTCGCTTTCGCGCCAACGCCCTGAAGCAGTGGCAAGAAAATATCGATGCGGAAGGCTCCTTCCACAAAGGCTACTACCAGGCAATGTTGGCAAGACTGGAGAAAGTCGGGCCAGCAGCCCCATTTACCTTGCCACCTGAAGCGGTGTTGAAAAGGGTTATCCACGCCCTGGAGAGCCCCAGGCCCAAACCCCGCTACTATGTGACCTTCCCGACCTATCTGTTTGGATTTCTGCGGCGAATACTCTCCAGCCGAGCTATGGATAGA
>JBNKMQ010000329.1:0-1938 GCA_050293225.1 Sedimenticolaceae bacterium
ATGTACTACATCAAGAACGGGCTAGGTGCCAAATGGGCCTGGTTGGGCAGCCTCTTCGCCATCTTCGGTGCTCTGGCGGGTTTCGGTATCGGTAACACAGTACAGGCCAATTCGGTGGCCAATGCCCTCTCGACCAACGAGAGTCTTCAGATTGCCCCCTGGCTGACTGGACTGGTGATGGCGGTCCTGGCGGGGCTGGTATTGATCGGCGGCATCCGTCGTATTGCTGAAGTGGCGGGTAAGCTCGTGCCGTTTATGGCTGTGGCCTACCTGCTCGCCGGGTTAGTGGTGCTGGCGCTCTATGCCAGCGACATTCCCAGCGCCCTCGCCTTGATTGTCACTGAGGCCTTCACGCCGACTGCCGCCACGGGTGGCTTTGCCGGTGCAGCGGTTTGGCTGACTATCCAATTCGGTGTGGCGAGGGGTATCTTCTCCAACGAAGCGGGCCTGGGTAGCGCTCCCATCGCGCATGCCTCAGCGGCGACAGATAATCCAGTGCGCCAGGGATCGGTGGCGATGCTCGGCACCTTCATCGATACCATCATCGTCTGTTCCATCACCGGCCTGGCGATTGTGGTGACCGGCGCCTGGAGCAGTGGTGAGACCAGCTCGGCCCTCTCCTCACTGGCGTTTGAGACAGCCCTGCCCGGGGTGGGTGCTTATGTGGTTTCCCTGGGACTGGCGATCTTTGCTTTTACCACCATCCTGGGCTGGAGCGTCTATGGCGAGCGCTGTGTGGAGTACCTTTTCGGGGTCAAGTCGATCACTCCGTTTCGGGTTGTCTGGGTATTGATGATCCCTATCGGCGCCATGGCCCAGGAGCAGTTGAAGTTCGTCTGGCTGATAGCGGACACCCTGAACGCCCTGATGGCGATCCCCAACCTGGTGGCCCTGCTGCTGTTGAGTCCGGTGGTCTTTGCTTTGACCAAGGAGTATTTCAGTCAGCGAGACTGACAGGGTGAAGTGGTCAGTTCTGTTTTGATCCCCCCAGGCAGGGTGGGGAGTCAGTGACGGTGCCGCCTTTGTTGAACCAGTCATCCGGCGTCATGGTGTGTAGGGCCAGGGCGTGGATCTCCTCCAGCTCTGACTTGAGGGCTTGATTCACCTTGCGGTGGCGGGCGATCAGTTTGTCGCCGTCGAAGGCCTCGCTGACCACCACGACCTTGAAGTGGGACTCGGCGCCATCGGGCACATTGTGCATGTGGCTCTCATCGATCACCTCCAGGTGAATCGGGGAGAACGCCGCCTGGAGTTTGGTCTCAATGGTCTGCTTGGTGCTGTTCATACGGCTGCCTGCCTCTCTTAATTCAGTGTTCGAGAATCTGGAATCGCTCCGAACCCTCCTCGCATTATAGCCCGCTAGAGATTCAGGGTCTCCCGCACAAAAGGTATGGTCAGGCGACGCTGGGCCGCCATGGATGCGTTGTCGAGCCTCTCCATCAGCAGGGTGAGAAAGTGGATATCCCTGGGGGTGCGTTGGAGTAGAAAGTTGGCCGTCTCCGGGCTCATCTGCATGCCTCGTCGCTCCGCACTGCGTATCAGCAGTTCCAATCTGTCGCTGTCGTCCAGGGGTATCAGATGGTAGCAGGGGCCCCATGTGAGCCTGGAAGCGAGATCGGGCAGTGCGATGTCCAATGCCGCTGGAGGTCGGTCGGCAGAGACCACCAGGCGTGAGCCACTCTCCCGCAGCAGGTTGAAGAGGTTGAAGATCGCCTGCTCCCACACGCTATCACCGGCGATCTGCTCCAGGTCGTCGAGACAGACCAGGGCAAAGCCCTCCAGGCCATCCAGCATGGCCGGGTCGATCTCCTGCTCCGATTTCAGCGGCAGGTAGGCGGGTTGAACGCCTTCTGCATGGGCCTGGGCGCAGGCGGCCTGTAGCAGGTGACTCTTGCCGCTGCCCGATTCGCCCCAGAGATAGAGGAAGGGATCCTGTTG
>JBNKMQ010000330.1:0-2190 GCA_050293225.1 Sedimenticolaceae bacterium
TTGAAGCGGGTCTTCAGGGGAATCGTGCTCTTGCAGAATTCGATATACCGCCCCTCTGCCGCCATCTTCTCCGCCCTGCCGAGTTCCGAGGAATCGACAGTAATCAGGGGTTTGTCCATTTCAGCCTCGATAGCGATCTCCACTTCGTCGGGAAGCTTGAGACCCTCCGCGGAAAAGAATTTTATGCCGTTGTCCTGATACGGATTATGTGAAGCGCTGATGACGATCCCCGCCTGTGCATGCAGGGTGCGTGTCAGATAGGCGACACTGGGGGTCGGCATCGGTCCCAACAGGGTGATATTGACCCCTGCCGCCGTCAAACCCGCCTCCAATGCCGATTCCAGGAGGTAGCCGGAGATACGCGTGTCTTTTCCAATCAACACCCGGCTCTTGGCCTCTGTTCCCAACACCCGGCCAACGGCCCAGCCCAGTTTGAGGACGAATTCAGGCGTGATCGGCCCCTCTCCGAATCGCCCACGCACCCCATCCGTACCAAAATACCTTCGACTCACAACATCTTCCCCATTCGTTATTGGGCTGATTCAACCGCCGACACCACTCTCAAGGCGTCAACCGTCTCCCGAACATCATGCACCCTGACGATCTTGGCACCTTTCGTCACCGCGACCACTGCCGCCGCAACACTGCCGATCAGCCGTTTATCCACAGGGGCATCTCCAAGGATCGAACCGACCATCGATTTTCTCGAAATCCCCACCAGCAGAGGGACACCCAGTTCCCCCAGCACCTGCAGATCTTTCAGCAAAATCAGATTGTGCGCAAGTGTCTTACCGAATCCAAAGCCCGGATCGACGATCAGATTCTCGGGCCTTATTCCCGCCGCTTCGCATGCATTGACACGCTGCTGCAGGAAGCCCTTGACCTCTTCCACGAGGTTCACGTATTGCGGCGCCTGCTGCATCGTACGCGGCTCTCCCTGCATGTGCATGAGGCATACCGGAACGCCTGTCTGCGCCGCCGTGGCCAACGCACCGGGCGCCTGCAGGGCCATGATGTCATTGATCATTCCAGCGCCCGCGGCAACCGCTTCGCGCATCACCTGAGGCTTGCTGGTATCGATGGAGATAGGTACCGGAATCTCCTGGGAAAGGCGCTCGATAAGGGGGATGACACGATCGAGCTCCTCGTCGAGAGAGACTGTCTGCGCACCTGGGCGTGTCGACTCCCCGCCGACATCGATGACTGCAGCCCCCTCCTCCACCATGCGCAGAGCGTGGCTCAAGCCCAGTTCTGTATCCACAAACCGCCCCCCATCCGAAAACGAATCGGGGGTCAGATTGAGAATACCCATGACCTGGGGTGTCCCCAGGTCAAGGCTTTTTCCTGCGCAGTCGAGGATCAATTAGGCAGGGCTTTGGTCAGTGCTGCCCGGCCGGGCCACCGATGGTGCCCGATACATCATCGGAAGAGGGTGACTCGCCCGATGGACGAGTATCGTCGTCGGAACCGATATCACCCTCATCCCAATCCTTGGGCGCCCGCGGAGTCTTGCCCGACATGATATCGTCGATCTGCTCGCTATCGATGGTCTCGTACTTCATCAGGGCCTTCGACATGATGTGCAGCTTTTCGAGATTCTCGGTGAGGATATTCTCAGCGCGTTCATAGTTGCGATCGATGACATTGCGGATCTCCTCATCGATGGTATGCGCCGTGTCGTCGGAGACATTCTTGTGCTGGGTCACCGAGCGACCGAGAAAGACCTCCTCTTCCTCCTCGCTGTACATCAACGGTCCCAGACGCTCCGAGAGGCCCCACTTGGTGACCATGTTGCGCGCCAGCTCGGTGGCGCGCTTGATGTCGTTGGAAGCGCCGGTGGTCACCTTGTCGATGCCGAACACCAGCTCTTCGGCGATGCGTCCGCCAAACAGGCTTGAGATCTGGCTCTCCAGGTGCTCCTTGCTGTAGCTGTAGCGGTCGGCCTCGGGGAGAAACATGGTGACACCCAGGGCGCGCCCGCGGGGAATGATGCTCACTTTGTAGACCGGATCATGTGAAGGTACCAGTCGTCCGACGATGGCGTGACCCGACTCGTGATAGGCGGTCAGTTTCTTCTCGTCTTCGCTCATCACCATGGTGCGCCTTTCGGTGCCCATCATGATCTTGTCTTTCGCCTTCTCCATATCATCCATCTCCACCTCGCGCTTGTTGCTGCGGGCGGCGAAGAGG
>JBNKMQ010000331.1:0-13646 GCA_050293225.1 Sedimenticolaceae bacterium
AGCTGGAGACCCCTCTGGAGCTACGCACCCTGGCGACCCGGTTCGATCTGGCCCTGCCGGGTCGCGAGGAGCTGGAGGCACTCATCTATGAAGAGGCCCATCAATGGGGGAAACAGCATCGCAAACGGGCCCAGGCCAGTACCAAAGTGATCAAGATGATGATCAACAATCTGCTGGGGCTGACCATGCCCGACGCCCGCCGTCTGGTGCGCCAGTCCATTTACGATGACGGTATCCTGAGCGAAGAGGACATCGACGAGGTCAAACGCGCCAAATACAAGCTGCTGGATCAGGGCGGCGTGCTGGCATTCGAGACCGATACGGCCCGTTTTGCCGATGTGGCAGGGCTGGCCCACCTCAAAGGGTGGCTGGCGGCGCGTCGAAAGGTCTTTATCGATGACGACACCCCGCCGGGACTGGATCCGCCCAAGGGCATCCTGCTGTTGGGCGTGCAGGGCGGTGGCAAAAGTCTGGCCGCCAAATCCGTGGCCGGGGCCTGGGGGCTGCCGCTGTTGCGGCTCGACTTCGGCACCCTCTACAACAAATACTACGGCGAGACCGAGCGCAACCTGCGGGATTCCCTCCGTACCGCTGAGATCATGGCGCCCTCAGTGCTTTGGATCGACGAGATCGAAAAGGGGCTGTCTGGCGATGAGGACAGCGGTCCCGCCAAACGTGTGCTGGGTACTCTGCTGACCTGGATGGCAGAACGCAGTGCCAAAGTCTTCCTGGTAGCTACGGCCAACGACATCGAATCCCTGCCGCCGGAATTGCTGCGCAAAGGTCGTTTCGATGAGATTTTCTTTGTTGATCTGCCCAAACCCGAGGTGCGCGAAGTGATCTTCGAGATCCATTTGCGCAAAAGGGCACAGGACCCGACCGCCTTTGATCTCAACGTTCTGGCGACGGCAGCCGAAGGCTTTACCGGTGCCGAGATTGAACAGGCGGTGGTCTCTGCCCTTTACAGCGCCCATGCTCAGGAGACCCCCCTGAATACCGAGCATGTGTTGGCCGAGATCAGCAAGACCAGACCCTTGTCGGTGGTGATGGCGGAAAAGATCGCCTATCTGCGCGCCTGGGCGGCAGAACGCACGGTGTCGGCAGATTAAAGTGATGCTTGGCTTGACGCAGGTGACAAAGGCAGTAGAGTTATCCATTTTACTGAGGATGGGCAAGGCCAATGGCGATTGACGCAGCAGAAGTGCCCGGTCTGGTCGAAAAGATGCCTGCCTTTCCTCAGGGTGTGACCAAAGTATTGGATCTGGCCTCTCGGGCCGATTGTGCCCCCAAATCCCTGGTCCAGGTGATTGAGCATGACCCGGTGATGACCATGAAGGTGCTCAAGCTGGTCAATTCCGCCTATTTCGGCCTGTCGCGTCCCATTAATTCCATCAACCACGGCGTGGTTTACGTCGGTATCAATACCATCAAAAACCTCGCACTCTCTATTGCTGCCATTGGCATGTTGCCAAAGACCAATAAGGCCGGGTTTGATATGAATCAGTTTCTGGCCCACTCTCTGGGCGTGGCTTCGGTAGCCAAACGACTGGCCACCCGGCTTGGAGTGCCCGACAAAGACGCAACGGATTTCTTTGTGGCCGGGCTGTTGCACGATTTCGGCAAGGTGGTGTTGGCACAGTTCAAACCCGAGGAGCTGCGCCGATCTCTGGATCAGGCCGCCGATCAGGCCCGCAGTCTGCATGAGGTCGAGATTGAAACCCATGGCGTGAGCCATGCGGAGATCGGCGGCAGTCTGGCAGAGGTCTGGAAGCTTCCCCTGAGTCTGTCCCATGCCATTCGTCATCACCATGATCCTGAACAGGGGGTGAAAGAGGGCGATGTCGGCATGTGCGAAGCGGTCTTTGCCGCCAACCAGATCGTGCGTTCCCTGAATTTTGGTGATTCGGGCAACCCATTGATTGAGGACTTTCCACCAGCAGTTTCATCACGTCTTGGTGCAGGTCTGCCAGGCCTGATGGCCGAACTGGGCGACCTCAGTGGAGAGATGGAAAAGGCGCGTTCTTTTTCACAGCTATAATGATAAGTTTGATGATGGATATCGAGCCCTACATAATGGCTCATAAATTCTGGCTTTCATGCCCAGTGGATCTCTGTTTCCTATCAGTGGCCAAGGATACATAGCGTGCGTTTTAAATTTTGGGGTGTGCGAGGCTCGATACCATCACCAGGACCGAAAACCATTCGGTATGGGGGTAATACCACCTGTATTGAGGTGCGTGGCAACGATAACGAACTCCTGATCCTGGATGGTGGAACCGGCATCTTTCCCCTGGGACAGAACCTGGTCTCTGAGTTTCCCCTCAAGGCCCACGTCTTTATCTCCCACACCCACTGGGATCATATTCAGGGCCTGCCGTTGTTTTTGCCCATCTTTGTTCCGGGTAACGAAGTGACCATCCATGGTGCGGCCGATCCCATTACCCAGCGGGGTATTGGCGAGGTGTTGTCGCGGCAGATGGAGTACGCCTATTTTCCCGTGCGTGAGGCCGAACTCAATGCCCGTATGGCCTACCAGAACATGCAGGAGGGACAGGATGTCCAGGTTGGTAGTGTCAGAGTACGGTGTCTGCTGCTTAACCACCCGGTGCTGAATTTTGGTTATCGCCTTGAGTGCGGGGAAAAATCCTTTGTCTTCACGGGTGACCATGAGTGGCCCTATAACATCTACAACCCCGATGAATCGGAATATGCCGATTATCAGGAGATGGTGGATGACCAACGGGACCGCATCCTGGCGTTCTTTCAGGGTGCCGATGTGCTGGTGATTGATACCGCCTATACCGATGCCGAATATCCCAAACGCAAGGGCTGGGGTCACGGCACCTTCGGTACCAGTATCGAAGCCGCCCGGGAGGCTGGCGTGAAACGGGTTTTTCTCACCCATCATGAACCCACCCGAAGCGATGAAGATCTGGAGGCCGTTTTCGCTGAGGCCAAAGGAACCCACGCCGTGGGCCGGACAGGGGATCCTGAGTTTGAACTGGCACAAGAAGGGTTGATGATCGAAGTCTAAAAACACACCAGGAGAATCGACATGAAAAGCCCCATTATCGGCACTCTGGCCATGGCAATAGCCCTTTTGCTGGGATTGACCCCGCCCAGTATCGCCTACGATGGCGAGCTCTATACTGTCTGTAAACTGGATCCGAACGGTGATAACTTCCTGGCCATCAGGTCCTGTCCCTCCTCCCGATGCCGAATGCTGGCCAAACTGCCACCGGGCACCTTCCTTTGGACTTACGAACCCTACTCGGAAAAGGGGTGGCGCCATGTCGGCGTAATGCGCCATTTCGATGACCAGTACACCCCCCATGGCCCTTCTGGGTATGTGTTTGATCAATATATCTGTTATGTGGATTTGAGTCGGTAATGGGCATGGAATCCTCCCCCGAAAAGGTGGACACTCTTTTCATGCAGCTTGTTTTAACTCAAAATTAGCTGGTGATAAATAGTTCAACGATGAATGGCGTCTTACTTGGTTGTAAAACGTCATGTATCCACGAATGGTCTTCAGGTATTCCGCTTCTGTGGTGAATCTCACCCGGTGAATGACATCCGCCTTCATGGAATGGAAAAACCATAATCGCGTTCGACCCGGCAAATGCGAACCCGGAACGTTGAATACCAGTCTGCTGCCTGGTTTTGGGCATGCTGATGCGAAGGGTTGTCTTTCCAGGCCCTGATGGCTTCAAGACTGTCCCAGTAGGAAACCGAAATGCCAATCTCTTGCCTGGCTGATTCAAATCCCAGAAAACCAGGTTGATTTGAGGCCAGATTCAGCATGGCCTGTGCTGTCTCCGTGTAGCCATTGTCAACCTCAGTCCTGATCGAGGTAAAGATGACGGCATAATAGGGCGGCTGGGGTGTCACTATTGTCATTGTCTGCGGCCTGTCTCTATAGGATCCTGTTTGTCGTATTTGCGACAAAGCCTTCTCTGTCGCGGTTCAGGGGGTATGGCCGGAGCTGATAGGGTGGGGTGGGTTTTCATCCGGGTTTCCTTCAAAATCAGAGGGTGGCATAACACACTTCATAGACGCCACCGATGACCACAAATTCATCTTCGCCCTTGAGTCTTCCCGGTAGCAGGCGGTGGAAGAAGGCGATCTTGGCCAGAGGTACCGCCATCTCCACAATATAGTCGCCAAATTCGCTCGCGCGTTCCCGGTCTGTCGAAAAAGAGGAGAGATTGTTGAGTAGAACCTGATGGCGGCGGTGGCCGAGCTTGCCCAGTATCTCGTGGTCACCCACCCGGTTCATGCCACGATAGAGGGTCATGTGGGATTCATCGGGAAACTGCCGCCCCAGTTCGTATTGGCAATAGCTGTAGACCAGGTCCAGCTGGGATTCCAGGGCGTTGGCACCATAGAGGCCCCGTGCCCGCTGTTCTATATAGTGTTGGTAGCTGTCGCTGGAGAAGTCGCGGATGGGGCTGCCATGGTGGCGTGGCAGCAGGCCGAAGCGGGATTCGACCCAGCCTTTGAGAGCGGCCCCTTCGATACCGTCGCTGTCAAAGGCCCAGCCGCGCAGCAGTCGCAGATAGCTGGCCTTGGCCCTGGATCGGGCGGTGGTTTTGCTATAGCCCGCCTCTTCGGGATGTCCCAGGCTGAACTCGGCGTCCATATGATCCTGAAACAGTTGCGCCCGTTCGGCGTGATCCGGGAGTTTGTCCAGTCGATGGAAGAGGTCACTGTGCAGCTCCAGTACACCATCCAGCAGCAGTGCCACCGGGTGCTGTTGAAAGGTCAGGCTACCGAGGATGACCGGGGGCAGGTTGCAGCGATTGACCGGCAGTCTGGCATCGGCGGGCAGGCTGGGGGGGAGGCCAGGGGGCTCGCTGGGGTTTTGTTTGTGATCATCCATACATTCGCTGGGTGTTTGTTATGAAGCCGACCAGGATTTTTTGGCCGGGTATTTAATAAAAAAATATTAATATCAATTAGTTAATGTGAAAAATCGGCCCTGGCACAGCTCTTGCTCTCTAGGTGTGTGACGAAGCATTTTTGCTCTGGTTCATTCATCAACACCTAGGAGAGAGACTATGGCACTGCGTCAATGTGCAATCTACGGTAAGGGCGGTATCGGCAAGTCTACCACCACTCAGAATCTGGTCGCCGGTCTGGCCGAATTGGGTAAGAAAGTCATGATCGTGGGCTGCGACCCCAAGGCCGACTCCACCCGTCTGATCCTCCATTCCAAGGCTCAGAACACCATCATGGAAATGGCCGCCGAGGCCGGTACCGTGGAAGATCTGGAACTGGAAGATGTACTCAAGACCGGTTACGGCAACATCAAGTGCGTTGAGTCCGGTGGTCCTGAGCCCGGTGTCGGTTGTGCCGGCCGTGGTGTTATCACTGCCATCAACTTCCTGGAAGAGGAAGGCGCCTATGAAGACGACCTCGACTTTGTTTTCTATGACGTACTGGGTGACGTGGTCTGCGGTGGTTTCGCCATGCCCATCCGTGAAAACAAGGCCCAGGAGATCTACATCGTCTGCTCCGGTGAGATGATGGCCATGTACGCCGCCAACAACATCTCCAAGGGTATCGTGAAGTACGCCAACTCCGGTGGCGTGCGTCTGGCCGGCCTGATCTGTAACAGCCGTAACACCGACCGCGAAGACGAACTCATCATCGCCCTGGCTGAAAAGCTGGGTACCCAGATGATCCACTTCGTTCCTCGTGACAATGTGGTGCAGCGTGCCGAGATCCGTCGTATGACCGTGATCGAATACGATCCCAGCGCCAAGCAGGCCGACGAATATCGCACCCTGGCGCAGAAGATCATCGACAACACCAAGATGGTGATCCCGACCCCTTGCACCATGGACGAGCTGGAAGATCTGTTGATGGAGTTCGGCATCATGGATGCAGAGGATGAAAGCATCATCGGTCAGACCGCAGCTGCTGAGGCCAGTGCCTAAGTTAAAGGCGGCATTCGTAGGATGCGGTTCGTTCCTCACCGCATCCTACGCCCATTGATTTTCAATAAGCCGGTTGTTCGCGGATTGGCGGCCCGGCAGGAGAAAAACTATGTCTGCAATGACACGCGAAGAGACCCAGGCCCTCATTCAGGAGGTGCTGGAGGTTTATCCCGAAAAGGCGAAGAAAGACCGCGCCAAACACCTGGCTGTGAATGATCAGTCCGTCGAGCAATCGAAGAAGTGCATCACCTCCAACCGTAAATCCCTGCCGGGCGTCATGACCATCCGTGGTTGTGCCTACGCCGGTTCCAAAGGGGTGGTCTGGGGTCCGATCAAGGACATGATTCACGTCTCCCACGGCCCGGTTGGCTGTGGTCAGTACTCCCGCGCCGGTCGTCGTAACTACTACGTAGGTGCGACCGGGATCAATACCTTCGGTACCATGAACTTCACCTCGGACTTCCAGGAGAAGGACATCGTCTTCGGCGGCGACAAGAAGCTCTCTAAGATCATGGAGGAGATCGAGCAGCTCTTCCCGCTCAACAAGGGCATCTCGATTCAGTCTGAATGCCCCATCGGTCTGATCGGTGATGACATCGAGGCCGTGGCCAAGAAGACCGCCAAAGAGATCGAAAAGCCCGTTGTTCCCGTGCGTTGCGAAGGTTTCCGTGGTGTCTCTCAGTCCCTGGGTCACCACATCGCCAACGATGCGATCCGTGACTGGGTATTGGGTAACCGCGACGGCAGCAGCTTTGAGAGCACCCCCTATGATGTCGCCATCCTCGGTGACTACAACATCGGTGGTGATGCCTGGGCCTCTCGCACCCTGCTCGAAGAGATGGGCTTGCGCGTCATTGCCCAGTGGTCCGGTGACGGTACCATCGCCGAGATGGAGAACACCCCCAAGGCCAAGCTGAACCTGCTCCACTGCTATCGCTCCATGAACTATATCTCCCGTCACATGGAAGAGAAGTATGGGATTCCCTGGATGGAATACAACTTCTTCGGTCCGACCAAGATCGCCGAATCTCTGCGTGCCATCGCCGAGAAGTTCGACGACAAGATCAAAGAAGGCGCCGAGCGTGTCATCGCCAAGTATCAGGCCGAGTATGAGGCGGTAATTGCCAAGTACAAGCCGCGTCTGCAAGGCAAGAAGGTGATGCTCTATATCGGCGGTCTGCGTCCGCGCCATGTCATCGGTGCTTACGAGGATCTGGGTATGGAGGTGGTCGGCACCGGGTATGAGTTCGCCCATAACGATGACTACGACCGCACCATCAAAGACATGGGTAATGCCACCCTGCTGTATGACGATGTCACCGGCTACGAATTCGAAGAGTTCGTGAAAAAGGTCAAGCCTGACCTGATCGGCTCCGGCATCAAGGAGAAGTACATCTTCCAGAAGATGGGTGTGCCTTTCCGTCAGATGCACTCCTGGGATTATTCCGGTCCTTATCACGGCTACGACGGCTTTGCCATCTTCGCCCGGGATATGGATATGACCATCAATAATCCCTGCTGGGGCAAACTGCAAGCGCCCTGGTTGAAAGGTGCAGAAGCCGAAGCAGAGGCTGCCAGCGCTTAAGACATCGCCTTGACCGGGCCTGAATGTCAGGCCCGGACAGGACGAACCTTTAGTTCATCTACCCCGTCCGTTCACAGATTGGTGGCGCGGGGAGGAGAAAGATCATGAGTCAAGCTGTAGATAACATCAAACCAAGCTACCCCCTGTTTCGGCAGGAGGAATACAAAGAGACCCTGAAGAACAAGCAAGATCAGTTCGAAGAGCGGGTGCCCCAGGTCAAGATCGACGAGATCTTCAACTGGACCACCACCGAAGAGTACAAAGAGCTGAACTTCGCCCGTGAGGCCCTGACCATCAATCCGGCCAAGGCCTGTCAGCCTCTGGGTGCCGTGCTCTGCGCCCTGGGCTTTGAGAAGACCCTGCCCTATGTGCATGGTTCTCAGGGTTGTGTCGCCTACTTCCGCTCCTACTTCAACCGTCATTTCAAAGAGCCGGTCGCCTGTGTCTCCGACTCCATGACCGAAGATGCGGCGGTATTCGGCGGCCAGAAGAACATGTTCGACGGTCTTGCCAATGCCAAGGCACTCTACAAGCCGGAGATGATTGCCGTCTCCACCACCTGTATGGCCGAGGTCATCGGTGACGACCTCAATGCCTTCATCGGCAACGCCAAGAAGGAAGGTCACATCGAACAGGATTTCCCGACCCCCTTCGCCCATACCCCCAGCTTCGTCGGTTCCCACACCACCGGTTGGGACAACATGTTTGAAGGGATTCAGCGTTACTTCACCCTGAACCACATGGACGACAAAAAGGTTGGCAGCAATGGCAAGATCAACATCGTGCCCGGCTTCGAGACCTACCTGGGCAACTATCGCGTCATGAAGCGCATGATGGAGGAGATGGGCGTCGGCTACAGCCTGCTGTCTGATCCCACCGATGTGCTGGATACCCCTGCTGATGGTGAGTTCCGCATGTACGACGGCGGCACCTCGGTTGAAGAGATGAAGGATGCGCCCAACGCCATCGATACCCTCTACCTGCAACCCTGGCAGTCGGTGAAGACCCGCAAGTTCACCAAGGGTACCTGGAACCACCCCGCCAGCGATATCGAGATCCCCATGGGTCTGGAAGCGACCGATGCCTTCCTGATGAAGGTCTCCGAGCTGACCGGCAAGCCGATTTCCGATTCCCTGACCCGTGAGCGCGGTGTCCTGGTCGACATGATGACCGACAGCCATGCCTGGCTGCACGGCAAGAAGTTTGGTCTCTACGGCGATGCCGACTTCGTCATGGGTATGACCCGCTTCCTGCTGGAGCTGGGCGCTGAGCCAACCGTCATCCTCTGCAACCACGCCAACAAGCGTTGGAAAAAGGCGATGGACACCATGCTGTCCGAATCGCCCTACGGTCAGAACTCTGAGGTTCATATCGGTAAGGATCTCTGGCACTTCCGTTCGCTGATGTTCACCAACAAGCCGGACTTCATGATCGGCAACAGCTACGGCAAGTTCATCCAGCGTGACACGCTGCAGAAGGGCAAGGAGTTCGAAGTGCCGCTGATTCGTCTCGGCTTCCCCATCTTCGATCGCCACCACCTGCATCGCCAGACCACCCTGGGTTACGAGGGTGCCATGCAGATGCTGACCACCCTGGTCAACTCAGTGCTGGAACGTCTCGATGAAGAGACTCGCGGTATGGGTACCACCGACTACAATTACGACTTGGTTCGTTAATTGTTCCGCCAGGGGTTGGCATCAGCGTATCGATGTCAACCCCGCTTTAGGAGGAAGACCCATGCCCAATGTGATGATCCGAGTGAAAGACGATGGTGGGCTGCTGTTCTACATCGCCAAGAAAGACCAGGAAGACGAAATCGCGACGGTGGAAACCGATACCGATGACGCCTGGGGTGGCGAGATCGAGCTGACCGATGGTTCGAAGTACTACATCGATCCCATCAGTCCCCGTCCGACCTTTCCAACAACCCTGCGTTTCAAACGCGCCGATTGAGGAGAAGACCATGGCTCTGAAGATTGATCGTAATGTCTGTACTGCCTGTGGTGACTGTGAACCTGTCTGTCCCACCAAATCCATCAAACCCTTCAAAGGGGTTTACATGATCGAAGCCGATACCTGTACTGAGTGTGAAGGGGAGTTCGACGCCCCGCAGTGCCTGGACGTCTGCATGGAAGATGACTGTATCGTGCCTGCCTAAAGGCGCGTTGCCATCACGAAGGAGAGGAGCGTTCCACTCCTTCGTGATAACCCCATTTTGATCACAGGAGCCAAAGCCATGAGCCCACAACCGCTTTCCGACGAGATCGCCCTGCGTATTGGTCTGGCCGCCCGTGAACTGCCAGAGACCGATGCCGCCCGTTTGCTGCGCGTCCTGGCTGACAGCATCGGCCTGCCGCCCACGGCAGAGTCTCTCTCTGGCCTGACCGTCAAATCCCTCAAATCCGCAGCCGATGGCGAATTGGCTGAGGTGGATGCTGTCTCGCTGAAGTCGGCCCTGGCCTATCTACGTGGCGAGAAGGGCATCACCCAGGAACCCCTGCCCGCAACCGAACCCTACGCCGAGGGTGACATGCCCAACAGCATCCGCGTTGCCTGTGCCTCCAATCGGGGCGAGATGCTGGATGGCCACTTTGGCTCCTGCCAGCGTTTTCTGATCTATCAGGTCTCACAAGCCGAACAGCGTCTGATCGAGATTCGCGAGATCAAGGACGCCGAGGCCACCGATGACAAAAATGGCTATCGCGCCAGCCTGATCGCCGATTGTCAGATCCTCTTCGTCGCCTCTATCGGTGGCCCCGCTGCTGCCAAAGTGGTGCGTACCGGCGCCCATCCGATCAAGAAACCCGATATGGGCGAGGCCCGTGCCGAGATCACCGCCCTGCAATCCCGCATCGGCCCTGATGCGCCACCCTGGCTGGCCAAAGTCATGGGCCAGGCTCCGGAGGAACGTATCCGCTTTGAGCAGGAAGCCAGCGCATGATCAGCCAGCAGCAGTTGGAATCGGTTAGCCAGTGGCTGGGCCAGCAAGGTCAATCGGCCAATCTGCAAAATGATCTGCGGGCGGCCTTTTCCGATCTGCATTTTACCTTTTGCTCCGACGACGACATCATGCTGGATACCCCCATTGTCCAATCCGGCGGCTTCAACCTCTACCTGGTGGATAGCAGCAGCCACTGCCTCGCCCTGACCACCGATCTGGCCTCTGCCTCAGGTTTGGTGGTGGCCGAGGTTGAAGAGGCATGAGTGACTGAATATGGGGGCTCTGGACATGACCGAACCCCAGGATGAGGTTGCTGTTCCGATGGCAGATTGCCGAAGCTGTCCACATCGTAGTGATCGATTGGCCAGTGGCCGCTGTCTGCCCGGAGACACTTGCGTTCAGGCAATGAGTGGGCGCCAGATTGCCCGCTTTTTCAAGATCAATCCCGATCTGGCCGAGGGCTATGCCGGAGATGCTTTCTGGGAGCGCCGTGCTATTGCCGCCCGTCATCTCTCTCAGCAGCGTTTGCTGCAGATGCTGGACGACCCCGACGAAGTGGTGCGCCGCGTCCTGGCCTATCGTCTCCCAGAGATCCACTTGGATAAACTGATGCAAGACGCCGACCGTGAGGTTCGCATCACCGTTGCCAGCCGTTTACCCCTGGAACAGCTGGAATCCATGGCCACTGATGAGGACTACATGGTGCGCCAGTGTGTTGCCCGCCGCATCAAGCGTGGACGCCTGTTTCGCCTGATCCGCGACCCAGAGCGCGAGGTGCGCAAAACCGTGGCTGCCCGTTTGCCCGAAGAGAGTCTGGGCCTGATGCGGGAAGATCCCGCGCCCGAGGTGCGCTGTCTGGTGGCTGAGCGCATCGATCCCGACGCCCTGGCAACCCTCTGTCAGGATCCCGATTGGCGAGTGCGACTGATCAGCGCCGAACGTGCCCCTCTGGCCCTACTTGAGTCGATGCTGACTGACCCCGACGTTGACGTACGCAACGTAGCGGTATCCCGCCTGAGGCAGGGCAACGACGAGGATTTAACCCCATGACAGCCCCAGCCATAAATCCAGCGCGTCTTTCCACCCTTTGCCAGGAGATTACCCCTGCTCAGGGACTGCCACTTTTGTTGGAGCGATTGCAGCAAGAGATCGGGGGAAGAGGAGTGAACTGGGTATTGACCCGTAGCGGTTGGCACCGTCTTGGCGGCGTGGTGGATGCCGACCGTCAACCCATCAGCGATAATCTGCGCCACTGGGTAGAACAGGTCTCCGAAGGCGAGATAGACACCCTGCTGGAAAAATACCTGGATGCTGGCTATTTCGCTACCCATCTTGCGGGAAAAACCCACTATTTCGTCCTGGCCTATGGTGATCAGCCCAAAGCGTTTCTCCAACTGGAGGTTGAAGAGATTCAGACTGTGCTGGATCGTCCCTTGCTGGATCCAGACTGGTATCCCGACAGTCTCGAAGAGATCATCGAACCCCTGGAGGTAACCCATCTGGAATCCGAACCCCTGGGTGAGGCCTATTATCAATTTCGCCGCATCACTGATGTTGGCCAGTTGTTGGAACAGGAGCGCCTTGCTGCCAGAGACCAGCAACGTTTGGTGCGTTTCTTCGCTGACTGGCAGGCTTCCAGCGCTTACGAGAGCGGCCATCTCAGCAGCCACTGGGTCATGGCCCTGCGTGAATACATCGACGCCTATGGCGAGCAGAAACTGGGCATCAAACCCATCTCCACTTTCCAGGGCAAACTGCCCGATCTGCCCCCTGGCGGGCGTCTCTACGGCGTGGATCTGGCCAATGCCATCCACGGCTATGACCGCACTCTGGGCTACCCTTTTTCCTGGTTTTTCATCATGCTGAGCCGAAAATCCAGCAACTATGCTTTAGCCAACGCCGTGTTCCAGGATCAAATGGGTGCCTACGACTATCTGCCGCCGAAAGACCTCAAGGTTCTGCGGAATTGGGAGGCAAATCCTTACGCGCTTTGATCACAGTGTCAGAAACCGCGGAATCTCAGCAACACCGGAAGCCTTCGGGGTTTTCAAAACATCACCGGCATCAGAATCTGTGGGAAAGTTAACAACAGCATGATCGGCCACCTTCCCATCGGAACCGATCTCCTTGGACAAAAAGGACTTTTCAGGTTTTAATTGAACGAATGCTCTCTTACCAGTAATCCCCAATCCAGGGTTCTGGTCAAAGAGGTTGCCGACAGATCCACAAACAACAACTGCAAGGCATCGACCATTTGCCGATACGGCCAAGCGGTCAAGGACGTGTCTCGTGATCGAAGTTGAAAATAGCTCTCAAGATCTGAAGCGGAGAAATCGCGCAGATTTTTTCCTGGATGTGACGCCAAAAAATCCTCGACGCGCTTTACGTACCAGCGCCGGTATTGCTCTGGAACGCCTTTGCAGGACAGCAAATCGAGGTATTTCTGCCAATTGGAATGAGAAGTCATGAGCAAACGTCCCTGTCTTGGATTTTCGGTAAATATGGTACTAGACGGAATCGGCCTAGTAAAATTTATCCTATTCGGGCTATTACCCCATTGGCCCGCGCTTACCATTCAATAGTTAGCACCTATAGTAATGATAAACGAAAGCCACTTCAGAGACGGCAAGGTGATCAGTGTCTCAGTCAACTACGATTGGGAGGAGTACTCTGCGTTCGCAGTAATAACGATTGACAGGTATGGCGTTACTAAAACGTATAAAATTCATGGGTTAACCGAATTTCATATTTTTGACGATTTGACAAGCGCTTATATAGAGCAATGCACACTTGTTACTGACAATGAAAGCATTTACCTCTGCTTAGATCCATACATGGAAAGTAAGCCGACAGGAAAAGACAACTACTATTTCAAGGGGAAATCAATTGTACAACTCACGTAGTGCTAACACGGCGCTTCACTCGACCAAAAACCGCAATGCGGTTTTCGTCGAGTGAGCTAGGCGTTATGCTTCTCAGGGAGTCGAATTGTCCAAAGCAAAAAGAAAAATTGAAGTAGATGGTGTTCGGTTTTACTGCAATGCCATTAACTTAAGCCCCCCACTCACCGGCAGCGCTTGTAATTCGGGTGAAAGCCAGGGACCCTGACCTTCTTCAAGGGTCTTGGAAAGACCCGATCCGGTCTCACGGCCTCGACCGAAGAAGCCATTTTCAGCAA
>JBNKMQ010000332.1:0-1673 GCA_050293225.1 Sedimenticolaceae bacterium
TCTTTCGTTTGCTCCCTTAAACCGACAGCGACTTGAGCCGACGATGGCCGTAAATCAGATTTATCACTGCGCGGGTGCCGATAATGGCGGTAAACATAGAGGTAAGGATACCGAGTGCCAGGGTGATGGCGAATCCCTTGATTGGGCCGGTACCGAAACTGAACAACACCACAGCTGCGATCAGCGTAGTGATGTTGGCGTCGATGATGGTCGAAAAGGCCTTGTCATAACCCGCCTGAATACTCGCCTGTGGTGTGCTGCCGTTCTTCAACTCCTCGCGGATACGTTCGAAGATCAGCACATTGGCATCCACCGCCATACCCACGGTGAGCACGATACCGGCAATACCCGGCAGTGTCAGGGTCGCCTGCAGCAGGGAGAGCAGCGCTACAATCAACACCAGATTCATACCCAGTGCCAGGTTGGCTACCATGCCGAAGAGGCGGTAATAGACAGCCATGAACAACATCACCAGTGCAAGACCGATCATGACAGACTTAAAACCCTGATCGATGCTTTCCTGGCCAAGGCTGGGGCCGATGGTGCGCTCTTCGACAATCTCGATAGGTGCAGCCAGAGCACCAGCACGCAGCAGCAGCGCCAGATCGTGTGCCTCTTCGGCACTATCGAGTCCGGTGGTCTGAAATTTCTTGCCGAAGGGCTCGCGGATGTTGGCGATGGAGATAACCTTCTCCTCCTTGACTCTATCCTTCTTCAACTCCCCGTCGATCTCACGGGTGACGGTACGGCTCTCGATAAAGACCACCGCCATCGGCTTGCCCACATTCTCGTTGGTCATACGGCGCATGCGTTTGGCGCCGATGCCATCGAGGCTGACGAAGACCGCGGGTTGTCCGCTTTGCTGATCAAAACCCGATGAGGCGTCGACAATCTGATCGCCGGTAACTATGACCTGCTTCTTCAGCAGGACTGGTTGGCCATTGCTCTCTTTATAGAGCCGGGAACCGGGTGGCACACGGCCATTGAGCGCATCTTCCACGCTGTGCTCAGTATCGGCCAGACGGTACTCAAGGGTTGCGGTAGCGCCCAGAATATCCTTCAGTTTGGCAGGATCCTGCGCACCGGGAAGTTGGACGACGATGCGCCGCTCACCCTGCTGCTGGATAAGCGGCTCGGACACACCGAGGGCATTGACCCGATTGCGCAGGGTGGTGATGTTCTGCTGCAAAGCGAACTTGCGCACCTCTCTACCCTCTGCGGGGGAGAGTTTGGCGGTGACCAGGAAATCCTCTCCCTGGTCGATATTTTCGATGATGAGGGAGCGGAACTCCTCGGCGATAATATCGGCGGCCTGGTCGCGCTTTTCAGCGTTGTTGAACTTAGCCACGACAGCATCGTCTTCACGCCCTATGCGCAGGTAACGCACCTTGTTTTCACGCAGTAGGGTACGAATATCCGTGTTGTAGCGCTCCAATGCCTGGTCGGTGGCTGCTTCCATATCCACATCGATCAGTACATGGATGCCACCCCGCAGGTCGAGACCGAGGTACATCGGTTCTGCAGCCAGGCTACGCAGCCAGTCGGGCAGATCCGGCGCGAGAGTCAGTGCCTCGGTATAGTTATCACCAAGCTTTGCGGCGATGGTGTCCATGCTTTTCAGCTGCTCTTCCGAGTTTGTAAAACGGACGAGTAATTTGCCGTTCCGCAGCTCT
>JBNKMQ010000333.1:0-5185 GCA_050293225.1 Sedimenticolaceae bacterium
CCTGTTCGTGCTGGTGTTCACCATGCAGGGCATGTCGAAGCTGGCGATTCTGATAGCAGAACGGCATGGTGGTGCCGAGACACAACCACATCACCCAACGTCAGCTGATCAGGGGCAGGCTGGCGCAAGGGGGGATTTAATCGCGGTCATTTCTGCGGCGGTTGCCCAGTATCGTATGCACCGCAGCTGAATCAGCTGGAGCTCCACTTCTATTAACTAACACCTGTTACCAGGCTGTTCACAGACAACGGCGGCGAGTTTATGAGCGAAACCAAACCACTCGGTATCACAGATGTTGTTCTGCGCGACGCGCATCAATCCCTCTTCGCAACCAGAATGCGGATCGAGGATATGCTACCCATCGCAGAGAAACTCGATCAGGTTGGATTTTGGTCCCTGGAGACCTGGGGTGGAGCGACTTTCGATGCCTGTATCCGCTTTTTGGGTGAGGATCCCTGGGAGCGTATACGCAAGCTCAAGGCGGCCATGCCCAAGACCCCGATGCAGATGCTGTTCCGGGGACAGAACATCCTGGGCTATCGCCACTACGCCGACGATGTGGTGATGAAGTTCGTCGAGCGCGCCGCCACCAACGGTGTCGATGTGTTCCGTATCTTCGATGCCATGAACGACCTGCGCAACCTGGAGACCGCGGTCAAGGCCACACTGCAGGTGGACAAACACGCCCAGGGCACCATGTCCTACACGGTCAGCCCGGTCCATAATATGGACTACTGGCTGGACATGGCGAAAAACCTGGAGGATATGGGTTGCCACTCCATCTGTATCAAGGATATGGCGGGCCTGCTCAATCCCTATACCGGTTTCGAGCTGGTCTCCAAGCTGAAGAAGACTCTCAGCATTCCTATCGCCATGCAGAGCCATGCCACCACCGGTATGAGCACTGCCACCAATATCAAGTGCGCCGAGGCCGGCATCGATATGCTGGATACCTCTATCTCCTCCATGAGTATGACCTACGGTCACTCTGCAACGGAATCCGTCGTCGCCATCCTGAAGGAGAGTGAGCGGGATACCGGTCTCGATCTTGAGTTGCTGCAGGAGATCGCCGCCTATTTCCGAGAAGTACGTAAGAAGTACGCCAAATTCGAAGGCGCCCTCAAAGGCGTCGATTCCCGCATCCTGGTGGCCCAGGTCCCCGGCGGCATGCTGACCAACATGGAGAATCAGCTGCGGGAGCAGGGCGCGACCGATAAACTGGATGAGGTGTTGGAAGAGATTCCCCGGGTGAGAAAAGACCTGGGTTATATTCCGCTGGTCACCCCCACATCACAGATCGTAGGCACCCAGTCAGTAATCAATGTGCTCATGGGTGAGCGCTACAAGACCATCGCCAAAGAGACCGAAGGCGTGCTCAAGGGTGAGTATGGCGCTACCCCGGCACCGGTGAACAGCGAGCTACAGGCGCGAGTCCTGGGTGAGGGTGAGGAGGCGATCACCTGTCGTCCTGCCGATTTGCTGGACGACGAGATGGATAAGCTCACCGCTGAATTCAAAGGCTTGGTCGATGAGCACGGTATCAAGGTCGCCGATGCGGAGGTGGACGATGTGCTTATCTATGCGCTCTTCCCCCAGGTCGGTCTCAAGTTTCTCAAGAACCGGGACAACCCGGATGCCTTCGAGCCCGCACCGGGTACTGAGCCTGAGCCAGCACCAGCTGCCGCACCCGCTGCGGCTCCCGCAGCTCCGGCCGGTGGCCCCGAGGCCTACCAGGTGGAAGTCAACGGCGTCACCTACAACGTCAAGGTCTCTCCCGCCGGCGCCGTCACCGATGTGACCCCGGCAGCGGCTGCTCCTGCAGCAGCGCCCGCCGCCGCTCCTGCCGCAGCGGGAGGAGGGGAGAACATCACCGCGCCCTTGTCTGGAAACATCCACACCATCAAGGTCTCAGTCGGCCAGAGCCTGAATGTAGGCGATGTGGTGATGATCCTGGAGGCCATGAAGATGGAGACCGAAGTTCGCGCCTCCTCCGCCGGTACCGTCGCACAGATCCTGGTCAAGGAAGGCGATGCGGTACAGGTCGGCACACCTCTGCTGAGCCTGTCCTGACATGGTTGAGATAGGTGTAGACGCACTTTGGCAATCCACCGGCATTGCCAATATGGAATGGGGGCAGGCGCTCATGATGGGCGTCGGCTGTCTTCTCATCTACCTGGCGGTTGTGAAGAAATTCGAGCCGCTGCTGTTGGTGCCCATCGGATTCGGGGCCATCCTCAGTAATATCCCCCTGGCCGGTATCGCCGGTGACGAGGGGCTATTGGGTTATATCTACCATGTGGGCATAGAGACCGGGATCTTCCCGCTGTTGATCTTCATGGGGGTCGGCGCCCTGACTGATTTCGGCGCCCTGATCGCCATGCCCTGGACCCTGTTGTTGGGGGCGGCGGCTCAGTTCGGCATTTTTGTCACCCTGCTGGGTGCCCTGGCGCTGAACTTCATCCCCGGTTTCAACTTCACCCTGGCTGACGCATCCGCCATTGCGATTATCGGTGGGGCGGATGGACCGACAGCGATCTTTCTCGCCTCGCGATTATCGCCGGATCTGCTGGGTGCGATTGCGGTGGCGGCCTACTCCTACATGGCTCTGGTGCCGATTATTCAGCCACCGATAATGCGTCTGCTGACGACCCAGGCGGAGCGTAACGTGGTCATGCAGCAGATGCGGCATGTCAACAAGCTGGAGAAGATCCTCTTCCCCCTTGCAGTGTTATTGCTCTGTATCCTCTTTTTACCCTCGGCGGCGCCGCTGATCGGGATGCTGACATTCGGCAACCTGCTGCGGGAGAGCGGGGTGGTGGAGCGACTCAGCCATGCCGCGCAGAATGAGATCATCAATATCGTCACCATCTTTCTCGGCCTTGCGGTGGGATCCAAGCTCTCGGCGGACAAGTTTCTGACCCTCGATACCCTGGGAATCCTGGCCCTGGGTGCGTTCGCCTTCTGTGTCGGTACCGCTGCAGGCGTGCTGATGGGTAAGGCGATGCATCGTGTCACCGGCGGCAAGGTCAATCCCCTGATCGGTGCAGCCGGCGTCTCGGCCGTTCCCATGGCGGCGAGGGTGGTGAACAAGGTTGGCTTGGAGAGCAACCACCACAACTTTCTACTGATGCACGCCATGGGTCCCAATGTGGCGGGTGTGATCGGTTCTGCGGTGGCGGCGGGTGTGCTTCTGGCCATCGTCGGCGGCTAGTGGACTCTGAGCGTTACAGAATTTAGCGCATGGCCCTAGGTCCAGCTTTCCGGGCTCCCGTGTTCCTTTGACACGGGAGCCTCTCCCGTAATATTATTGCGCGCTTATGTCGCAGCGCGTGCCCGATCGTCTGGATCCCTGGCGTTTCGCAGATCTCGGAAATGAGATCAGTGGCGAAATACCCTTGGAATTGATGCAAAGATTGAGTGGTTGTCTGCTCGAGAGTTCTGGTGTTGCCCGTTTTCACCTGAGCTTTCATAGGGGCCCGCAGCGAAGAGCTACCCTGGTTGGGAATATCAGTGCGGACCTGGTGCTGGAGTGTCAGCGTTGTCTGGAAGCGGTCAGTTTTCCAGCCAATATCGAGGTCTCGGTTGCATTTGTCGAGGGATTCGATCAGGCGGCGCAGCTACCTGATGAGGTTGATCCCTGCGTGGTGGAGGATGGACAGATCCATCTCCGCGACCTGATTGAAGATGAGCTGCTGCTGGTACTGCCACAGGTGGCGAAACATGATTTAGGCAGTTGTCCTGAGAAGCTGATCGAGATGGCTGACGATAAGCCCGAGATAGAGCAGAAACAGGATGACGACAATCCGTTTGCAGTTCTTGCTGAACTGAAACGTGATGACAAGTAGTTTTTTTTTGGACTTAATTCAGGAGATCAGCCATGGCTGTTCAACAAAACAAAAAGACCCCTTCCAAGCGCGGCATGCGTCGTTCCCATGATTCGCTGAAGGGCGAAACCCTCTCCATCGACTCCACTTCCGGTGAAGTGCATCTGCGTCACCATGTGACTGCCGATGGCTTCTACAAAGGCCGTAAGGTTGTCGAGACCAAGGGCGAGTAAGCTCTCCAACTCGCGCACTGTTTGGTGATTTTTGAACCCGTGCATTGGGCCTGTCCCGTGCCGGGTTCTTTACATATTGGGTGTTATCTGTAGCGAATGAGTAAACCAGTCACAATCTCATTGGATGCCATGGGTGGTGATTTCGGGGCTGATGTGATTGTGCCTGCCGCGCTCAAGTATCTCTCTCGCGACAAGACCACGCGCCTGATCCTTGTGGGGCATGAAGATCTGCTCAAACAGAAGGCCGGAAAGCATGCCTTTGGCGACCGCCTCAGCATCAGGCATGCCTCCGAGACGGTAGCGATGGATGAGCTGCCGTCAAAGGCGCTGAGGAACAAGAAAGACTCCTCCATGCGCGTAGCCATCGATCTGGTCAAGAGCGGCGAGGCCGATGCCTGTGTCAGCGCGGGTAATACCGGCGCGCTGATGGCTACTTCACGTTTCGTGCTCAAGATGTTGCCGAATATCGATCGACCGGCCATCATCACCGCACTGCCATCCATTGAAGGTCAGACCTATATGCTGGATCTGGGGGCGAATGTGGATTGCACGGCGGACCACCTGTTTCAGTTCGCCGTCATGGGCAGTGAACAGGTCTCGGCAGTGGCGGAGATTCCCAACCCCAGGATCGGCTTGCTCAACATCGGTCAAGAGGAGATCAAGGGCAACGAGCAGGTAAAGGGCGCGAATGATCTGCTCGTTAACAGCTCGCTGAACTATGTCGGTTACGTCGAAGGCGACGATATCTACATTGGCGGCACCGATGTCATCGTTTCGGATGGATTCGTCGGCAACATCGCGTTGAAGAGCAGTGAAGGGGTGGCAAAGATGATCAGCCACTTCATGAAGCAGGGTTTCACAAAGAATCTTCTGACCAAACTGGCCGGTGCGGTGGCCTTACCGGTGTTGCGCAGCCTGCGTCGACGTATCGATCCCCGCCGCTACAACGGCGCCAGTCTGTTGGGATTGCGGGGGATCGTCATCAAGAGCCATGGCAGCGCCGATGAATTGGCCTTTATGAATGCCATCTCCATAGCCAAGAAAGAGGTGCTGGCCGACGTCACCGGCAGAATTGCCGAGCAGGTCAAGGCCCATATGGAAAAAAAGGAGATCGCGTGAACTATTCCA
>JBNKMQ010000334.1:0-2991 GCA_050293225.1 Sedimenticolaceae bacterium
CAGAAACGCTTGCCTTTGGCGCCACCGGCCAACAGCAGTGCGCCCATGCTGGCGGCTTGGCCGACACACATTGTGCTGACATCGGGACGGATGAACTGCATGGTGTCATAGATCGACAGCCCCGCAGTGACCGAGCCACCGGGAGAGTTGATGTAGACGTGGATATCCTTGTCCGGATTCTCAGACTCGAGGAACAGCAGCTGAGCAACCACCAGGTTAGCCATGTGGTCCTCCACCGGCCCAACCAGGAAGATCACTCGCTCCTTGAGTAGGCGGGAGTAGATATCAAAAGATCTCTCTCCTCTGGCGGTCTGCTCGATGACCATCGGGACCAGTCCCAGATTTTGCGTATCCTGTGCGCCTGTGAATATCTCACTCATAACTGCTTGTTTCCTCTGTGCCTTCAGCTTTCCGCAGTTAAATCTGCGAAGCTGGTCGGCTCGTCAATGACCTCTGTCTGCTCGAGCACCCAGTCAACGACCTGATCCTCGAGTACCACATTCTGTACTGCGGCCAGCTGCTCCTGATTACCGTAGTAATACTTGACCACCTCTTCCGGCTGCTCATAGCTGCTGGCGAAATCCTCGATGGTCTTGCGCACCCGATCTTCGTCGATCTTGATGCCGTTCTGCTTGATGATCTCACCGATCACCAAGCCGAGAGAGACCCGGCGTTTAGCCTGCTCCTCAAACATATCACGGGGCAGTTCTAAGGAACCAGCACCCTGCTGACCCAGCCGCTCCATCATCTGCTTCTGCAGGGTCTTGATCTCCTCATCCATCATCGCCTTGGGAACCTCGATCGGATTCTTCTCGTAGATCAGATCCATCGCCTGGCTCTTGATTTTAGCTTGCACACGCTGTGCCAACTCACGCTGCATGTTCTCCCGGATGTCGCCTTTCAGCTTATCCACACCTTCGTCGGTACCGAACTCTTTGGCGAAGGCGTCGTCGACTTCAGGCAGGACCTCTTCGGCCACTTCGCTCACCGACACCTCGAACGTTACCGGCTTACCCGCCAGATCTTCCACCCCGTATTCGTCAGGGAATTTCAGCTCGATGGTACGCTTGTCCTCCTTGATCATGCCCACCAGGCCATCCTCAAAGCCCTCGATCATGCGCTTGGAGCCCAGCACCAGGGGGACATCCTCGGCACTGCCGCCTTCGAATACCTCACCGTCTATTTTGCCTTCGAAGCTGATCTTCACCTGATCGCCTTCGGCGGCGGCACGATCCACCGGATTCCAGGTCGCGCGCTGCTTACGCAGTTTCTCGATCATATCCTCAATATCCTGATCGACAACCTCGGCAACCGGGCGGTTAATGGTCCCTTCCAGCTTGTTCAGTTCGATCTCAGGCATCACCTCAACCGTGGCCACATAGCCGAACAGACCCTCTTCGTTGGCCGCCTTGGGCTCGATCTTGGGCATACCTGCGGGGGAGAGCTTCTCCTGCTGGATCGCCTCCTGGTAGCTGGTCTCGATCAGATGACCGTAGACCTCTTGCAGGACCTGGCCACCATAGGTGCGGCGCAAAATATTCATCGGCACCTTACCCGGTCTGAAGCCGTCCAGCTTGGCGGTCCGGCCAATCTGTTGCAGGCGTTTGGTCACTTCCGCTTCCACCTGATCAGCGGGCAGATCAACCGTCAAACGTCGCTCAAGCCCTTCACCCGATTCCACCGAAACTTGCATGTATATTCTCCTGACAGCCTGTTCTGTCACTGATAATTTATATGAAAAACAGGAAATTAATCCGACGACTGTCGGTCTACGCCGACACTAAAACTGGTGCGAAAGGAGAGACTCGAACTCTCACGGGTTGCCCCACAGGAACCTAAATCCAGCGCGTCTACCAATTCCGCCACTTTCGCAAATTCTTTCGCTCTGATAGAGACATTAATCAGAGCGTAAACCGGGCATTATAACTGCGAATTCTCCCTGGCTCCACGCCAATCGCGTTAATTTCCGTCCTAGGGCCCCGCTTCGACACTGTCGACCCGCTGAAACCCTCTGGGCAGTTTATTTCCCCGACGCCCTCGTTCCCCCTGGTAGCTGTCGAGATCCGCCGGTTTCAGCACGATATGGCGCTTGCCGGCATAGGCGGTGAGACTCTGCCCCTCGGCAATCACCGCCAGGGCGACCACATATTCCTCCCTGGCTGCTACCCGTTTAGGAGGTATGCCGATGATTTTATTACCCTTACCCTTGGTCAATTCAGGCAGGTCTTTGACCGCAAAGACCAGCATCCTTCCTTCGTTGGTGATTGCCGCCAGTCGATCACTGGCGAGGTCGGTCAGCTCCACCGGAGGCAGAACCTTTGCCCCTTTGGGCAGGGAGAGCAACGCCTTGCCCGATTTGTTCTTGGCGAACATATTGTCGAGCTGGGTCCTGAAACCGTAACCCGCATCCGAGGCTACCAGATACTCGGTTTTTGGATCCCCTCCCAGTGTTGCCTGAAAGATGGCGCCATTGGCGGGAGAGAGCCGTCCGGTGAGGGGTTCCCCCTGGCTGCGGGCCGAGGGCAGGCTGCCTGCCTGCAATGAATAACTTCGTCCGTTGGAATCGAGAAAGACCACCTGCTGATTGCTTCTCAGGCGCGCCGCCGCCAGAAAGCCGTCACCCGCCTTGTAGTTGAGGCCGGTGGGGTCAATTTCATGACCCTTGGCGGCCCGGGCCCAGCCCTTCTCCGAGAGCACCACGGTGACCGGCTCACTGGGGGTCAGGTCGGTCTCGGAGATCGCCTCCGCCGCCGGACGCTGCTTGATCGGGGAGCGGCGATCGTCACCGTACTTCTCCGCATCGGCCTCGATCTCCTTGCGGATCAGGGTGCGCAGACGCTGTTTCGAACCCAGGATCTTCTCCAGGCTCTGCCGCTCCTGCTCCAGCTCATTCTGCTCGCCGCGGATCTTCATCTCCTCCAGCTTGGCCAGATGGCGCAGCCGCAGGTTGAGGATCGCCTCGGCCTGGACTTCGGTGAGCGAAAAGCGCTT
>JBNKMQ010000335.1:0-3535 GCA_050293225.1 Sedimenticolaceae bacterium
GTCGGTCCATGACTTGTTCAGAGGTTCCCTATGATTTAAGTCTACCACGGCTCACCAATGGGAAGAATGTATCGACGTCAGAGACTGCCTAACGCCAGAAAACCCATGCTAAAGCCCCCACTGCTGGGCTTTCTTTTAAAACCAGGCACAACGCCAGGCGTTCAAACCGTAGTAAACAAATCAAACATGAGCCAGTAGACCAGACTGGCGAGAATCAGGCCGAAGAACATCACCGGGAGCCCGGTCTTCATCCAGATCAGCGGTGTAATCTTTGCTTCGGGCATTTCGCTCTTCTCGGATTCGGTTACAGCAATAATATTCGCAGTGGCTCCGATGTGGGTACCATTACCCCCCAAGCCGACTCCCAGGGCAAGCGCCCACCAGAGAGGGGGGACATTGACCCCGCTGCTCTCCAGCCCGAGGATGATTGGAATCATGGTCACCGTGAAGGGGATATTATCCACCACCGCGCTGAGAATCGCCGCCACCCACATCAGCAGCAGCCCTGTCAGCATCAGGCGCTGAGGATCGGTGGCCAACTTTGCCAGCGCCTGCCCCATCAGTTCAAGCAGACCGGAGGACTCGACCCCGCCTACGATAATGAATAGACCGGCAAAGAAAAAAAGCACTGACCAGTTGACGTCACCGAACAGCTTCTCCATATCGGGACGCATCAGCAACAGGGCAAGACTCAAACCTATGAATGAGGCGTAAGCCGGTAACATATGCAGCCGGTGGTGAATAAAGAAGAGCACCACGACAACACCCAAGGCAAAGAGAATTCGCTTCAGTGCCCGCATATCCTTAATGGCATGAGTGGCCACCAGGGTACGGGAATCCGTACTGGTGGCATTCAGTTGATTGTGGAACAGCACCATCATCAATCCCACTGTACCGAGCCAGATCACCAGCACCGGTAGACCCATATGCATCAGGAATGAGTTAAAGCTGATATTCGCCGCACTACCGATCATCAGGTTGGGAGGGTCACCCACCAGGGTGGCGGCACCACCGATATTGGAGAGCATCGCCTCCGCCATCAGATAGGGCATGGGGTTGATCTTGAGCAGACGACAGATCAGCACCGTCAACGGGGCAAACACGATGACTGTGGTGACATTGTCGAGAATCATACTGATCAGGCTGACCGACAGGCTGAGATATATCAGCAGAAGCCTGGGACTCCCTTTGGCCAAATGGGTAATGTGGACGGCGGCAAAATCGAAGGCGCCGGTTGGACGCAGCAAGGCGACTAGCATCATCATCGCCGCCAGTAACAGGATGGTATTACCATCCACTGCCATAATCGCCGCCTGCTGGGTATAGAAGCCCATCGCCATACCGACACCGATCATCACCACCGCACCCAGAATCGCTGCAACAGTCCGGTGCATCGCTTCGGAGAAAATCAGGATATAGGAGACCACCAGAATGGCCGCAGAGACCCACATTTCATGAGTAAGCATCTCCATCACTCAGTCACTCGTCACAACAGGTTCTGCTAACTATGGCCTTGGCGATACTCAACCGGGTCACCACCCCCTGATAGGCGTCATCCTCGGTAACGAAGAGGTACTCCGTGTTGTACTGCTCCATAATGGCGAGGGCCTTGATCGCCTGAAAGTTGGGAGAAAGACGGATGACATCGGAAAGGATGAACTCATCCACTGTCTTCTCCATCAGCTCATCCGACTTGATATGGGGAAAATCAAGGTCCTCAATATCATCACCCAGCAGATGGGCCCCCTGCAGAATATCCTGCGGAATGCAGCAGAGCAGAAACAGATGCCTGACCGAAAAGCGGCCGGATAGATTCCCTTCCGAGTCGATAAATGGCAGCCCGGGCACATCTCTCTCGACACACTCCGTCACCGCCTCACGGACCCGCATACCTGGCCTGGCAATCTTGGTAGGAGTGGATATGTGCTTGATTTTCATGGCGGTGTCTCATCCATCAGGGGTTTCATGGCATGTAGCATATTGGCGAAGAGATGGCTGTTTTTCTGCTCCTCCCCCGCCAAGAGTTGTTTCATATAGGCCCGCTGGGTCGGCATCGTGAAACAGGCCGGACAACTATCGGGAATCACCGGCAGACCTGCATCGACGGCAAAGGCCCCGGTCTGGGTCTCTCGACAGTAGACCAGTGGGCGAATGATGCGAATATCGCCGGCGTCATTCAGATAGTGGGCCTTCATGGTACGCAACTGTCCCCCGTGAAAAAGGGACATCATCAGACTCTCTGCCAGGTCGTCCAGATGCTGGGCCAATGCCAATACATTGTAGCCCTCTTTGCGACAGGTACTGTACATAATGCCGCGCTTCATGCGGGCGCAGTAGGCACAGAAGGAGTCCCCATCCATATTCTCGGTCGCCTCCTGCATGATCGGCTGTTCGGCGTACTGCCAGGGAATCCCCAGCTCATCGTAATAGGCCTTCAGGGGAGCAGGATCGAAACCCTCCACCTCAGGATCGACAGTGATCACCCCCAACTCAAAGCGCACTGGCGCATAGGTCTTCAGGTGAGCGAGGATCTGCAGCAGGGAGAGGGAGTCCTTACCGCCGGAGACACCGAGCAGGATGCGGTCCCCCTCCCGGATCATATCGAAATCGGCGATCGCTCGACCGACTTTACGTAATAGAGACTTAGGGGGTTTTGAGTAGCTGTTCATCCGGCTATTTTGGCATGAAGGCGGAGTGCTACCAATGCCCTGGTGTTGTAGACAATGCCCAACAGTCTCGTATGAAGGACTGCAATTCCTACACTATATACCCAGCGGCACTGTTCAACGCGCCATAAAGTCGCAGACATTGCGCCATAATCATTAAAGTAACAGGCTAAAGCAGAAGGTTAATTACCTGCCAATAATGTAAGACAGATCGGCAAAATAGGCATACAATTAGAACCGACTCATATTTCCCAAATTCGATACAGTTGAACTTCAACATTTACCCGGCTATACCGATAAAGGGAGTATAAAGGGACTGCACCAGTGTCATTAGCGGTAGACACTTCCCATCCGCTCACTCTGGAGGCAAAAAGCCGGCAATTTCCGGTGAGAATCAAGGAGCTGCGCCAATACAGAATCAATACAAGGCGCCGATCAACCATGAAGACAGCAGATAGCAAGATCATCCTTTTCATCGACAGTGATGCCAATCAGTTAGCATCGCTCAAACGAAACCTGCGCGACTACCGTGATCAGTGGTTAATGTATTTCGTTGAAGATGCCACCTCAGCTATGGAGGTTCTGTCGCAGCTTGCGGTTGATGTCGTCGTCTGCGAGACTCAACTGACTGCCTCAAGTGGCACCCAGCTCCTGAAACAGATTCAAGAGCGCTATCCCCGCACCACCCGCATGCTTTTCTCCGGCCAGGCCCTCAGGGCTCCTGCCCAGGAGATGGTGAACTATGCCCACCAGTTCATCCCCAAGCCGTGCACTATGGAGGAACTGGTTGACGTCCTGGAGCGCGTCACTCGTATCAGAGATTCAATAAACAATCCCGCCATGGAGGCACTGGTTAACGGCCTGGGGAA
>JBNKMQ010000336.1:0-24603 GCA_050293225.1 Sedimenticolaceae bacterium
CTCACCGACTCGACATGGTCTTCGCGACAGGACTCGGCGCAATACTCCAGGGTCACCAGACCCGCCATGGTTTTCACCGCATAGCTGTGGGGATGGGGGGTGGTGATCTCCCGCTGGGCCAGGTAGAAGGACTCGACAAACTCCTCATACTCATAACCGATCAGCTCGTAGATCTTGTCGGCGACCTGTTCAATACCTCTGGCCAGAGGCTCTTGCGAACCAAAATTCTCAGCCAGACCCAGGCAGGCGCTATGGTTACCGGTGTTATCCAGGAAACGTTCGATACGATAGCGCTCGCCGTCGGAGGGGGTGAACTCCAGTTCCGCCGAACAGTGGGTCTCGTCCCAGCGGATAATCTTGGTCAGCTCATCGAAATCGAGGGAGAAGGTCCTGCCGAAGAGGGCGAAACAGACGGTCTCGCCGATAGTGCTCTTACCCGACTCGTTGGGACCGGTGATCGCAATCAGACCCTGTTCAGGGATATTGTCCAGCTCGAGAGAGGCGTACTTGAGGACATTGCTGGCCTTGATGGCGTTAATAATCATGACCAGCCCTCATCCGCCAACACGCGCAATTTGTTCAGCACCATCTGCATGGCCTCATCGAAGGCCTCCTGATCGAACACATCGCCTGAGTTCAAGCGGCGTTCCCGCTCGGCATTACAGTAGTCGAGAAACTCCTGCGCCGAAGGCCCCAAAGCCGACTCGGCCTGATCACCGCTCTGATCGGAATTAGACATAGTTCTCCCCCTGAAACTGTTTATTATTGATCACTGACGCAATTCAGCGCCTTAGGCCACAGCGTGGTCCTGAATCTATCCTGGACATCCCAGCACTCGCCGCAATCTCTTTTTCATTCCCGAGTATAAGGAGTTATGCTAATCAGGTCATCTTTCAACATTGCCTGCAGCAAATGGATCAAATCGAGTTTGACAGGCCCGGGATCAACATACATACTGGTCGGTATGTTATCCACAAGCCCGACCCCGCAAGGCAGAAACGCTGACGAGACCCGGCAGACGATACTCGATGCCGCCTATGAGGAGATCCATCGCTACGGTTTCCAGGCCGCCAGCCTGAACGCCATCCTGGAGCGCACCGGGGTCACCAAGGGGGCGCTCTACCACCACTTCCGCAACAAGAAGAGCCTCGGCTATGCGGTACTGGATGAGGTGATCTCCAGTGAGCTTGAGTCTGTCTGGGTCACCCCCATGCTTCGAACCGGCAACCCCATCGATGTCCTGATAGACACCATTCGTCAAGCCGGCGATCATTTCGGATCGCAGGACATCTCCCTCGGCTGCCCACTGAACAATCTGGCCCAGGAGATGTCTCCCATTGATGACGGTTTCAGACATCGCATCGACGAGCTCTATCAACGCTGGCAGCAATCCATTGCCGATCTGTTGACCCGAGGTCAGAACGACGGCTCGGTCAAAGCCGATATTGAAGTTACAGATACGGCGCTATTTATTATGGCTTCACTGGAAGGTTGCTTGAGCATGGCAAAGAACGCCCAAAGTCCGGCTGTATTGTTCAGCTGCGGCGAAGGACTGCTCCACTACCTGGAGAGCCTGAGAGCCTCTTCATAGTAAAAAATCAATAACAATTAAGGATAAATCATGATTGAGCGCTTCTTTCGTTTTGTATTGAAGTACAACTATACGACGATAATTCTCTCGGTAGTGGCCATGCTGGCTCTGGGAAGCGGCATGCAACACCTGCAGTTCAATAACGACTATCGGATGTTCTTCAGTGAAGAGAATCCCCAACTCAAAGCCTTTGAGCAACTGCAAAACACCTATACAAAAAACGACAATGTACTCTTTGTCCTGGCGCCAGATGACGGAAAGGTTTTTACTCAAGAGACCCTTTCCGCTGTCGCCGAATTGACCAAAGAGGCATGGCAGATCCCCTACTCTATCCGGGTCGACTCGGTAACCAACTTCCAACACACCTATGCCGAGGAGGACGACCTGATCGTCGAGGATCTGGTACGGGATCCGACAACGCTGTCCGATGAGGCGCTGGCTGAAAAACAACGTATAGCAACCAGTGAACCGCTTCTGCTTAACCGGTTGATCTCTCCAACCGCCCACACCACCGGGGTCAACGTTACCATTCAGCTCCCCGGCAAAGAGATATCCGAGGTGCCGGAAGTTGCAGAGGCGGCAAGGGCGCTGGCCGATAAGATCGAGGCGGCTCACCCTAGCATCAAGCTCTACTTGACCGGCATCGTCATCATGAACGACGCTTTTCCTACCGCGTCTAAAAATGACATGAAGACGCTCTATCCCTTGATGTTCGTTGCGGTCATCCTGTTGCTGGCGCTGCTATTGAGGTCAATCCCCGGCACCTTCTCCACCTTAGTCATCATTTTCCTGATGATCGTCGCCACCTTGGGCCTAACCGCCTATCTCGGTATTAAGATGTCACCACCGAGCACCACTGTGCCGATTATGATCATGACCCTGGCCATTGCCGATTGCGTTCATATCCTGGTCAACTTCCTCCATGGCTTGCGTCAGGGTGAGTCAAAACATCAGGCGATGATGGAGAGTTTACGAATCAATCTTCAGCCGATATTTCTCACCACAGTAACAACCGTCATCGGATTTCTCAGTCTCAACTTTAGTGATGCCCCGCCCTTCCGTGATATGGGCAATATGTCCGCGATGGGGGTGGCATTTGCATTTATCCTCTCGATCACACTTCTGCCAGCCATGATGATGGTACTGCCGGTAAAGGCGCTCAAAGGGGACACGCAGGGCAGCATCGCCATGCAGCATCTGGCGGCGTTTATCGTTAACAACAAAAAGATGCTGCTCTGGGGTATGGGCTCACTGATCCTCTTCCTGATCTCACAGATACCGAACAACAAGTTGGACGATCAGTTTGTTAAATACTTCGATGAGACCAACGCATTTCGCCAATCCACCGACTTCTCCTCAGATAACCTGACCGGCATCTATCTCATCGAATACTCTCTGGAGAGCGGTGAGACGGGTGGCATCAGCGAACCGGCCTTCCTGCAGAAGGTCGATGAGTTCGCCCAGTGGTACCGGCAGCAGCCCCATGTACTGAATGTCAACACGATTACCGACATCATGAAGCGGCTCAATCGCAATATGCACGCGGATGATGACAGTTGGTACCGTCTGCCGGACCAACGCGATCTATCTGCCCAGTATCTGCTGCTGTATGAATTCTCTCTACCTTTCGGCCTGGATCTGAATAATCAGATCAATGTCAAAAAATCAGCCACCCGCTTTACCATCACGCTGGAGAGTGTCTCCACCGAGCAACTGCTGGCGATCGAAGCGAGCGCCCAGGCATGGTTGCATGAGAACGCGCCTGACATGCGCATCGAAGGATCCAGTCCCAGCGTCATGTTTGCCCACATCGGTAAAAGCAATATTCTCTCAATGCTGAGAGGCTCTACTCTGGCACTGATAGTGATCTCGTTCATCCTCATGTTTGCATTGAAATCTATCCGGATCGGCCTAATCAGCCTGTTGCCCAATCTGGTTCCCATAGGCATGGCCTTCGGCATCTGGGGACTGGTGGTCGGCGAGGTTGGCCTAGCCCTCTCGGTGGTCAGCGGTATGACCCTGGGCATTGTGGTGGACGACACTGTCCACTTTCTGAGTAAATACCTGCGCGCCATAAGAGAGAAGAACCTATCGCGGGAGGACGCCGTGCGCTACGCCTTCTCCACCGTCGGTACAGCGCTCTGGGTCACCACCCTGGTACTGATGGTGGGATTCAGCATCCTCGCCTTCTCCCACTTTCAACTCAATGCCGGCATGGGTCTGTTGACCGCCATCACCCTGGGACTCGCCCTGGTCGCCGACTTTCTCTTTCTGCCACCGTTGCTGATCTATTTCGGAGGAAAAAAAGCATGAAGCCCATTCTCATCTCACTACTGCTCCTCGGCCTGCCCCTGTCGGCACTCGCCCAGACCCCGGAGGAGCGCGGCCTGGAGATCGCCCAGGAGATCGATCGCCGGGATAGCGGCTTTCATGATTTCAAAGCGAGCATGACCATGCTGCTGAAAAACAAACACGGCGAAGAGAGCCTGCGGGATATGCGCAACCAGACCCTCGAAGTGGAGAACGACGGTGACAAATCCCTGGTTATCTTCGACCAACCCAGGGATGTAAAAGGTACTGCGCTTCTCAGCTTCTCCCATAAGACAGGGGACGACGATCAGTGGCTCTACTTACCAGCGTTAAAACGGGTCAAGCGCATCGCCTCACGCAACAAGTCGGGACCCTTCATGGGCAGCGAGTTTGCCTATGAAGACATCTCCTCCCAGGAGGTGGAGAAGTACACCTATAAATTCATTGAGGAGAGCGAGTTCGAAGGCACACCCGCCTATCTTCAGGAACGTTACCCCGTCGACCCCAACTCCGGCTACACCCGTCAGCAGGTCTGGGTCGACAAGGAGAGATACATCCCTCTGAAGATAGACTACTACGATCGCAAGAATACCCTTTTGAAGACGCTGGTCTTCAGCGGATATCAGCAGTATCTGGGGCAGTTCTGGCGTGCCGACGAGATGTTCATGCAGAACCACCAGACCGGCAAGAGCACCCTGCTGAGCTGGAAGAAATACGAGTTTCAGACGGGATTGACCGACGGGGACTTCAACAAGAACAGCCTCAAGCGGGCGAGATAGATCTTTTTCTTTCATTCAAAAGACAGGTACTCTCCAGTGAAGTTGTATAGATGGATTCCCCTGCTGCTCCCCGGCCTCTTATCTGCCGGGGAGTGGAGCGGTTATGTGGAGGCCCAGGGGCGCTATTTCATGCAGGACGGGCTCGACCCCGATCAATCCGACAGCAGCCTCTCCCTCGCTGTTCAACCCGAGTACTACAACCGCTGGGACAACGGCAAACAGAGCCTGCTCTTCATCCCCTTCGCCCGCTGGGACAGCCAGGATGATGAACGCAGCCATGGCGACATCCGCGAACTGATCTGGACCTACGCCGGCAGCGGCTGGGAGGGCCGGGTTGGTATCGGTAAGGTCTTCTGGGGCGTCACCGAGGCACTACACCTGGTGGATATCGTCAACCAGACCGACCTGGTGGAGAACATCGACGGTGAACAGAAGCTGGGACAGCCGATGGCCAAGCTCTCCCTGGAGCGGGACTGGGGCATTCTCGACTTCTATCTGCTGGCGGGATTTCGCGAGCGGACCTTCCCGGGTGAGGATGGCAGACTACGCACCCTCCCACGGGTCGACACCGATCTGGTCAGCTATCAATCAGACCGGGAAGAGCGCCATCTCGATGTCGCCCTACGCTGGTCCCACTACATCGGCGATTGGGACTTCGGCCTCTCCCACTTCTCCGGCACCAGTCGCGACCCCGTCTTCACACCAAGACTCGATGGCAGTGGCGAGATTGTATTGGCGCCCTACTATGAACTCATTCGCCAGACAGGCCTCGACCTGCAGGCCACCAAGGGCGATTGGCTGTTGAAACTGGAAGCGATCCATCGCAGTGCTGACAGCGGCAGCTACAACGCCGCTACCGGTGGATTCGAATATACCATCGTCGGCATCGCTGACAGCGCCATGGACCTGGGTCTGTTAACCGAATACCTTTACGATGACCGGCATGATGAGGCCAGTACGCCGTTCGAGGACGATCTGTTTATCGCCTTCCGCCTCACCGCCAACGATGTGGATGGCAGCGAACTACTGGCCGGCATCATCAAGGATCTGGATAGCAGTGCGGCGATGTTCAACCTGGAGGCGAGCCGACGCATCGGCAACAACTGGAAGTTAAGCGCCCAGGCTCGATTATGGGCCAGCCCGCCGCAGGAGGATCCGCTCTACTCAATGCATCGGGATGACTATATAGAAGTTTCAGTACAGCGTTTTTTCTAGGCTCATTTTGCCAAGGAGAGATCCGCAATTCCTCCAAGTGCCCGCCTCACCTCTTCTAACGAAGGGGGATCGGCACGATTGATATCATCAAAGGCGCCACGGCAGGTCATGCGCATTACATCGGGTTGTCGATCCGAGCCAAGCCAGAGATGGTAACCCTGGACCACCATGGGCTTGCCACCGACATCGAAGCCAACTTTGATGAAACCTGATTGCGGTGTCGACTTCCGCACCACCTGCTCCATCACCCGCTGTACCTTGGTAATTATGAAGCTGTCCGCCTCGATCTCCCTGGGCCGATCCTGGAGCTTTCTGAGTTCCAAGTCACAGTTCGCCTGGTAGCGATCGAATTCCGACCGTTTCATCAGCTCACCACCCTGGATAAATATTCGTGTCTCACCTGCTGGGACAGTCACCGCTTGCTTCAGCACCAGGGTGCTACCCACCGGCGGCAGGTTGTAGACGTAGTTGGGATCGCTACTGGAGATATACTGCTGACTGCATGCGCTGATCATCAACGCAAAGAGAGTGACGAATAGCCGTTGCATCGCAATTCACCTCATTCAAAGAATCCTGAAGTAGCAGGTCAGATCCGGCACATCTATCTCCCTCGGTTTGACCCGAATGCTGTCGTTGAGTCCCGCCTCTCCCTTGATGCGAACCCTGGCCTCCATCCCCAGCTCCGGGATCAGGATGCTTGCCCGCTCCCCATCCTTGGTGACGATTATCGCCTCACCCTGCCAGTCGGGATTGTCCCGCAGGTAGATCATGCGCCAGTGGTTGTTCGACAACCTTTCGGTCTTACGGTTCGCCATACTACCGCCTTCCGACTCGGCAATTCTCTCTGAGATGGCGTGGATATCCAGGGGTGTCTTGCCTGCCAGATGGGCCCTTAGCTGCTGGTGGGTGAGCAGATCGGAGTAGCGTCGCAGAGGACTGGTGGTCCTTGAATAGATCGCAAGCCCAAGGCCCGAATGGGGCTCCGGCTGGGTCTTGACCTGGGTCGGCTTGAAAAACCGTCGATAGGCGTACATGCCGGCCATGTCCTCCGGCATCGAAGGCTCATCCGGCGGCGCCTGGGTGGCGTAGGGTATCGGGATCTCCTGCGCCTGACAGTAGCTGGCGATGGCCTCCCCCGCCATGAGCATCAGATCGGTCACCATCTCCCGGCTCTCCAGCCTGGGCAGGGGGTGGATCTCCACCTGATCGTCTTTCACCTTCAGCTTCACCTCGGGCAACCGGATCGAGGCGGCACCCGCCGCCATACGGCGTTGGTGATAGATCCGGCTTTTGTCGAACAGCTGCTTGAAGGGATCCTCCCCCAGTCTCTGATCAGCGGCAGCGTAGCTGATGCGCTCCACTTTGACCCAGCTGGGTGTGATCTCCACATCCTCAGGCTCACCCGATTCAGACAGGGTGAAACCAATGGAGAGCGCAGGAGAACGCGCCTGCAGCCCCAGACCGAGCTGATCGGTAATCCCCTGAGGCAGCATGGGGACCACCTGATCGGGCAGGTAGAGATTGGCACCGCGCACCCGCGCCTCTTTATCCATGGGAGAGTCCGGCGACACCAGGCTCGCCACATCGGCCACATGTACCCAGATGCGCTCGCCATCCAGGCTGATGGCGTCATCGGGATCCTGATTGTCCTCGTCGTCGATGGCGTAGGCGGCCAGGTCGGTGAGATCTTTGCGGGACTCCTCCGGCAGTGGCGGAAGTTCGAACTCGGGCCGGCTCATGTCGATCCCGGCACGGCGGGGATAGGGATTCTCGTTAGGCGTCCAGTAACCCACCTTGACCAGCATCCGATGGGCATGCACCGGGCTCTCCTGGATCCCCATCGCCTGTAGGATTCGACTCTGGTTGCGACCGTTCAGCGCTAGCTGCTCCACCTCACCCAGGGCCTTGCGATCCTCCTCGAGGATGCTGCCCTGCTCCAGGCGCTGGAGAAATTCGCTCCAGGCCCGGGCCTCGGCTTCCTTCTTCTCGCGGGCGGCGATCTCCGCCTGCACCAGATCCGCCGGGCGCGCACTGATGGCATCAGGCTCGCCTTCAAAATAGATACCCTCCGACACCAGCTGCCAGGCGGCCCAGGCGGTGGCCGGGGTGTACTCGCCGTAGATCAGCTCACTGAACTCTGAGATCTCGATGGCGCCTTCTTCCAGCAGCTCCCAGGTCTCCTGCACATCCCCCTCACAGGGTGATAGCTGACCGAGGCTGCTGAGGGGACCGGGATGGAGCAGTACCACATCCTTCTCCCGTACCCGTTTACTCTTGCCCCCCTCGAGCTCGAGGGAGATTTTGTCGCTTACCTCGGCAATGCGTGCAGGGCGAATTTTATACAGCACCAGTGCACCCGTGGTCAGTTTACTCATCGGCCATTTCCATCCACATGCTATTTCCAGATGATCGGGGGGAGTTTCACCCCCACCGGGATCGGGTATGATACGCACTGTCATCCATCAAACCCAGGAGCCATTTCCTGCCATGAATACAAGCTGGTCCGATTTTCTGCAAAACCGTCCTGTTGCCGCTGATGACACAGCACCGGATTGCGCCCTCAACGATCTCAGCCATTTCGGACTGATCCGGGTATCGGGCGAGGATGCGGAGTCGTTTCTACAGGGCCAGTTGACCAACGATCTGCGCGAGGTCACCGAGACTCACAGCAATCTGGCGGGCTGGTGCAGCGCCAAGGGTCGCATGCTGGCCAATTTCCGCTGCTTCCGCCGCGGGGATGACTTCTACCTGCAGACCCCGACGGAGAATATGGAGGTCGTCCTCAAGCGTCTTGGCATGTATGTCCTGATGTCGAAAGTCACTTTGAGCGATGTCTCGGATGAAATGGTCAGGGTGGGGATCTCCGGAGTCTGCGCGGAGCCGGTGTTACAAAACCATTTCGACTCACTGCCAGCTTCAGTCAACGATGTCGTACACCAGAATGACTTGACCGCAATCCGCCTACCTGGAACGGGCCCCCGATTTGAGTTGATTGGCGATCCAGATACGCTGCAGACCATCTGGCAGGCGGCTGAAGCGGATGCCAGCCGCATGGACGCCGACTACTGGGCGCTGCAGGATATCCGCGCCGGCGTGCCGAACATCTACCAGGCCACCAGTGAGGCCTTTGTCCCGCAGATGACCAATATGCAGCTGGTAGACGGTGTCAGTTTTACCAAGGGTTGCTATATCGGCCAGGAGATCGTCGCTCGCATGCAGTACCTGGGCAAATTGAAGCGACGTATGTATCTGGCCCATGTGGAGACGGAGACCCCGCCTCAACCCGGTGATGAGCTCTTCTCCAGCGACAGCAGCTCCGGCCAGGGAGCAGGTAAACTGGTGGATGCCCGGGCCAGTGAATCCGGCGGCTACGACCTGCTTGCGGTGATCGAGATCAGCAGTGCTGACGGGGATGATATCCACCTCGGTGCAAACGGTCCCAAATTGACACTGCATCCACTTCCCTACCCCTTCGCAGAGTAGTCCCCCGCGGTTAGTTTGGCGACTTAAGAAATAGGACGATCGCACGCTAAGAATGCCAAGCCGGCTGGTTACTATTAAGAACTAGAATCCCATACAACGGACAGGAAAATCAGATGATTGACGAGCGCGCATTTCTAGATGAACTCACCCAGGCCATCGACAGCAATCGCCTGACGCTACCCACACTGCCGGAAGTCGCTCTCAAGGTGCGCAGCGCGGTGGAAGAGGAGAACAGTAACGCCAAGGCTGTGGCCGACATCATCGCCAATGACGCCGCCCTCTCCGCCAGGCTGTTGCAGGTGGCCAACAGCCCCCTCTATCGCGGTCGCGTGCAAATCGACAATCTGCAGATGGCGGTCTCTCGACTGGGGGTCCGTCTGGTACGCAGCCTGGTGGTGAGCCTGATCATGCAGCAGATCTTCCAGGCCACCAACGATCTGCTGGACAAGAAATTCCGGCAGACCTGGGAGGAGAGCGTCAAGGTTGCCGCTCTTAGTCGAGTCCTGGCCACCAACCACGACCACCTGGACAATGATCAGGCGATGCTGGCGGGATTGATTCACAACATCGGCGCCCTACCCGTGTTGGCGATGGCGGAGAACCACGATGAATTGCTCCAGGACGAAAGGGAACTCGACCGGGTCATCAGCAGTCTCAGTCCAACAATCGGCAGTCGTATCCTGAAGTCATGGGATTTTCCCGCCTCACTGATTGATGTGACCCAACACTTTCTCGATTTCGACTACGATAACCCCGAACAGGTCAACTATGCCGAGGTGGTGCTGGTCTCCCGTCTGGAGGCCATCGCCGATAGCGAACGGGGTATCCCGATGGAGCAGTGGAGCGGTATCCCTGCTTTCGCAAAGGTCGGCGTAGAGACAGAGATCAACATCATTGAGGTCGAAGGTGTAGCCGATGATGTACAGAACATCGAAGTGATGTTCCTCTCCTGACCACGCCTTAACTATTCGACAATGGTGACCCGATGATTGAGGTTGAACACCTCTCCAAGCGCTATGCGGACGTTGTTGCCGTCAACGACATCAGCTTCTCTATCCCCCGCGGAATCTGCTTTGGCCTGCTGGGACCCAACGGCGCCGGCAAAACCACCACAGTGGAGATGCTGGAGGGGATCAAGACACCCAGTGCCGGTACCATCCGCTATAAGGGTGAAGCCCTGGGTCCTCGTTTCCGCGACGAGGCCGGCATCATGTTCCAGCACACCGCCCTACAGGAGTACATCCGGGTCAAAGAGGCGCTGCAGATGTTCCAGCGCTTCTACAGCAATCCCCGGCCGATTGAGGAGCTGGTGGAGATCTGCGTGCTGGAGGAGTTCCTCGAGCGGGATACACGCAAACTCTCCGGCGGCCAGAAACAGCGCCTGCTACTCGCCATCGCCCTGATCAATAACCCGGAAGTGGTCTTTCTGGATGAACCCACTACCGGACTCGACCCCCAGTCGAGAAGAAATCTCTGGGCTCAGGTGAAGAAGATCAAGGCTGAGAACAAGACCCTGGTGCTGACCACTCATTACATGGAAGAGGCCTACGAACTCTGCGATGAGATCATCATCATCGACCGGGGTGAGATCATCTCCCAGGGCAATCCCAAGACGCTGCTCTCCAACCATTTCGACAACTCGATAATCTCGCTACCCAGCAGCGCCCTGCCGGAAGGTTTCCAGACCGAAGCGGAGACAACTCTCCACCAACAGGATGGGCAGGTTGAGATACTCACCGGAGATATCGATGAAACCATTCGCCATCTCCTCTCCCAGCAGATATCCCTGCACCATCTGCAGGTGCGATCTCCCACCCTGGAGGATCTCTTCCTGGAGCTGACAGGACACCACTTACGCGCCTAAGCCTTTGACAGACAAAGCCATCAGCAATTTTCCCATGATTGGGTTATATTGCTGACTTATCAACACGAACCCTATTGGACCATGTCTATTCGCCGCTTCCTCGCCGCCCTGCAGGCCCGCAACCTGGAATTCCTGCGCGACCGCACAGCCCTGGGGTGGAACTTCATCATGCCGGTGCTCATCGTCATGGGTTTCGCCTTCGCCTTCTCCACCGGCCAGGAGGAGCTTTATAAGGTCGCGCTCTATGGCGAGGCAGAGAGTGAGGCCTCGATACAGGATTTCCTCAAGACCCGATATATGGATTTCATCCCGGTGGACGATCTGGAGACCGCGATCGGCAAGGTGGACCGGCATCAACTCGATCTGCTCATCGACCTGCAGAACAGTCGCTACTGGGTCAACAGCACTTCACCCAAGGGCTATCTCCTGGAGCAGATAATCAGCCCCTATAACCTCACCCGGGAGACAGTTAGTGGCAGCGAAATACGCTACGTCGACTGGCTCATCCCCGGCATACTGGGCATGAACATCATGTTCAGTGCACTCTTTGGGGTCGGGTATGTGATTGTCAGATATCGCAAGAACGGAGTATTGAAGCGATTGCGCGCCACTCCCCTCACCGCCTTTGAGTTTCTCTCAGCACAGATCGTCTCGCGCTTGTTGATGATGGTATCGGTGACGGTGATGGTCTACATAGGTACAGACCTGATCATCGACTTTCGTATGGCAGGATCCTACTGGCTGCTGCTGTTGATTCTGATAGTCGGCGCGCTTAGTCTGATTAGTGTGGGGCTATTGATCGCTGCCCGTATTACCAGCGAAGAGGCTGCCAACGGCCTGCTAAACCTATTGAGCTGGCCAATGATGCTCCTCTCTGGGGTATGGTTCTCCCTTGAAGGCTCCCACCCACTGGTGCAAAATCTGTCTCAGGCGCTACCCTTGACGCATATGATCGATGCGGCCAGGGCCGTGATGATTGAAGGGGCCGGTCTGAGTGACGTATCCGGGGAGTTGATAACTTTATCTCTCTTCTCCGTCGTCTTCGTCGCAATCGGCTCAAAGACCTTTCGTTGGGAATAGAAGGCAAGCAAGACTATGGAGAGGCCGCACACACAGTTCATGCACCAGGCCATTGCGCTAGCCCGCCAAGGGGTCTCTATGGGACATGGCGGGCCTTTCGGCGCTGTCGTGGTAGTGGAAAATGAAATAGTCGGACGCGGCTGGAACCAGGTTGTCTACCGAAATGACCCCACCGCCCATGCTGAAATGCTGGCCATCAGAGAGGCCTGCAACAAAATCGGTCATTTTCATCTCTCAAACGCCACTCTCTATTCTACCTGCGAACCCTGTCCGATGTGTATGAGCGCCACCTACTGGGCGCATATCGACACTCTCTACTACGGCGCCAGTAAAGATGATGCCGCCGCCGTTGGATTTGATGACCGCCACATCATAGAGGAGTTACGAAAACCCCTGCTTGAGAGAGATATCGAAATCAAACAGCATCTCGATGATGAGTGCAGGGCACTGCTTCAGATGTGGAAAGAAAACGATCAGAATATTGCATACTGATGAGATTACTGCATTCACTCTGGTTACCCGAATAAAACTGACAGATAGATTTTCCCAAAAGACATTCATGCATATCAATATCCGCGTAAACCAAACAGTCCACGATGTCGACGTTGCCCCTGACACCCCACTTCTCTGGGTATTACGTGATCATCTCCAACTAACAGGGACAAAATACAGTTGTGGTATCGGCATATGTGGGAGTTGTGTTGTCCTGGTTGATGGCAACCCAGTGCGCTCGTGCGTAACCCCGGTCTCCAAACTATCAGGCAAGGAGATCACGACCATTGAAGGCATCTCTGAGGATAATAGTCATCCTGTTCAATCGGCCTGGGAAGAACTACAGGTACCTCAATGCGGTTACTGCCAGTCTGGACAGATACTCACTGCGATAGCATTGTTAAACGAAAACGCACAACCGACCGATGACGAAATCGACCAAGCCATGTCTGGAGTCCTTTGTCGCTGCGGCACCTATCCCAGGATTCGAGAGGCGATCAAAAAAGCAGCCCAACAACGACAAGCCAGCGAGGATGAGAACCGATGAATAACTTTCAGCCGGATCGGAGAAAGTTCCTTAAGCTGAGTGCAGGTGTAGCCGGTTCCAGTCTTATTATCGGCGTCAATTGGAGTTGCAGCAGCGAAAGACCGAACGACATCGATGAGGATAAATTCAGACCCAACTCCTGGTTGGAAATCGACCCTCAGGGTATCGTCAGCGTAATAGTGGCAGAATCAGAGATGGGCCAAGGCCCCTACACAGGTTTAGCGACAATCCTGGCTGATGAACTGGATCTGGATTGGCAGGATGTCAGAGTCGAGAGGGCGCCCCTTGACCCAGTCTACGGCCATCAATCAACCGGAGGAAGCACCAGCATCCGCAAAGGCTGGGTGGTAATGCGCCAGGCCGGTGCAATTGCCAGAGAGATGCTGCGGCAGGCGGCAGCCCAGGTCTGGCAAGTCCCGGTTTCCGAATGCGAAACCCGTCTGAGCAGAGTCGAGCACAGTCTTTCCGATAGGTCCCTCAGCTATGCCGAACTGATCCCTCGTGCGAAAAATATAGCGATACCTGAGAACGTCAGCCTGAAGGCAACAAATCAGTTCCGGATCATTGGCAAACCTATTTCCAGACTGGACGCTGCGGACAAAATCAATGGTAAAGCGCAGTTTGGCATCGATATACGCTTACCTGGCATGCAGTACGCGACCATTACCCACTGCCCTGTTTTTGGCGGCAAGCTGAAGCAGGTTGAAAAGACCAAAGCGCTGGAAGTCGAAGGTGTGATCGATGTATTTACCATCGATGAGGGGGTTGTCGTTCTAGCCAAAGATACCTGGAGTGCATTCAAAGGCAGGAACGCGTTGGAGATTGAATGGGACTTTGGCGACAAGGCCTCCCTCTCCAGTGACTCAATCATCGACTCTCTCAGAGAGATGAGAGCCGATGACAGCACCGTCGTTACCACTACTCATGGTGATCCCAATGAGGTACTCAAAGGTGACAGCCTGGAAAGGGAGTATATATTCCCCTTCCAGGCGCATATGACCATGGAGCCTATGAACTGCACCGCCCATCTGCAGAATGGAAAACTCCGTATATGGGCACCCACACAATCTCCAAGCGGGGCACTTGAAACCGCCAATTCCGTCAGCCGGTCAAAATTGACTCGCGGTATTAATAAAGTCAAACGAAAACTATTCGACTGGCGAGACGACTCTATCGAAATCAATACGACGCTACTTGGGGGTGGATTTGGCAGAAGACTGGAGCAGGACTACGTAGCAGAAGTCACGCAGATTGCTGAACATACGGAAAGCCCGGTGCAATTGATCTGGACCCGAGAAGAGGATATTCAGCACGACTTCTACCACCCACTGACAATGCATGAAATTAAAGGCCGTCTGGACGAGAATGGAATGCCGCTGGCGTGGCACCACACGATCAAGGGCCCAAAGCCAAGGAGCAAAGGCTCTAGCCAGTTGCCTTATAAGATCCCCCATACCAGGATCGATCTAATCAAATCACCAAATGAGACGATTCCAATTGGCTATTGGCGTGCAGTTGAACACACTTACAATGTTTTCGCTGTAGAACATTTCTTCGACGAACTCGCCCGTAGCGGCAATCAGGATCCACTAGAGTTGCGACTCAAGCTCTTATCCGCAGAGCCCAGATTGAGAAAGACGCTGGAGATCGCTGCCGATCTTTCGGGATGGTCCAACGAAAGCTCCATGTTCGGCGTTGCCTCCGCCGAGGGTTTTGGCAGCTACACTACAGAGATCGTTGAACTGAAAGCTGATAAAGACAGACTGAGCATCGCTAAGGTTACCTGCGTTATCGATTGTGGAATCGCTATCAATCCAGACATTATAAAAGCACAAATGGAAGGCTCGATCGTCTTTGGATTAACAGCCGCACTTAAGTCCTCCATCAGCTTCAAGCATGGCCGCACCGAACAGAGCAACTACCGCGACCACCCGATTTTGAGCATGGCTGAGACACCTCCAATCGAGGTTTTTATTGTAGATAGTACGCAAAACCCAGGTGGTGTCGGCGAACCCGGTGTCCCGCCATTAGCACCTGCACTTGCAAATGCCATACTTGCCGCAAACGGATCTGCAACCCATCATTTGCCACTAGATTTAAAGATGAGAGCGGTTTAGCCAATCCATGCTGTACAGACTAACAACACAGCTCACCCGGGTGAAAACGGCAGGTACCTCCTGCGGATCAGAATAAGATGTGTGGAATCGCAGGCATATTAAATGTAACCGGTGGCAAGCCCCCCGAACAGGTCGAGTTGAAAGGGATGATCGAGGCGGTTCATCATCGCGGTCCTGACGGATACGGCTACTACAACAACGAGCACATAGGTCTTGCTCACGCAAGATTGAGCATTATCGATCTGGAGGGTGGCGATCAACCCATCCACAATGAAGACAGCAGCATTCAGGTTGTTTTCAACGGTGAGATTTTCAATTATGTCGAGCTTCGCGAATCTCTCATCAAACATGGCCACCGGTTCTATACCCATTCTGACACAGAAGTCATCGTCCACCTGTACGAACAGTTCGGTTACAACTTCGTCGACCACCTGAACGGTCAATTCGCTATTGCCCTATGGGATGATCGGCGCAAACGACTTGTCCTGGCAAGGGATCGCGCCGGTATTCGCCCACTCTACTACACACACCAGAACGGCCGTCTATATTTTGCATCCGAGGTCAAATCCCTCTTCTCCTGTGCCGAGATACAACCCGCCATCAATACCCAAGCGCTACAGGAGGTTTTTACTTTCTGGAGTGTCCTGCCGCCAAACAGTCTGTTTGAGAATATTCACAGCCTGGCCCCAGGCAGCCTGATGATACTTGAGGGCGGCTCAAGTAAAACCATTAAATATTGGGATTGGGATTTTGATCCTGAGCATATCAATCAATCCCGCTCCGCGGATGACTGGGCGGAGGAGCTACGCTCAATCCTGATCGACTCTGTACGCTTGCAACTCAGAGCCGATGTTCCGGTCGGGGCCTATTTGAGTGGCGGACTCGACTCTTCAGTGATTACCTCACTGATCAAGAACTACACGGACACCCCCCTGAGAACCTTTTCCATTGGCTTCGAGGATGAAGAGTTCGATGAAAGTGGATTCCAGAAAGAGTTAGTTGACTATCTCGGCACCAATCATAGCCACGTCTTATGCAAACGTTCAGACATTGGCGAAGCCTTCCCCAAAATGATCTGGCACGCTGAAACCGCTGTCGTAAGAACCGCGCCAACACCCTTGATGCTGCTATCGAAAGCGGTACATCAGACTGACTATAAGGTCGTCTTGACCGGCGAAGGTGCCGATGAGGTGTTCGGCGGTTACGATATCTTCAAAGAGGCGAAGGTAAGACGCTTCTGGAGCCACCAGCCCGATTCCCAGTGGCGGCACAAAATTCTGCAGCGGCTGTACCCTTATCTCAAGCACTCACCGACTCAAAGCGGGGCATTTTCCAAAAGTTTTTTTCAACAGGGCATGGAGGAGATTGATAAAGCATATTTTTCCCACATCCCCCGCTGGCAAACCACCCAAAGAATCGGGCAGTTTTTCTCTGATGAGATCAAATCGAGCAATCGTACCCCTCTTCCATTCGACACAATCGAGCGGCTTCTTCCCGAGGCGATCGGTAGCTGGAAACCGCTGAATCAAGATCAGTACATCGAAGCCAACACACTGCTTTCGGGATACCTGCTGAGCTCCCAGGGCGACCGTGTTGCCATGGCCAACTCCATTGAGGGTCGATTTCCCTTTCTGGATCATAGGGTTATTGAATTCGCTGCGACCATGCCAAATCGATACAAGATACTGGGCCTAAACGAAAAATATATGCTGAAACGCGCCATGGACGGCCTGATTCCCGATAGCATTCGCAAGCGAAGCAAGCAGCCCTATCGCGCCCCGGACAGCCAGGCATTCTTCTCCTCCGGCAAGCCGTTGGAGTATGTCGATTACCTCTTGAGCGAGGAGAGAATCAAAGACAGGGGCTATTTTGACGCTAAATCGACCTCGATGCTGGTAAAAAAATGTGCACGGGGGAGAGCCCTGGGATTTTCCGATAACATGGCTTTCGTTGGTATTCTATCGACCATGCTGATTGATGCCTTTTTCGTAATGGGTGATGGTCAAGAGCTCGCAAAATAGGCGGAATAAAGTTTTCATGAAGTTAATGGCCTATTGGCCGATACAATTAAGTGACACACAAAACAAAAGCAGCTATGCTATTGTTTTGATTATTTTTTTATTTTTTAAGGGTGCTTTTTAATAATGTCAGCAGAAGAAAAAGTCAGGAACTACATTCTGGAAAATTATCTCTTCACTGATGACCAGTCTGCGCTAAGTAGTGAAGACTCATTTTTAAATAAGGGAATTCTGGATTCAACCGGCATCCTTGAGGTCATCTACTTTCTTGAGGATGAGTTCGGCGTCAGTATCGAGGATGAGGAGATGGTTCCTGAAAACCTTGATTCCGTAAACAACATCACTGCATTCCTGCAGCGTAAAGCGTCGTAAGGAATCACGACTCTTTCGATGCTACTTGTCGAACGTTTCGCAAAAGTATCGCAGCAGAAACCTGATGCCATTGCAGTAACGCATAATGGCGTTAATACTGCCTATGGGTCGATCTATCAACTAGCAAACTGCGTCGCCAACCACCTTTTGTCTTGCGGATTGACGAAAGGAGACAGGGTAGCGATGCTGACCACTAACTCCGCTGAGTATGCGGCAGTCTTTTATGGTATCTGGGCTTCCGGCGGTGTGACCGTTGCGCTTAATACTCAAGCTAAAGCCCGGGATATCATCAACTGGATTGAACACTCCGGGGCCAAGTGGTTATTTATCGATGCCAACCATCCCGAGTTACCACAGATCAAGCAACAGCTTGATACTGGCGTCTCAACGATTCCGGTCTTTCCAATCAGTGACCCTAGTGACACTGCTATTGGGACAAATTGGCTGGCCATTCGTGATGGAGATAGTACAGCGCCTGATATTGAGATTGTCTCCAGTGAGATCGCCTCGATCATCTATACCTCAGGTACTACAGGTGAGCCGAAAGGTGTGACCCTGAGCCATGGAAACCTGTCTGCCAACACGGATTCCATTCTTGCTTACCTCAATCTGGATGCGAGTGACAGCATTCTCAACGTCCTCCCCTTCTACTACTCTTACGGCAATTCTGTCCTGCACACGCATATATCAATCGGCGCCAGGATAGTGCTGGAAAACAGCATGCTCTACCCACACAAGATCATTGAGCGCATTGCTGAAGAAAATGTAACCGGGTTCTCAGGCGTACCATCCACTTTCTCTCTCTTATTGGGAAGGGTGAAACTGGAAAACTACGATCTATCCTCCATCAAATATATCACCCAGGCCGGTGGCCCCATGCCACCCGCAATCACCGACAAGCTGGTAACCACTCTGCCTGATGCGAAAATCTTCATCATGTACGGACAGACCGAAGCCAGTGCCAGACTGACTTATCTCCCTCATGATAAATTAGAGGAGAAACGAGGGTCGATCGGAATCCCTGTGGCAGGTGTCGATATCGTTATCCTGGATAAGCAGGGAAAAGCCGTGGATATTGGTGAAACAGGCGAAATCTGCGCCAAGGGGCCCAATATCATGCTTGGCTACTGGAAAAATAGAGAAAAAACCGATGCCGTGCTGATCGACAGTTGGCTACATACTGGCGACCTGGCACATTTTGATGAAGACGGTTATATCTATATTGATGGTCGCTCATCCGACATGATAAAGACCGGAGGCAATCGCATAAGCCCGAAAGAGGTGGAAGAAGTAATACAGGAGATATCCGGTGTTCAGGAAGTCGCGGTCATCGGCATTGAGGACAAGCTCTTGGGAGAATCTATCAAGGCTTACGTCGTACCGATTCCAGGTAGCGAGCTCAACCCCAAATCCTTGCAGTTGTACTGCAGGAAGAATCTGGCCCAGTATAAAATCCCCAAGTCGATCGAATTTGTTGACGCTCTTCCAAAAACATCATCGGGCAAAGTTCAACGCTATATGTTAAGGGATAACTAATTCAGATATGTTTATCGATCATGTTTGCATAGCCGTCAAGTCCATCAAAAATACACGCAATAGGTTCTGCGACATTCTGGGTTACATGGAAAAAACCGCTACAACCTTAAATACAATTGAGGATGTGAATGTTCAATTCCTGTCCAAACCAGGATCGCTCGACCTTAAGCTAATTGAGCCTGCGAGTAAGGATTCGCCGCTTATCAGCTTCTTAAAATCAAAGGGTGAAGGTCTGCATCATATCTGTTTTAAGTGCGAAGACGTTGAACAAAAGCTGGAAGAGTTAGAGAAAAAAGGTGCTCGTGTTACTGCGGAACCGATACCTGGCGAAGCCTTCGACGAGGAGTTGATCGCCTTTGCCTATATTGCTGGCGGCCTGAATATAGAGCTGATCGATACAGATAAACGGCGTAATACGTTAACGCCACAGAACACACAATAATGCCCCGATACCGAGAAATATCAATGAATAATCTGAACGAAAAATATGAACGTGAAATTCTGAATGTTGATTACGAGACAGTCGCAAATTCCATCTGCGACAAAATGCGCACCGCTATGCGAAACGATCTTCATCGCAGAGGTGCCGTTGTTGCCGTATCCGGCGGCATTGACAGCTCTGTCTGCGCTGCATTATCAACCAGAGCATTCAGCGCAAAAAAGACCTTCTTGATCAAGTTACCGGAAAAGGACTCCTCTGAGGAAACCCAAAGTAGAAGCGCAGAGTTAATCAATCTTTTAGGCACTGATCACACCACCTTTGATATCGCCCCCACCTTGGAAGCCATAGGATGCTACTCCGCAAGAGATGAAGCCATCGTCAGGACTTTCCCCGAATACACGGATGGGTGGAAAAATAAGATTGTCATCAAGGGGGGAACCAAAGGTCAAATCAATCACTTTCTGCTAGTTGTTCAGACCCCGGATGGCGAGATCCTGGAGAGAAGACTGGACATCAAGGCCTATCTGCAAATAGTTGCCGCAACGAATCACAAACAGAGAATCAGAAAGACCGTTGAGTATTACCATGCTGACAGACTGAATTATGCAGTAATAGGTACACCCAATCTTTTGGAATATGATCAAGGCTTCTTCGTTAAGAACGGAGACGGATCTGCAGACTTGAAACCAATCGCTCATCTGTATAAAAGCCAAGTTTATAAACTTGCGGAACATCTAGGTCTTCCAAATTCTATTTGTGATGCCAAGCCGACAACTGACACTTACAGCATGCCCCAAGGCCAGGATGAGTTCTATTTCGCCCTACCTTATAAACAGATGGATATGGCGCTATGGGCCTACAACCAGAATGCGTCCACTGAGGATCTTGCCCAGATGCTTGAAATAGATAAAGTTCATGCTGAATATGTTTTCCAGGACATCGAGAATAAGAGAAAGACCACGGCATATCTGCATAAGAGTGGAATACTAGTTGGATAAACCAGTCAGGATACACTCCCCAATCAAGTGGACTTATTTATCCCTGAATGTCACTGCTTTATCCCGATATGTCGGGATAAAGCAGTGACAGTTCCAGATAAGATGTAGATTGCTGAGATATTTAGAGTCTATTTGACTGAGCACCTATCGCAACTCATTAAATCCAGTTAGCGTTAACCTAGGTATAGGTTCATCGCTGGATGGTTCATCGCGACCTCATCATTCAGCAGGAACATGGGTCTATTGTCCCTCTGCTTATGGTTATTCAAACCATCGCAGACACCCTGGGTCTTTTATACTATGACCTTCTTCTGCCGTTTCCCAAAAGAAAAGCCGAGCTTATATTTTTTCGAGCTTGTAATAATTTATTAGGATTAACTAAGAGGTCTAGGCACGTATTGTATTCAATACGACTCAACTATCAGGCGGGAAGAGACATATTCCAGAAAGGCTTGTTAAAACTATTGCCTATTTTCCAACTCTTTAATGATATTGCCTCACCCAGGCACTTGGGTATTCAACATGGGCAGATACAAAGCAGAGGTCAACAAAGGACTTGACTGCCAATATAGAATTCTTCACAGAAGCCCCGCATAATAAGAAAGCTTCTCAATTAACAAATCCAATCAGTATTTAAAAATGGAAATATGAGTGCAATCCTGACGTTGACAATCTTCTGTCTTGTTTCGGGGTGGACAGAGTGGTTTTTCAATATTATGCTTGAAACTATGTTTCATACCCTCATACACTAGACGCTTGCATCAGTCAAGACTTTGAAACAGAGCAAGACTCAGTGATACAGGCAGACTAGCAGGAAAGCATATTACGCGTCGCTTAGGGATGAATTAAGTGGGACTTTCAGAAAGCAACATATTAAATAACAAAAAGATTGTATTTGGCCATCAATCTGTCGGTGGCAATATCGTCGACGGTATCCGTCTCATTCAGTCGGAACAGACTGATTTAAATATGAATATTATTGAGACCAAGAGCCTACCACCGTCTACGGCTGGATATTTTGCGCATCATCCGGTCGGCAAGAACAGACACCCGCAATCAAAGTCCAAAGAATTCACAACCATCATCGAGTCAAACCAGGACCGCCTTCCAGACATAGCGTTGCACAAATACTGTTATATCGATATCGATACTACTAGCGACATCAAAAGCATCTTTGATGAATATTCCAACTGCATGAACGATTTGTCAGAGCGCTATCCACAGGTCACTTTTGCTCACTGCACCGTGCCACTGACTACTATTCAAAAAGGACCAAAGGCCTTGGTCAAAAGACTACTGAACAAAAGGCCATATGGTATTGATGACAATATCGCACGTAATACATACAATGAACTACTGCGTGACACCTACGGGCATACCGGTCTTGTTTTTGATTTGGCCGAACTCGAAGCCAGGCAGCTAAGCGGCGGACATGAAGTTTTTATTCAGAAAGACACCCAGTATATGTGCCTCAGCGAAGCATACACAGATGATGGGGGACATCTAAATATGACAGGACAGCGTTATATCGCCAATCAATTTCTATCATTCCTCCGTACTATAGCCGAAAAAAATTAGATCATGAAAGCTCAGTACACAAAGATACCTATAATGACTCATTTGTTTGGGCAGTATATGAGAATGCGCGCACCAAACTACCTGCGCATCATCCTCTCGCCGTTCTACAAAATTATCTACAATATTTCTCTCATTAGCACCAAGATAGTGATTGACGATTTTACGGTTCTGAGATCGAACATTAAGCTCTCCTCAATCGGTAGAATTATCATTGGTGCAGTGGAGATCGGTGATAACACCAAGATACATCACAATGTTACGATTGGCGGTGGACTCGGGGTGGCTAATAGAAAGAAATTTCCCACCATTGGGAACAATGTCTGGATTGGTCCGAATACCTTGATCCATGGAGACATTACAGTTGGCGAGGGTTCGGTGATCCTGGGTGATACCTTGCTTTCGAGGACTATACCGCCCCACTCCCTGGTATATGGCAATCCTCCAAAGCTGCTTCGCTCAAATATCAATAATACGAGGATACTAAACAGCGACCAATCTGACATTAATCCTGATAATTACGAATCGTGGATTACCTAAGCAGTCGGCCTGTTCATGAGTTTTTTTGTAGTAACAGTAAATCGTTGCTCTATATACACAAGTTCAGTCTACAAACCTTAAATGGGCATCGTTCCGAATGATTGTTTACTATGAATCCGAGTTCGCATTACTTAACAGGGACTGACTGATGGATAAGATTACTCAGCAGGATCTTTTACGAATAGGTTTATCCGACAAGATTCCAAAAACAGTATTCATTAAGAAACTGCTTGATGCGTATTCGTTTCATGTAATCTACTTCTTCAGATTGCACAAGAAACTTTGCGAAAAACCATCTAAATCACTGTTTTGTACTCCAGTGTTACTGGCAAAAAGGCTCTTTGAAAAATTTTACGATATCCATATCTCACCGAATGCGGAGATCTCTGGTGGCCTGTATATTGGCCATTTTGGCGGTATTTTTATTGGCTACTGCTCTATTGGTGAAAACTGCAATATAAACCACCAGGTCTCAATAGGATCTTTTGCCGAAAAAATTGAAAATGAAAATGAAAAGGTGATTATCGGTGATAAGGTATGGATCGGTGCGCATACAACAATACTACCTGGGGTCACTATAGGTGACTCCGTTACCATATCTGCTGGGACAACCGTAGACAGAGACATTCCTAGCCACTGTCTGGTCGCCGGGAAAAAGTGCAGGACGATAAATAACAACTTTGACAATTCTTCACTACTCCAACTTGATATTGATGCTGAAGAATAAAAATAAGTGATGGGAAAGTACTGAGGTAGACAAGCAACAATTCCTCTATTTTCAGGTCACTGGATCTATTTTCTCACTCCCCTTGCCTGTACCTGATTTCGCCTGTATCCAAACAGCCTTAAATTGGAAATGAGCCGTTTACCGCTGCAATCCCCGTTTCCATGACATACAGATAATTTCCTTTCAAAACAAGGCGTTTATAGCTTATACTGCATACGGCATCTAAGCTGGAAGTCGCTTGAAATATCACGCCTGAATCTTCATGCAGGACGACGATTATCTAACCGCAAAACGATACATCAATATCCTGTCTGATTATCTAGCCTCATACAGCCAAAGAGCACATTTTTTAATGCATTTTCTTCCATCAACCCTCTTGGCTTCGTGACGATAAGATATGCAATGAGAGCAGAAATATTTACAACCTGGGAGGAAATAAGTCTATTAGGTGACCATTGGAATTCTCTCCTGATCTCATCTAATTCAGACACTATCTTCTTAACCTGGGAGTGGATTCTTGCCTGGAAAGAAATCACTCAGGATCATTTAAACCCCGTTGTAATCGCAGTCTGGGATGATGAAGACAATCTCGTTGGAATCGCTCCCTTCTATCAATTCAAGCTAAAACTACTGAACATGGTCTCGTTCAAAGGCCTTAGAATTTTAGGAGATTACGCTACAGGCTCTGAGTATCACGATTGGATTCTATCGCCGAAGCATGAGGACGAAGTCGCTAAAATCATAGCTCGTCAATTACTCCAGGCAAAAGAATTGTGGGACGTCATTTGGATGCCGGACATTTCAGGCTGGAATGGCGCTTGTGAAAGACTCACTCGGGCAGCTGATTCTGTCGGCATTCTATATCGTGACCGGACAATATCTTTTAGCAACTACGCTCTACCCGATTCTCCTGAAAA
>JBNKMQ010000337.1:0-13088 GCA_050293225.1 Sedimenticolaceae bacterium
AACTGGCCGCCGCGGCGCAGCGGGCGCGGCGTAAAATAGAAGGGGTACTGCCTCAACGCTTGCGCCCGGTGCTCGAAGGCGAGGTAATGCTGGTTCCCGATTTTCACCTGCCCGAGAGGGTGCGGGGGCATGTATCGCTGCTGCGCAAGGCGATCGCCGAAATGCAAAAGGTGGAAATGAGCTACCAGAGGGCCGATGCCGAGTCATCGGTTCGTATTGTCTGGCCCCTCGGGCTCTTCTATTGGGGTGAGAAATGGACACTCGGCGCCTGGTGCGAGCTGCGCGGCGCGTTTCGCAGTTTCCGCCTCGACCGGATCGCCGATCTGCATCTGGCCGGTGCCCGGTTCACGGCGGCGGATGGACGCACCCTGGGTGACCTGCTGACGGCGCTGGGTGCTGACGAAGAAAGCTGAATCTTCTCCAGGCTCTTGGTGCCATGCTGGTTGAAGAGAGGCGTCGGGCTAGGCCGTTCTGGGGATCTCCGGGTAAGTCAGCGCTCACACAGTTTGACGGATTTCTGTCTCTCTTCCGGCTTCTGTGCTTCAGGTTTCCGATGCTCCCTGGGGAGTGCCGGGGAATACTGACATAAGGGTGTCAGCAGTGGGGGGATAGAGTGGGCTCACCGTTAAACCACAAACACAGAGAGATAACCGTCAATGAAACCAAGGATCAATCTCATAACCCTGGGTGTCGAGGAGCTTGCGCGATCGATCGCGTTTTACGAGGCCCTCGGTTTACCGCGTTTTTCTTACGAAAGTGAAGAGATCGCCTTTTTCCGGCTCGATGGCACCTGGCTGGCGCTCTATCCGAAGCAGGCACTGGCGCGGGATGCGGGTCTAAGCGCAGAGAGTTCGGGATTTCCGGGGTTCACCCTGGCGCATAATCTGGCCAGCAGGGAGGAGGTGGATGGTGTCATGTCCGAGGCATTGCAAGCCGGTGCACAATTGCTCAAGCCGGCCCAGGAGACCTTTTGGGGCGGTTACGCCGGCTGCTTTACCGACCCGGACGGCTTTGTCTGGGAAGTGGCCCATGTGCCGCAATTCTGGATAGGACCGGGTGAGGAAGATTGAGCATGGGTGCTAAAAAGAAGAAGCCATGCCCCTGGTGTCTGGGGAGCGAGGAGTATCTACACTATCACGATGAGGAGTGGGGCGTACCCTCATATGACTCATCCCATCTGTTCGAGATGCTCATTCTGGAGGGGGCCCAGGCTGGACTCTCCTGGCTGACCATCCTGCGCAAGCGCGAGGGCTACCGGCGGGCCTTTGACGATTTTGACCTCGGGCGGATTGCCGCCTATGACGATACAGATGTGGCAAGGCTGCTTGCGGATCCGGGTATCGTGCGCAACCGACTCAAGGTGAGTTCGGCGATAGGCAATGCCAGGGCCGCTGTCGAGCTGGAATCGGGTGAGGGGCTCGCCTCCCTGCTGTGGTCCTTCGTCGACGGTCTACCGATTCAGAACCGCTGGCGCAGTCTGGATGAGGTGCCTGCATCGACAGCGCTTTCAGACACCATGAGCCGCGAGCTGAAACGGCGTGGATTCCGTTTTGTAGGTACCACGATCTGTTACGCTTTCATGCAGGCGGTGGGTATGGTGAACGACCATCTGCTGAGTTGTCCTCGACATCGGGCGGTCGCCGAATTGGGTTAGTGAAAGGCCTGGATGCCGGCTTTCGCCGGCATGAGGACGCTAACGGGTGCCGAATACCACGATGGTTTTGCCCTTGACGCTGATCAGTCCCTGTTCTTCGAGATTCTTCAGGACGCGCCCGGCCATCTCCCGGGAACAGCCCACGATGCGGCCTATCTCCTGGCGGGTGATGCGGATCTGCATACCGTCCGGGTGTGTCATGGCATCCGGCTCCTTGCACAGATCGAGCAGGGTTCGGGCGATACGGCCGGTGACATCGAAAAAGGCGAGGTGGCCCACTTTGTTGCTGGTCTGACTGAGGCGCTGTGAAAGCTGCGCCCCCATGGCGTAGAGGATATCCTTGGTGTAATCCTTGAGGTCGTGGTCGAACAGCTGTTCCAGTCGCTGGTAGCTGATCTCAGCAATCTGGCAGGGGGTACGGGTGCGAACCATGACGCTCCGCTTCGGCTCAGGCACGAAAATACCCATCTCGCCGATGAACTGGCCCTTGTTGAGATAGGTCAGGATGATCTCTCTGCCGTCTTCATCTTCGATGTAGACAGCCACAGATCCTTCGGTCAGGTAATACAGAATATCCGCAGGATCTCCGATGTGGATAATCTCGGTATTCTTCGGGTAACGTCTACGGTGACAGTAGGAGAGGAATCTCTGCAGATATTCCGGTTCCTGTGGCGGCGGTTTTATGAGCGACATAATCCTATGACTCTTCAGATAGAGAGTGCGGAACGGTGAAGTCAATAGCCTGGCTACTGAGAGCTAGTTGAGATATCCCCAGAAAAACTACTGTCACCACCATCGGTACTCTTGGTTAGATTATTATGCGTATGTTGACAAAGAGTTATGCAATAAGTTTAGCAACCCTTTTCAACTTGTGGAACTGACGACTATCTATCGCATAAATTTGCGTATAGTGTAACAAATATTACGAGTCCGGGGGGTTCGGTGCCAAATCGATAGGTTACTGAGGGCTATCTTGGCATGAACTGCGTCGCAGAGATAAGAATAAGAGGAGTGACAGATGAGAGCTAGGGTGAAGTGGGTGGAGGCAGCCACCATGTTGGGGGAGGCAGGTAGTGGTCATGCTGTGGTGATGGACGGACCCCCGGACCACGGTGGCCGCAACCTGGGCGTCCGCCCCATGGAGATGCTGCTGCTAGGCATGGGTGGATGCACCGAATTCGATGTTCTCATGATCTTGAAGAAATCCCGTCAGCAGGTGACCAGCTGTGAAGTCGAGCTGGAGGCGGAGCGTTCGGAATCGGATCCGAAGATCTTCACAAAGATCCATGCCCACTTCATCGTTCGAGGTAAGGATCTGAGTGAGAAACACGTGGCTCGGGCCATCTCTCTGAGTGCGGAGAAGTACTGCTCGGCCTCCATCATGCTGGGCAAGAGCGCCGAGATCACCCACGACTATGAGATCCAGGATGACTAAGGGCGCCGAATTCGATGCGCTGATCAGTGATTTCTACCAGGTTTGGTTCCGCTTTCATCCCATCGCCGCGATTTACGCCGGTGTTGGCGGCTATGAGGGTCTGCTCGACCCCGATGGTGATGATGATGCAGGAGCCCTCTCTCATCTGCTTAGCAATTTCCTGGTCAGCTTAAAGGCGCTGGACTATACCGAGCTGGATGCGGATCGACAGCTGGATCTGCAATTGATCTATGGTGCAGCGATGATTGAACACCGGGTTCTGTTGGAGCACGACTGGCGCCACCGGGATCCGGCAAAGTATCTACCCCTCAGATTTCTACAGGAGCTGGTTGTTCGGCAGCCTGAGAATCTTTGTGAGGCGATGATGGGCCTGCTGGAAAAGACCCCGAACTATCTGCGAGACGCCCGTGGTCGGCTGGGAGAGTTACCAGGACTGGTCTCCACGCTTTGGCTGGCAGACGCCCTGGAGATGGCGGAGAAGGGGGTGCCCTGGCTGAGACGGCTGGGCCGGGATCTGCCACAAACCAATGAGTGCTGTGCCGATATGGGCAGGCTAGAGACCCTGAGCACTCAGGCGGCGGAGGCGGTGGAGGACTATAAGGTCAAATTGATCAAGGATCTGACCCCCGTCGCCAGCGGTACTGCGGACTGCGGCCCCGAGCTGCTTCACTGGATGATGAAGCATCGGGATCAGCTCAGTTTCAACTCAGAGAGCGCCCTGGCCTATACACAGAAACGGCTGCAGCAGTGTTATGCGGATCTTGAGCGAGCCGGGTTGACTGTTGAGACATTGAAATCGCCGCAGGGTGAGCGAATCTCGGGCAGTGCCAGGCGCCAGGCCTATTACGACGAAGCGAAACGGATGAAGACGTTCCTGCAGGCTGAGTCACTGTTGCCGATCATAGATCAGCCGATGGAGTTTCAAGTCACCGATAGCTGTTTTCGGCAACCCGATTGCGGGACTTATCTACGTAGCGAAGAGGGCGGTGTCTTCCTCGTCCCCCACGATGACCAGGTGGGTGGGGGAGAGAGCCTCTCTGCAGTCCGCATGCGTTCCCTTTATGGCGGCTGGGCCGGCCGTCACTATCTGGCCTGGGCGGGGGGAGTTCAGGCGCATAGCCTGATCCGCCAGATAAACCCATCAGCTGCTTTCAAACGGGGTTGGGCTCACTATATGAGCCGGGTGTTGGAATCCAGGGGCTATTTCAGTGAAGAGGATCGCATCGCGCTCTATCAACGCCGCCTGGCGCTGGCAGAGCAGGCGGTGGTGGATCTGCAGTTTCACTCAGGGGAGATCAACAGTCGTCAGGCGCTGGAGCGATTGAAGGCGCTATCCGATATCCCCTGCTGGGCGGAAGTGAGCCTGACAGCGATCTCCCGCCGTCCCAGCGATGCCTTCATGGCGCTGCTGGGTGCCGATCTGATTGAACTGCTGGCAGAGAGGATGACGCAACAGCAGTCGATCACCCTGATGGCCTTCCATGAGAGGCTGCTGGCGCATGGGGCGGTAGCGCTCCCGTTGGTGGTAAAGCGGGCGTTTGGCGAGGCGATCTGGCAAGAGTCCCTGGAGGAGCTATTCAAATGAATCGACCGGAGCAGCACCTGGGCCTGCGCCATGTGGCACTGAATGTGGTGGATATGGCGGCGAGCGAACACTTCTATGTGGACCTGCTGGGCTTCGAGGTGGAGTGGCGGCCAGATCCGGATAATCTCTATCTGACCTCCGGCCCCGATAACCTGGCGCTACACAAGGCGTCAGGGGAGACCAGGGATGAGGCAGGGCAAAGGCTGGACCATATCGGTTTTTTTCTCTCTACCCCTGATGCAGTGGATAACTGGTTCGAGTTCCTCAAGCAGGCGGGTGTGGAGATGCGCAATGCTCCTCGCACCCATCGTGACGGCGCCAGGAGTTTCTACTGTTTCGATCCGGACGGTACGGTGGTGCAGATGATCTGCCACCCACCTATCGTCGCTTACGAGGCGGGCAGATAAGGTCTCATCGGATCAGAGCAGGAAGAGGGTTGCCAATCCGAGAAAGGCGAGGAAACCGACCACGTCAGTGACGGTGGTCAGCAGGACGCCGCCAGCCAATGCCGGGTCTATGCCCAACTTTTCCAGTACCAACGGCAGTGCTGCACCGGCCAGTGCGGCGAACAGCAGGTTGATGGTAATGGCGGCCGCGATCAGCAGGGCGATGCTGGTGTCCTGAAACCAGATCCCTGCGATGGCGCCGATCACCACCGCCCAGATGACACTGTTGATGGCGCCTACCGCCAGCTCTTTCACTATCAGCCAGCGGGAGTTTTTGGTACTGAGCTGCCCCAGGGCGATACCGCGAATGGCCAGGGTCAGGGTCTGAGTGCCGGCGATGCCGCCCATGCTGGCGACGATGGGCATCAGTACGGCGAGGGCGACGATCTGCTCGATGGTGCTCTCGAATTGGTGGATCACCCAGGAGGCGAGGAATGCGGTGAGCAGATTGATGCCGAGCCAGAGGGCGCGGCGCTGGGCACTGACCAGCACCGGCGCGAACATATCCTCGTCCTCGCTCAGACCGGCCCGGCCCATGAATTGGTGCTCGCCCTCTTCTCGAATGACGTCGACCACGTCGTCGATGGTGATACGACCCAGCAGTCGGCCCTGTTCGTCCACGACGGGTGCAGAGAGGAGATCGTGTTGTTCGAACCGGTTGGCCACCTCTCGATCACTCCAGTCGGCGGGTATCGGCTGGATATCCAGGGACATCACTTCCGCCACGCTGTCATCGAGATCATTGGTCAATACACGGCTGAGGGAGAGGGCGCCGAGGTAGAGTCCATCCCGATTGACGACGAAGAGCTTGTCAGTATCGCTTGGCACCTTATCGCCGAGCTGGCGCAGATAGCGCATCACCACATCGATGGTGACCTCCGCCCGCACAGTGACGGTGTCGAGGTTCATCAGACCACCGGCGCTGTCTTCGGGATAGGGTAGAACTGACTCCAGCCGCTGCCGGTTTTGCAGATCGAGGGAGTCGATAACCTCCCAGGTGATGTGTCGCGGCAGCTCCTTGACCAAGTCGGCCAGGTCGTCGATCTCCAGCCCCTCTGTCGCGGAGACGATATCGGCCAGGTCCATCTCCTGCAGCAGGCTGTCGCGCACCTCGTCGGTTACCTCGAGCAGGACCACACCGGCCTCCTGCTCGTCAAGCAACTCCCAGACAACCTTGCGTTGAGTGAGGGGAAGGGATTCCAGCAGATGGGCGATCTCTGCCGGTCGCAGGGCGTTGAGCATCTTTGTCGCCTGCTGCAGGGTGCCGCTCTCGAGCAGCGAAGTCACCGCCTGCAATCGGTTGTCATCCGAATTGTGCTGCAGGTCGACTGGCATCGTGAATACCCCGTGTGAAATTGATGTGCAGTGTAGCAGGGGGTAGGTTGGGCGTGAAGATAACTAGTTTGGAATAAAGGGGATTTTTTTGCTTGAAGAGAGTTTGGTGAGGTTATCTCTGGATAGCTGGGATTTTCCAGTCTGGTCTTGCTGACAAATAGTCAGTCGAAAAGCTCGTCCAATAGTGCAGCGGAATTCGGCTGTTCATTCAGCTGGTTGAAATACTGTTCAGTCCGCTCTTGCAGGTCTTTCAGGTTTGAGTGGCGAATGACTTCTCTGGCTTCCAGCAGTGCGCTTGGGTGCATACTCATCTCACGCAGTCCCATGCCGATGAGCAGGCGGATGTAGCGCGGGTCGCCAGCCATCTCACCACACATGCTGACAGGTATACCGGCGCGATCAGCAGCGTTTATGGTGATTTGGATCAGATTGAGTACCGATGGGTGGAGTGGGTCAAAGAGGAAATTGACCTCTTCATCCATGCGATCGACTGCCAGGGTGTACTGGATCAGATCGTTGGTTCCGATGGAGAGAAAATCGAGCTGGCGGGAAAAGGCCTCCGCAGCGATGGCCGCGGCAGGAATCTCTATCATCCCTCCGATAGGCAGGGAGGCATCGTAGTGGAGACGCTCATGGTTGAGTTCAGCCTTGGTCTGTTCGATCAGGTCCAGCACCTGTTTCAGTTCGTTGAGGCTGGAGAGCATTGGGATCATCAGGCGAACAGGGCCTTCTGCCGATGCCCGTAAAATGGCTCTTAACTGAGGCAGGAAGAGTTTTGGCTCTTTCAGACATAGGCGTATAGCACGCAGACCCAGAGCCGGGTTGACCGCAGGCATGCAGCCGGATTCACTGACTGCACCGGTTGTCTTGTCCATGCCCAGATCAAGGGTTCTGATGGTTATTGGCGTGCCATCGAGCTCCCTTACCGCAGCCAGGTAGACCTCAAGCTGCTCCTCTTCAGAGGGTGGTGTAGGGCGGTTCATGTAGAGAAACTCGGTACGGAAAAGACCTATCCCGTCAGCCCGATTTTTCAGGGATACATTGATGTCTTCCGGTAGTTCGATGTTGGCATGCAGATAGATGTGGAAGCCGTCTGTTGTCAGGGTCGGTAGATCAGCCTGACGCCTCAGATAGGCCTCCCGCTTGAGCCGGGCACTGATGCGTTTCTGGTATTGATGCAGGACACGCGTTGTGGGGTCTGCCAGGACAATGCCGTTGGCGCCATCGACTACCAGGGTCTCTCCCTGTCGGAACAGGGTGGTGGCCTGATGGATGCCGACAACAGCGGGAATGCCAAGACTCTTGGCCAGAATGGCGGTATGCGAGAGCGGTCCACCGAATTCGGTAACGAAGGCGGCGATGCCCTGGTTTTTCATCATGATGGTTTCGGCGGGAGTGAGGTCGCGAGCGACAATAACGCGACCCTCCAGGTTGTCACTGTTGGTGGGCTTACCACCGCCGAGGACAAACTGAATCTGGCCGACCACATGGTCAATATCATCTTTGCGTGTTCGCAGATAGGGGTCGTCCATTTCATCGAAGACGCGAACAAGTTCATCCCGACGCACCTGTAACGCCCACTCGGCAGCATAGCGCTTATCTTTGATCAGGTTGATGGTGGCCTGGCTGAGTGCCGCATCTTCAAGCATCAGCAGGTGTGTGTCGATGAACTCTGAGATGTCGGGGGGGGTATCTCCGGGAATCTGGTCTCTGACTTCACGTAGATGGCTGGAAGCGACCTCAACCGCAGCGAGGAAGCGATCGACCTCAGCATCGATCTGGCCCGCTTTGATCTCACTGTGACTGACATCTGTCAGGCCGGTATTCAGCATATAGGCAGACCCAATCGCCACCTCTCTGCTGGTCATTACACCTATGCCCTGACAGGATAGCGTCACTGCTCTTCTCCAAAGCGGTCATTGATCAGGTCAATCAGCGCCTGCAGTGCCTCTGTTTCATCATCACCATCGACTTCGATCTGCAGAAATGAACCTTGATTGGCGGCAAGCATCATCACTCCCATGATGCTCTTGCCATTGACCCGTTGTCCATTGCGTAACAGGAAGACGTTGCTGCGGTAGCTGCCTGCGCAGCTGACAAGCTTTGCGGCAGCTCTGGCATGGAGTCCCAATTTATTGATGATCTCTATCTCTTGGTTGAGCATTTGTTGAATATCTACCTTTGATAGTTCCCTTTCAGATGGTATCTCTCTCTATTCGTCACGAAAGCTCTCGATGGCGGCAAGTTACCTCCATGCCAGATTGTCTGAAATGTTCGGCCAGCTTTTCCACCAGGAAGACGGATCGATGTTGACCGCCGGTACAGCCGATTGCAATGGTCAGATAACTCCGTCCGTCTGCTTCGAAGGTGGGAATCCAACGATCGAAGAATTGGGTCAAATCCTTCAGCATCTCTTTGGTGTCACTCTGGTTGCCGAGGAAATCGATCACTGGCTGATCGCGTCCGGTAAGTTGTCTCAGCTCTGATTGCCAATGGGGGTTTGGTAGGCAGCGGACATCGAATACAAAGTCCACATCACGGGGTACCCCGTGTTTGAAGCCGAAGGATTCGAAAAGAACCGATGCTGAGTCACTGTTGCCGCCAATACGGCTGCGGATTAGATCTCGCAGCTCGTGTTGGTTGGTATGCGAGGTGTCAATGCGTAGGTCTGCTATGGTGTTGAGAGGCTGCAGTAGTTCACGTTCATAGCGAATCGCTTCATCGAGTGATCGACTGCCATCCGTCAGCGGATGTTTACGGCGGGTTTCACTGAAGCGTTTAATCAAAGTGTCAGGCTGCGCGTCAAGGAAAAGCATGTTGCACTCGATATCTTGCCTGCGCATGTTATCAACCATTTCGGGTAGTCCCGTGATATGGCTGGGTTGACTGCGGGCATCAATACCAACGGCGGTTTTACAGAATATCTCTCCAGGCTCACTGGTGAGGTGCAGGGCGACCGCCTCCAGCATGGATACGGGTAGATTGTCTATGCAGTAATAGCCCATGTCCTCCAGTGTATGCAGGGCGATAGTTTTTCCGGAGCCAGATAGCCCGGTGACAATTTGTAGTTTGATGCTGGCTTTCATATCTCCGCTTACGCTGCTCTATCTGTGAATACTTGAAATTAATGATTGCCTGCGACTAGGTTAGCTTAATCGCGGACAGGCTTGAAGCGAGTCAGCCACCCTTTTTGGGATGCTGGTCTATATGGCTCTGTTGACGCTGGATAAAATCTTTTGCTGCGCTGTAACCGTCTATGGATAACATATGCTGACGCACTGCCGTCTCCACCAGGATGGCGAGGTTTCTGCCGGCCGCTACCGGTAGGCTGGTCTGGGGTATCTCGACATCGAGTAACTTGCGCAGGGAGTGACAGCCCTCCAACCGGTCCATGTTGTTGAGCCGTTCATCGTCGAATTTGACCAGGTCGATAATCAGATGCAGACGCTTATCCGGTTTGACAGCACTGTTGCCGAACATGGCTCGGATGTTGATCAGGCCGAGTCCGCGGACCTCGAGAAAATCCTGCAGTACTTTCGGACAACGCCCCATGATGGTGTGGTGATGAGTCTTGTAGAGCTCTGCCGCATCATCCGCAATCAGACGATGTCCTCTCGAGATCAATGCCAATGCCAGCTCGCTTTTACCGATCGCCGGGTCTCCGCTGAGGAGTACGCCCTTGCCTAATACCTCCATGAAGACACCATGTACCAGCAGGGACTCTCCGGTTGTCTGAGAGAACCGCTCGTAGAGACGGTCAATCACCAGGTAGTCAGGGCGGTCGGTGGTGATGATGGCGGTATTTGAAGCTACTGCCAGTTTCTGGCAATCGGGAGAGGGTTCCAGGCTGTCGGTAAACAGCAGCGCCACGGGAGGATTCTGAAACAGCTGTTGTAGACTCTCTTTGTCATTCGCCGCTCCGCCGCCGGAGAGGTGAGAATGCTCTGGTGGGCCGATAATCTGCACCTGGCTAGGGCGAATCAGATTAAGCGGTCCCGAAGGTTTACCAACTTGGGGGTCGTGTCGATCGTCGTAGATGGGGTTCTCACCACCCCGCCCATCCCAGGTGATATCCAGTTCTACACTTAGGGCGTCGACGAGCTCCTTAACGGTGCGGATGGATTTCATCAGTCAGCGTCGGCGGTTTCCCGCTGCTGGATGAGTTTATACAGATCGAGGCTGCTTTCGGCCTGGCGTAATTGGCTGCAGAAGTCTGAGTCGCTAAACATGCTGGCAAGCTTTGAGAGGAGCTGGAGATGTTCTTCAGTGGCCTCTTCCGGCACCAGCATGGCGAATGCCAGATCGACGGGGTCGCCGTCGATGGCATCGAAATCTATGCCTTGGTCCAGCGTGATGAAGGCGCCCATGGCCCGGGGGACACTTGCCATGCGGGCGTGGGGGAGGGCTATGCCCTTTCCAAGACCTGTGCTGCCTAGTCGTTCGCGTTCCAGCAACGCATCGAACACCAGATCCTGGGTGAGTTCCGGAACAGACTCGGCCAGACGTTGGCCGAGTTGTTCCAATACGCGTTTTTTACTGGCCGCCTCCAAGTTGCAGCCGATACGCTCTTCCTGCAGAAAGCCGTCGGGGAACATGGAGACCTCTTGTCAATACTCAGGTTAGTTTGCTATTCCGTTGCGTATTTCGCCCCGCTCCCGGCGCGGTGGCTCTGCATCTTCTCCTTGTGCTTGATGACTTGCCTGTCCAGCTTATCGGTCAGTACATCTATGGCAGCGTACATGTCCTCATGTACCGAGTCGGCGAAGACATTTGCGCCATTTACGTGCATGGTCGCCTCCGCCTTTTGCCGCATCTTCTCCACACTCAAGATGACATGTACATTGGTCACGTTATCGAAATGGCGCTCGAGTCGTTCGAACTTGCTATCGACATAGTTCTTCAAGGCATCTGTGACGTCTACATGATGACCGGTCAGGCTAATTTGCATATTTTTCTCCTGTACTGTGATGAGAGAACTCATCGTCCAACCTGATATATTGCTGGCAAGTTCGTCAAGGATCGAATCAGCCACTCGATATGCCTTGTGCATACTTGCATCCGCATTTGGTCGCTGTCTCTGTTGAGATCTTCGCGCCTTTACGGACTTGCCTATATCAGGCGTTTTCGCTCATTCGATGGCGGTATGCTCATCGATTCGCGGTATTTGGCCACGGTGCGTCGGGCGACTTCTATGCCCTGCTCCGACAACAGGGTGGCAATCTTGTTGTCGCTGAGCGGTTTGTTAGGCAGCTCAGCCGCAATCATCTTTTTAATCAGAGCACGGATCGCGGTGGAGGAGCACTCCCCGCCGGCACTGGTGCTGACATGGCTGGAGAAGAAATATTTGAACTCCAGCGTACCCCTGGGGGTATGCATGTACTTCTGTGTGGTCACGCGTGAAATGGTTGACTCGTGCATCTCCAGTGCCTCCGCGATGTCCCTGAGCACCAGCGGTTTCATCGCCTCTTCACCATGTTCGAAGAAACCCTGCTGATATTCAACTATTTTACTCGCAACCCGCAGGATTGTTTCATTACGACTCATCAGGCTTTTGATAAACCAGCGAGCTTCCTGCAGGTGGTTTTTCAGGAAGGTATTGTCATCACTCTGGTCAGCTCGCCGAATAAGGCTGGCGTAGTCGCTGTTGACGCGCAGTTTCGGCGTGGTCTCTGCATTCAGCTCCACCAGCCAGCGTCCGTTGCGTTTACTGACAAAGACGTCGGGAACGACATATTCCGGTTCGCTCTGGGCGATGGCGGTGCCGGGACGGGGGTTGAGGGAGCGGATCAGACGCATGATGTCGCTCAACTCCTCATCGTTCACCTTCAGCCGCCGTTTGATCTGGTTCTGATCCTGGCTGGCAAGATGGGTGAAGTGGTCCCGACAGAGCCGGATCGCTGCATCCACATAGGGGGTGGTGGGCGGTAGCTGCTCCAGTTGTATCAGCAGACACTCCTGGGGACCCCTGGCTGCGATGCCGGGGGGATCGAAGGCCTGGATGCGATGCAGTACCGCCTCCAGATCCTCCAGGGTGATCTCCTCGTCCTCCTGGGGATTCAGGGACTGCAGGATCTCTTCCAGGTTGCCGGTGAAGTAGCCGTCATCGCTGATGCTGTCGATCAGGGTGGTGGCGATCATGTGATCCTGGGGGGTGAACGGGGTCAGGTTCATCTGCCAGACCAGGTGCTCATGCAGGGTGGGGGCACCGCTGCGTTGGGCGAGGTAGTCGTTGTCGGCGGTTTCACCACCGCCACCGCTGCTGGGCAGATAGCTGTCGTAGACGTCGGTCCACTCACTATCCACCGGGAGATCTTCTGTCAGCTGGGCAGAGTCGGTCTGAATCTCCTTCTCGTTGTTGATGTCGTTGCCTTCCTGGCTGGTGCTTTTGTCCTCGTTCTGCGATTTGGCATCAGATTCGTCGCCATCCTTCTGGCTGTTGTGCCGATGTTCCTCATCGGTATCGAGCAGGGGATTGGTGTCCAGGGCCTCCTGAATCTCATGACTGAGGTCGAGCGCGGAGAGCTGCAACAGGCGTATAGCCTGCTGAAGCTGGGGGGTCATTGTCAGATGTTGGCCGAGGCGAAGTTGGAGTGTCTGCTTCATAGCAGAGATATCTAATTTTTAAACCTGGTA
>JBNKMQ010000338.1:0-1510 GCA_050293225.1 Sedimenticolaceae bacterium
TGACCACCAGTGGGTCTTTGAGGGCATCACCACCTCTGATACTCATCGTCTCCTCGGAGAAGAACTCCCGACTCATACTGAGCTCCAGACTGAGGGTGATCTCCTGGCCGTCAGCGGTCTTGACCACACCCTGCGCCTGAAAATGGGTACGCTCCGCCTCATAGTGGGAGCGATAGTTCTGGTAGATCAGCCCCCATCCTGCTCGCTCAGGCTCTGCCTGCTGGCTGTCAGGCTGATCCGGCATCTCGGTGTTGCCCGTCGCTGGCGCAAGATCGTTGGGTGTCACGACGCGGATACGATGACCGGTAAAGCGCTCCACCAGCAGCTTCAGTAGCGACACCTCCATCTCCTGTACGATGTCGAGCGTTTCGCTGCCGCTGACAAGCGATTCAGTCGCTTCGGTTTCAAGGCTCAGTGCTGCCTCAACCGGCGGCCCCTGCAACAGGGTCATGGCGCGTTGGCGAAGCTTGCCCACAGCCACTCCATCACCTTGCAGCTGCTCCGGTTCGGCGCCCTGTCGCCAAAACTCCAGACTTTCACGGGCTACATTACGCGTCACAGCTTCATAAGAGGATTGCAGAGAGAGTGTGCTGTCGGTGATTTTCATGGCGAGTCTCGCGCAGACTGGCGGTATAGAAGCTATCGGCGAGCCACAGTTCGACTTGATCAGCTAAGGCATTAAACGCCTATAAAAATAGGGATAGTTGTCGAATAGTACTTACTAAGCAGGCCATAGATATTAATACACTCAGTGCTACAGCGGCGTTTTGATGCCTTGCCGAGAATCGGTGAGAAATCTCAGACAGACGGGCTGCAATTCCCGCCGACCGGAGAGTATTTGCTCAGGCTACCAGCCCCCTCTCCTGCAGGGATTTGATCTGGTCGCGTATCTTCGCTGCCTCTTCGAACTCCAGATCCTGCGCATGCCGATACATCTGATCCTCTAACTGGCGCAGACGCTTGGCCATCTGCTTGGGCGTCAGCTCAGCGTATTCCAACTCCTCTTCGGCCACTTTGGCGTAACGCTTAGCGTTCATCTGCGCCCCGGGGTAGGCCCCTTCCATGATATCGGCGATCGACTTCAGGATAGTCTGCGGGGTGATGCCGTGGGTTTGGTTGTGTTCGACCTGCTTCTCGCGACGCCGCTCGGTCTCGCTGAGAGCCCGTTGCATGGAACCGGTGATCTGGTCGGCATAGAGAATCGCCTTGCCGTTAACGTTACGCGCCGCCCGTCCGATGGTCTGGATCAGGGAGCCCTCTGAACGCAGGAAACCCTCTTTATCCGCATCCAGGATCGCCACCAGAGAGACCTCCGGCATATCCAGCCCCTCGCGGAGCAGATTGATGCCGACCAGGACATCGAATTCGCCCAGGCGCAGATCGCGGATAATCTCCACTCGTTCCACCGTATCGATGTCCGAATGCAGGTAGCGCACCCGTACATCGTGGTCGTTGAGGTAATCGGTAAGGTCCTCCGCCATGCGCTTGGTCAGGGTGGTGACCAGCACCC
>JBNKMQ010000339.1:0-4178 GCA_050293225.1 Sedimenticolaceae bacterium
GTCACCAATACCAAAATCCTGCAGCGGGGTATCGACGAGAAGATCGGTAACTCCATTCTGATCAAGGTCAACCAGATCGGGACCCTGACTGAGACCCTGGCCGCCATCAACATGGCCAAGGATGCTGGTTACAGCGCGGTGGTCTCCCACCGCTCCGGTGAGACTGAAGATACCACCATTGCCGACCTGGTAGTGGCCACGGCTACCGGACAGATCAAGACCGGCTCCCTGTCGCGTTCTGATCGGGTAGCCAAGTACAACCAGCTGATGCGCATCGAAGATCAGCTGGGGGATGACGCTGTCTATGCAGGCAAGGATGCCTTTCCTGTAGACATCGCTTAGTCTTGAGGGCCTCCCCCCGCGCGGGGGAGGTCACTCAACCGCTTCCCCTTTTCCCTCTTCCCGTTTACGCTTTATGCCATGCGTATAGTGATCGCCATTCTTATTCTTCTGCTGATTGTCTTGCAGTACCGGCTTTGGGTCGGTGCCGGCAGTCTGGCCGAGGTGAATAACCTGAAACATGAGATCGCTGAGCTGGAAGAGGAGCTGGTGGGTCTGCGTGAACGCAATCGGGCGCTGCAGGCGGAGGTAAAGGATCTTCGCAGCGGCCAGTCCGCCATCGAAGAGCGGGCCCGCAGTGAGTTAGGGATGATCAAAGAGGGAGAGGTCTTCTACCAGGTGATCCAGCCACCGGAGCTGCCAGTCGATGAGTGAACGCTACTGGGCTGTTGTGCCGGCGGCAGGGGTGGGTAGTCGCATGGGGGGCGAGATTCCCAAGCAGTATCTCGATCTGCTGGGACGTTGTGTCATCGATCACACCCTGGAGAGATTGCTGAGCCACCCGCTGATCGAGGCCGTCTATGTCGCCTTGTCCGAGACGGATGGCTATTGGCAAGAGACCCGGTTTGCCACTGACCCCAGAGTGGTCAGGGTGGAGGGCGGGGCAGAGCGTTGTCACTCGGTGTTGAATGCCCTGCAGTTACTTGCAAACCAAGCTAATGGGGATGACTGGGTGCTGGTGCACGATGCCGCCCGTCCCTGTTTGAGTAAATCCGATCTCGATCGGCTTATCGATCATCTGCGTGACCATCCGGTGGGGGGATTGCTGGCGGTGCCGGTGCAGGACACCCTGAAGCGGGTCTCGCCAGAGTCAGAGGTTGTCGCTACAGAGCCCAGGGATGAGTTGTGGCGGGCCTACACACCGCAGATGTTTCGCCTCTCGATGTTGCGGGATGCCTTAACCCAGGCTATCGATAAAGGGGCATTGGTGACCGATGATGCCAGTGCGATGGAGTTGGCGGGCTACCGACCGAAGATTGTTGAAGGCGATCTGGGTAATCTCAAAATCACCCGGCCAGCGGATCTTCCTCTCGCAGCCTACTACCTATCGCAAAGCGCTGATTAAGCCAACAGGCTTAGCTTGGCAGTGCCAGCATCTCCTTGAGTTCTTTAATCTGATCCTTGGCATTCTCCAAGATGCCGATGGAGTGACGTGGTGTCAGTTTTCCCAGAGCCAGTTTGTGGAAGGCGGGTACCAGGTCGAGTCTGGGCAGGTCACGCATTTTATCGGTGCCTACGTAGGCGTGCAGTTGAGCCACTACCACCAGATCGACATAGTCAGGATCGTCGCTGATATCCTCCATCCAGTCCTCGGCGTGCAGGGCGACCTGGACGAAGTAGTCGGGGAACTCCCACTTGCGCAGCACCATGGCGCCCACCTCCGCCTTGAGCCCTTCGGTGATCTGATCCAACAGCGTGCTGTTGTCTGCCAGCTCGGGCTTATTGCGGGCTGCACCCAGGATGGCGAGGGCGCCGATATCGTGTAGCAGGCCGCAGAGGAGGGCCTGGTCGGGCTCCAGTCCCGGGGTGACCCGGGCCAGTTCGTGACAGATGGGGGCTACATAGCTGACATGTTGCCAGAGCCTTTTCATTCGGTCTTGCTGCAGCCCGGAACGACCGTGAAACAGCTTGCCCAGAGCGAAGCTGATTACCAGGTTGTGGGTTGCACTGCGACCCAGGCGAGTGACTGCATCGGGTAGATTGTCGATCTGCTGTTGGCCGCGATAGGCGGCGCTGTTGACCACACTGATGATGCGCGCGGCAATAGTGGGATCCGCCTGCAGCACCTTAGCGATGTCGTGGCTGTCTGAGTTGCGGTCATGCACCACCTTGGCGATACGCATGGCGATATCCGGCATGCTGGGAAGTTCCAGTCGATCCTCCCTCACTGCCTCGTGGAACTCCCAGTAGAGATCGGCTTCGGGGCCGCTGGTATCGAGCAGTTCAATGGGCTGATTGGTTCGCTTGTGGGCAAGGGGTGGAAGATTGCGAATGGCCTCGAACAGCTCCCTTGGCAAGCAGAGCAGGTCGATGGCCGAGTCGGCATGGATGGTGGAGGCACTCGGTGATACCGGGTTCAGCGGCTCTGCGCTGGCGTCCTGATCGGCGCGGCAGGCGAGTTTTTTTCCATCAGACTGAGTGATGCTCACTTCACCCTCAAGCAGAAAAAAAAGATCACCACTCTCCTCACCAGCCAGCGTCAGCAGGGTCTCCGCGTTTTTATGTTCCACATGGGTCTGTTGCAGGACGAAATTCAATACTCGCTTGGGTAAATTTCTGAACAGGTTGAACTTCTTGGCTCGGGTTGGGCTGACGGCGGTAACTCTCTGTATCATTCTATTTACATTCCAAGGCTGAGCCTGGAGACGGCTCTATCGTGATTATTCGCGTACAATAACCCTGCGCCAAAACAGTGGCAGGCCAGGTCTATCCGAATATAGCGGCCTGACGGTGAGACACTTAAGCCGGATAGGGGGGTGAAAATTGCGAATCGGTCAGGGTTACGATGCACATCGGTTTGAAGCGGGAAAGCCATTGGTGCTGGGGGGCATCCCTATCCCCCATGACCGGGGATTGAAGGCTCATTCCGATGGGGATGTACTGATCCACGCCCTCTGTGACGCCCTGCTGGGTGCCGCCGGTCTTGGTGATATCGGTCGCCACTTTCCCGATAGCGACCCGAGCTATGCAGGGGTCGACAGCCGGGTGCTCTTGCGTAGGGTGGTAACACTGATCCAGGCGGAAGGTTGGTGCGTTGGTAATGTCGATCTGACTGCTGTTGCGCAGCAACCTAAATTGTCACCCCATATCGATGCCATGCGTGAATGTCTGGCCGCCGATCTGGCAGTGACCTCGTCAGCGGTCAACATCAAAGCGACGACCACCGAGGGGATGGGCTTCGCCGGTCGGGCCGAAGGTATTGCTGCTTATGCGGTGGCCCTGTTGCTGGAGAATGAGGTTGGATGAATCTCTATGGCATCCGCTGACTGAGCTGCCCCACGCCCATGGCCCCTCCCTGGGGACCGCGCAGATGCGGGTCTCCAGCGATGATTTTCAGGTCGACGAGGTGTTGGGCTTCGAGCCGGATGGGGAGGGCGAGCACCTCTTGATCCACGCCAGAAAACGGGATACCAATACCCAGTGGCTTGCTTCACAACTGGCCAAATATGCCGGCATACCGGCAAGGGATGTGAGTTACGCAGGCCTGAAAGATAGATACGCCGTTACCAGTCAGTGGTTCTCCCTGCGCATGGCAGGTAAGCCTGAGCCTGATTGGGATGCCTGGGCGTTGGAAAATACCGAACTTCTCAGTGTACAGCGTCATCGACGCAAGCTACGTCGGGGAGCGCTCCGGGGTAATCGCTTTCGCATTGTCTTGCGTGATGTCTCTGCGCCGCGAGAGGCGCTGTCGTCGCGAATGGAGAGACTCAAGGCCGAAGGCATGCCCAACTACTTCGGCGAACAACGCTTTGGTCATGGCTACCAGAATCTGCAGACCTTTTCCGAACTCTTCGCCAAAGAGCGAAGACGGATCGACCGGCAGCGTCGAAGCCTGGCAATCTCCGCGGTCAGATCCCAGCTATTCAATGAGGTGTTGGCGGAGAGGATCCGGCAACAGTGTTGGTCAGAGCCCCTGCCTGGAGACTACTTTGTCCTCGACGGCCGTCGTGCCGGATTCACCGAAGATCCTCATGACGATCGACTGCTGGAGCGCTGCCGGCAACAGGAGATCCATCCCTCCGGTCCGCTGCATGGTCGAGGTGAGACGAAGGTAACGGCTGAGGCGATGACCTTGGAGCAGGCTGTACTGAGCCCTTTTACTGAGTGGCGTCAGGGCC
>JBNKMQ010000340.1:0-7626 GCA_050293225.1 Sedimenticolaceae bacterium
ACTGGCGCCGGGAGCTGGCCACCTGCAGTCCCGATTATTACAAATGGGAGCAGTGGCTCTTCACCGAGCTCTACAAAAAAGGTTTGGTCTACCGCAAGAATGCGGTGGTCAACTGGGATCCGGTGGACCAGACGGTATTGGCCAACGAACAGGTCATCGACGGCCGCGGCTGGCGTTCCGGCGCCCTGGTGGAGCGCCGCGAGATCCCCCAGTGGTTTATCAAGATCACCGACTACGCCGACGAGCTGCTGGACGAGATCGACAACCTGGAGGGCTGGCCCGATCAGGTTCGTACCATGCAGCGCAACTGGATCGGCCGCTCCTATGGCGTGCAGATGGAGTTCGGAATCGAGGGTTCTGACGAAGGCCTTACCATCTACACCACCCGTCCCGATACCCTCATGGGCGTCACCTATGTTGCGGTGGCGGGGGAGCATCCCCTGGCACTGCAAGCCGCCAAGGATAATGCCGAGCTGGCTGCCTTCGTCGATGAGTGCCGCCAGGGCGGTACTTCGGAGGCGGAGCTGGAGACCATCGAGAAGAAGGGCATGCCCCTGGGCATCAACGCCATCCACCCGGTAAGCGGCGAGTCGGTGCCTATCTACGCGGCCAACTTCGTGCTCATGGGCTACGGTACCGGGGCGGTGATGGCGGTGCCCGGACACGATGAGCGGGATCACGCCTTCGCCCACAAGTACGGCATACCCATCAAGCAGGTGGTCCACCCTGCCGATGGTTCGGAGGTCGATATCCAGGCCGCCGCATTCATCGAGAAAGGCGTGCTGAAGGCGTCCGGACCTTTCGATGGTCTCAGCTCCGAGGCCGCCTTCGATACCATTGCAGAATGGCTGCAGGAGCGGGGCAAGGGGCACAAGACCAAGAACTTCCGCCTGCGCGACTGGGGTGTCTCCCGTCAGCGCTATTGGGGTACGCCAATTCCCATGGTCCACTGCGACAATTGCGGTATCGTGCCGGTGCCCCTGGAGCAGTTGCCGGTGAAGCTGCCGGAGGACATCGTCTACGACGAGCAGACCATCAACCCGATCAAGGAGGATGTGAACTTCTCCGACTGCGAATGCCCCCAGTGCGGCGGCAAGGCGAAGCGGGAGACCGACACCTTCGACACCTTCATGGAGTCGAGCTGGTACTACGCCCGCTACACCTGTCCCGACGCCGAGGCGATGCTCGACCAGCGTGCCGACCATTGGCTGCCGGTAGACCACTACGTGGGTGGCATCGAACACGCGGTGCTGCATCTGCTCTACGCCCGCTTCTACCACAAGCTGATGCGCGACGCCGGCCTGGTCAAGAGCAACGAGCCCTTCACCCGCCTGCTGACCCAGGGCATGGTGGTGGCCGATACCTACTACCGGGAGATGCCCGATGGCTCCAAACACTGGTACAACCCGGCAGAGGTCGAGGTGGAGCGGGATGACAAGGGTCGTCCCCTCAGCGCCCGTCTGCCGGAGGACGGCGAGCCGGTAGTCATCGGCGGCATCGAGAAGATGTCCAAGTCGAAGAACAACGGCGTCGATCCCCAGACCCTGATCGACCGCTACGGCGCCGACACAGTGCGCCTCTACACCATGTTCACCTCCCCTCCGGACCAGTCCCTGGAATGGAATGACGAGGGGGTCGAGGGCGCTCATCGCTTTCTCAAGCGGGTCTGGGCCCTGGCAGAGTCCAACCAGGAACGCCTGGCAAGCTTCAGCGGTGAGGGTATTGATCTGGGCGAGCGCCAGAAGGAGGCCCGTCGGGAGATCCACGAGGCCCTGACCAAGGCCCTGTTCGATTACGAGCGCCAGCAGTTCAATACCGTAGTCTCCGCCTGCATGAGCATGGTCAATGCCCTCTACAAGCTGGATAACAGTGACGCCGATACGGCTGTTTTGAAAGAGGGTCTCTCCCTGGTGCTAAGCCTGCTCGGCCCCATCGCCCCCCACATCGCCCACACCCTCTGGCGCGAGCTGGGCTACGGCGAAGAGATCCTCGACGCCCCCTGGCCGAGCCCCGACGAGGAGGCCCTGAAGCAGGAGAGCATCCAGTACGTGGTTCAGGTCAACGGCAAGGTGCGGGCCAAGATTCAGGTGCCGGCCGGGGCAGACAAGGCCACGGCCGAGGCGCTGGCGCTGGAGAATGAAAACGTACAGCGTTTCATCGGTGATGCTACTGTGCGTAAGGTGATTGTGGTACCCAACAAACTGGTGAACGTTGTTGCAAACTAGCCGTATAAACCCGTCTGCTTGTAGCCTGGGCAACTGGGCGAGGACACTTTGCCTATGCGTGATGCTGCTCTCTCTCTCCGGTTGCGGTTTCCATCTCAAAGGCTACCAACAAACGGCATCTCCGGTATTGGACGGAGGCTATGTTGAGCGTGGTGGTGAACGGGATACCCTGGCGGGAGTGTTACAGCGGAACATGCAGATTTCAGGCGTCAAGCTGGTGACAGATGCTGATAGTGCAAGATACCGGGTCGAGATAGAGAGAGATCAGATCAAAACCCGGGTGCTGGCGGTGGATGGCAGTGGCAAGGCCCTCGACTCCGAATATCGCCTGATCACTTCCTTCAGATTGATCGTAAAAGGCGAGGAAACGACAGAAGCCCAATCCCTGGAACTGGTACGCCAACTCAGCTACAGCGGTAATGATGAGCTGGGCCGACGCAGCGAGGAGGCCCTTCTAATTGGGGATATGCGCAACGATATGGCCAACCAGATCATTCGCCGGCTGGAAGCCCAGCTGAACTGAGGCAGCATCTCTTGCGACTGCGTAACGATCAACTCTCCGGCCAATTGCAGCGAACCCTTGCGCCGATCTACCTGATCAGCGGAGACGAACCCTTGCAGATGCGTGAGGCGGCGGACGAGATACGCCTGGCCGCTCGTAAACAGGGCTATACCGAGCGGGATGTGCTCGATTCCGCAGTGGGTTTCGATTGGGCGGAATTGAATGTAGCGGCGGAGAGCCTCTCACTGTTTGGCGATCAGCGTCTGTTGGAGTTGAGACTCTCCAGCGCCAAGGTCGGTACCGAGGGGGGCAAGGCCTTGACTGCTTATGCCGAGCGCCCCGCCGAAGGGACGGTCCTTTTGATTACCATGCCCAAGCTTGAACGGGCGCAGAGCAACAGCAAGTGGCTGAAGAGCCTCGACTCAGCCGGGGTCGTGGTGCAGATCTGGCCGGTGGAGGGGGCGCGTCTACCGCCCTGGATCGAGCAGCGTCTGCGGCGGGCAGGATTGGTGCCCGAGGCCGGAGTGGTGCAGATGCTCTGTGATCGGGTTGAAGGCAATCTGCTGGCGGCAAGTCAGGAGATTGAGAAGCTGCTGCTCTTGCATGGACCAGGGGTCATCAGTGTGGAGAAGTTGACGGAATCGGTGGCCGATAGTGCCAGATTCGATGTTTTCGGTCTGGTCGATACCTTGCTGCGCAAAGAGGCTGCCAAGGGCAATCGGATGTTGAAGGGGTTGAAGGCCGAAGGGGTTGCCGCTCCCGTCGTCTTATGGGCCCTTAGTCGAGAGATTCGCTCCTTGGCGGGAATGTCTTATGAGGTGGAAAAAGGCAAGAGTCCCGACCAGGTTATGGCGAATCACCGGGTCTGGGAGAAGCGCAAACCGATTCTGCGCAGGGGGTTGCAGCTCGCTCCTCGTCACTGGCGTGCACTTCTCAAGTGTTGTGGTGAGATCGACCGCTCCATCAAGGGGCTCTCATCTGAGGATTCTTGGCTGCAGCTGGAGAGTCTGGCGATGGCGATGTCGGGCATTTCTCTGCCCTCCGGCAGGAAATAGTCGTCGAATAAAATTTTGATTTCAGAGTAATTCTTCTTATTCGAAAGCAAAAAAATGCGTTGAATGTGATCAACTCCACAGCGCGAAATCCAGTATGAAGCAGGCGGGAATTAAACTTCTAGAACTGTGATTTATCTCTCCTTTTTTTGCCTCTTTTCGGTGTCATATACGTCACCGGAGGCCCCAATACTGGGGTTTACGGATCGAAAACCTATCAAGGAGAAAATTATGAAAAAAATGATGACTAAAACGGCAATGGCTCTGGTTGCTGCTGGTTTTGTTACCGCTGTGGTAGCCGGGGAAGACGCCTTCATTAAACTGGACGCCAATGCTGACGGCTACATCTCTGCTGAAGAAGCCGCTTCCAGCGAAACCCTGAGCCAGAGCTGGGAGACCACCGACGCTAACAGCGACGGCCAGGTCGACGCAGCTGAGTTCAGTGCTTTCGAGGCAATGGGTTCAGAGCAGAAATAATAAAAGTCTCTCTTTAGAGAGACTGAATCTTTAGATCTAAAGGTTCTCAATTCCGGTGGCCAGAGCAGTCTGGTCGCCGGTTTTTGTTTCTACGAAGCTGCAATTACTCAATTGCAGTTGTGGAGGGTTGGTGGAGAAGACGAAAGGGGCCGCCCGAGTGAGTATGTTCAGGCCAACGATTTGTCGGGTGCTACCGGGAAAGACTGCAACCTCTACCTCTTCCAGCATGCAGCTCTCCCCAAGACGTACCTTGGATACCGCATAAACGGGTACCTTCATCTGGTCGCCATTGGCCAGGATTCCCGTCAGATCCCTCAGATAGAGGGGCTCTTCCGTCAGCTTAAGCGTCGCCAGGGTCTCTTCATTGATGGTCATGTAGCTGGAGCCGGTATCGACCATGAATTCCGTAGGTGCCATGGTGCCGATCTGTCCTGAGATGTAGAAGGTACTTGCTCCCTTGAGATACATGGGTACATCAACACCGAAGTCGTCTGCATGCAATTGAGCGATGCAGGCCATGACTAACAGCATTGTGGAGACTAGGCGAAACATAGGATTCCATTTTCCTAACGGTTAATTTGTATACTTATTTCATCGGTCGGCAGATGCTGAACTTGAGCGGTAAAGGGAGTTTTGAGTCGGAATTTATCAAAATAAAATTATTCCCGAGTAGCTGGAGATTTGGAAAATATTGGGGATTTACAAACAAATACGACTATTTCGCTCCATTTTTTGCTAAAGTTTGCCGCCTCTTATCCCTATTTTTGAGACAGAATTAATTTCATGAATGACGATATTTCCGATGTGAAGCAGTACATGCAGGCGCTAGGTCGACAGGCCCGGGATGCTTCAAGGTCTTTGGCTGCGGCTTCCACAGCGCAGAAGAACCAGGCGCTGGAAGCGATGGCGGATGATCTCAACGCCCAGCGGGAGCTGCTGATGCAGGAGAATCAGAAGGACCTGATCGCCGGTAAGCAGAAGGGCCTGGACGCCGCCCTGCTCGACCGCCTGGAACTGACTCCGGCCCGCATCGACAGCATGATTGAGGGCCTGCGTCAGATCGCCGGGCTTTCTGATCCCATCGGTGAGATCTTTGATATGAAATACCTGCCCAGCGGGATCCAGGTGGGCCGTATGCGCGTACCCCTGGGCGTGGTGGGCATTATCTATGAATCCCGTCCCAATGTGACGGCGGACGCCGCAGGGCTCTGCCTGAAATCGGGCAATGCTGCTGTGTTGCGCGGAGGCTCAGAGGCCTTCCACTCCAACCAAGCCATCGCTGCCAGTATCCATAAGGGTCTGCAGACGGCTGGTCTGCCGACGGAATCGGTGCAGGTTCTCGCCACCACTGATCGCGCTGCAGTGGGTGAGATGATCACCATGCCGGAGTCGATCGATGTGATTATCCCCCGAGGCGGTAAAGGACTGATCGAGCGCATCAGCCGCGACGCAAGGGTGCCGGTGATTAAACACCTGGACGGCATCTGCCACGTCTATATCGATGACCAGGCCGATGTGGGCAAGGCCTTCGATGTGGCGATGAACGCCAAGACCCAGCGCTACGGTACCTGCAACACCATGGAGACCCTGCTGGTGGCGGAAGAGATTGCAGAAGAGATGTTGCTGATGCTGGCCGCGCCCCTGTTTGAGAAGGGCGTGGAGATCCGCGGTTGTCCTCGAACCCGGGAGATCGTCGATGGCTGCGAGGTGGCGACAGATGAAGATTGGGACACCGAATATCTGGCGCCGATCCTCTCGGTCAAAGTGGTCTCCGGCCTGGATGAGGCGATCGACCACATCAACCGCCACAGCTCCCAGCATACCGACGCCATCGTCACCGAGAACTACACCCGGGCACGGCGCTTTCTCACCGAGGTGGACTCCAGTTCGGTGATGGTGAATGCCTCCACCCGCTTCGCCGATGGTTTCGAGTATGGGCTGGGTGCGGAGATCGGCATCTCCACCGATAAATTCCATGCCCGTGGCCCAGTGGGTCTGGAGGGGCTGACCTCGGTCAAGTTCATCGTCCTGGGCGACGGCCACATCCGTAGCTGATGATCGGCATCCTCGGCGGCACCTTCGATCCGATCCACTTCGGTCACCTGCGTACCGCCCTGGATGTGATGCAGGGGGTGGGTCTGGAGCAGATCCGTTTTATCCCCCTGCATGGCGCGGTGCACAGGGATCAGCCGGAAACGCCCTCGAGTCTGCGCTTGCAGATGGTGCAGACGGCAATCGAAGATCAACCGGGATTCATCGCCGATGACCGGGAGCTGAAGCGCCAGGGAGACTCCTACACTGTCGATACCCTGGCATCCCTGCATGGGGATTTCCCCGCAGAGACACTCTGTCTGCTGATGGGCATGGACGCCTTCAACGGATTTGCCAGCTGGCGCCAGCCGGAGAAGATTCTCTCCCTCGCGCATCTGATCGTCATGCAGCGTCCGGGGGAAGCAGTTTGTCAGGAGTCTGAAATCAGTTCTCTATTGGCTGCTAGAAAGGCTCAGTGCCCAGCCGATTTAAAAGCCCAAAATAGCGGCAGAATCCTGATTCAGCAGGTGACCCAACTGGAGATCTCCTCTACTCGGATTCGCACTATCATTGCTGCAGGTGAGAGTCCAAGGTACCTGTTGCCGACCCCGGTATTGGCGCTGATCAGAGAAAATCGCCTGTATGAGAAGTGACATCTTTTTTCCACTATGGGTTATGCTTTCTATCAAGGTCCGGTAGAATCAGCGCTTTTTTCGGCCAGCCGGCCCACAACTCAGCAGAACAATTGGGACTCAATGGAGACAGAAGCACTTAGAGACGTCGTCGTTCAGGCACTGGAGGACATGAAGGCGAAGGATGTGGTGGTATTGGATGTGCGTGGCAAGACCAGCATTACCGATATCATGATCGTCGCCAGCGGCACCTCGGACCGTCACGTCAAATCGATTGCACAGACCGTCGCATTCAAGGCCAAAGAGGCCGGTGAAGCACCTCTGGGTTCAGAAGGGGTGGAAGACGGGGAATGGGCCCTGGTGGATCTCAACGGTGTCGTACTCCACGTCATGCTGCCCAAGGTGCGCGACTTCTACCACCTGGAGCGGCTCTGGTCCATGGACGAGCCCAAGGCAGCCAAGACTTAGGGCCTGCTGACAGGCCTGAGATTAACTATGGATCGGTTCGACCGGATCTTCGAACTCAACCGTATTCTCCAGTCTGCCCGTTACCCGGTCTCCCGCCAACGTCTTGAAGCGGAGCTGGAGTGCTCCCGCGCCACCGTCAAACGTCTCATCGATGAGATGCGCCTCTACCTCAACGCCCCTATCGTCTACGACCGCAAGCTCAATGGTTATAAGTACGAGGGCCAGGCGGGGGAGATGTA
>JBNKMQ010000341.1:0-3604 GCA_050293225.1 Sedimenticolaceae bacterium
TATGTCAGCGCCTTTCCGCCCAAGCGGGAGCTGCCGCCGTTGATCGGCGCCCGTATCGAGGCCAACAGCAGCTATGCCCAGCTCGACGAACTGGGCCGCTACCGCCTGCGCCAGCTCTTCGAGCCCGGCGTCAATCCCCACGCCCAGGCGTCGATCCCGATCCGCAAACAGAGCCCCCATGGCGGCCCGCGCAGCCCCCAGGGCAAGGCAGTCGGCTGGCACGCCCCGCTGCAGGACGGGGTCGAGGTACTGCTCTCCTGTCTCAACCACGATCCGGAGCAACTCACCATCGCCGGCGGGCTCTATAACCCGGGCGCCAAATCCCCGGTACTGGCCGAGAACCTGACCCAGAACATCTATCGCAGCGTCTCGGGCAACGCCCTGATCATGGATGACAAGCAGGCCAGGGAGATGATCCAGCTGCATGCCCGCGACGGTCTGCTCTGTCTCGAACTCAACGCCGACACGGCCGGCCAGTGGGTCGGCTTGAGCACCCTCCAAGGCGCCGCCGAGTTCAGCGCCAAGCAGACGCAATTACTGAAAAGCGGCGATACGCTGACCGAACGCAGCGGCAACGACCGCATCCAGCAGGTGGAGAACCGCCACCTCACCAAGACCAACCAGGGCGAGATCTACCAGCAGTCGGCCCGTGACGCGGCCCTGCGCGCCGGCGAGTATGTCGAGATCATCTCCGGCAAGGACACCCAACTCATCGCCGGCAAGCACATCCGCCTCAACGTGCATGAGAACGCCCGCTTTACCATCGAACAGGGCGACGCCCTGGTGCATGTGAGCAACGGCGAAGTCCACTTCCAGGGCACCAAGTCGATGCGCATCCAGGGCCAGGGCGGCGGACCCATCACCTTTGAGCAGGGCGGCGCCGGGTTTCGCATCCGGGAAAAGGGCGACATCGATCTGTTCGGCAAGACCGTCTCGCTCGGCGGGCCCAATGGGGTCAACTTCAATGGGGACGTGAACTATGAGGTACCGGGTTCGGCCAAGGCGCCGAACCCCACAATCAAAAAAGCGATCACCATACCACCGGTTAAACCACTAACCGATGACGAAGAAGACCCGGAGATACAGACTGTCGATCTCGTCATCGAAATCGACGACGAGTTCAAGCAATCCTTCAATGCGCATATCCCCCTGATTGACGGCACCGCCTATCGGGTAGTCACCGACATCGGCGAAATCCACAAAGGCGTTGTGAAGGATCAAAAGGTGGAACTGCAGCAGGTGTCGTTAAAACGCAGTTATCAGATCGAATTTGCTGATGATCTTCTCGAGAAGGATGCGTAAGCAGGACAGCTAAATCATGACCGAACCGGAAAACCCAGAACTCTACCGCTACAGCAAAAAGATCGAGATCGACGATCCAACCCAGGTGCAGAAGGATGAACAGGGCCGGATGCGCACCGTCATCCATCGGGATCAATGCAAGGCCGTGATCATCCACCCCTCCCTGGGTGCCCCGCTACTGGTAGAAGCCGGAAAACCGGTCAGTTTCTTCATACTCGCCGACGGCAAGCTCAATAAGCTCCATCGCAAAAGCCAGAACAGCGACAAAGGGAAGCTGGAAGTACGGCAGATCATCGCCTTGCACACCCGCTACCAATTGATCGACAAATCGTTCAGAGACAAAGCCTGTCCGGTGAACGAGCAGGTGTTAATTGCCAATAATCGTGACGAGGTAGCGCAGAAGCTCAGCTACCAGTTCATTGGCGACATCCGCCAACTGAGCGGCAGGCTGCGTAATTTTGACAACGACAAACCCTTTATCGGACTACTTCACCCCTTGGCAGAGGCTCACTTTGGCGAAAAGGGGCTGCACTACCTCTTCGAGGTCACCATTGACGATCTCCCCCTCGAATCGGGCAAGCTCTACGACCTGAGCTGGATCGGTTATGACGAAGAGAAGGAGCGAGACACACCCGAAGGTGTCCCACTCATTGAGTGGCAGGATGGTTTTGCCAAGCAGTTCCTGAAGAGGGACCACTACATCGGCAAACCACAACACGAATGCTCCCCCCTCTCCCCTGATGCCTTTGGCACAGGTGACGGTACTACCCTGGAGTCTCACCACCCGGTCTGGGTGGTCCCTGCCGGTAAACCCCGCCTTGGCATCGGCCACCTGAGTGATGTGCATGTCTCTTCACGCCAGCACGCCTTTCGCAAAAGCCAGGCGCGCCTCATTCCCAACACTTCCGAGCCCATAGGCCCCTGCGTCAACACCAGCTTCGACAGCCTCAAGGATCTGATGACCCAGTTCGGGGAAGACCCCGGCATCGACCTGCTCGTCTTCACCGGTGACCTCATCGACTACGGCCGCAACTACAACCCCTCCTGCCTGAGCGACACACGCACCGGCAAGCTATGGCAGGAGATGAACCTGGACAAGCTCAATCTGCGTGACGACAAGGGCGACCCCGTGCGGGATCATCAAGGCCACCTGCAACCCGATACCAAGCGCTACCCCCGTGGCATCGACAACGCCATCGTCTACAGCCTGCTACGCTGGTATATGAAGACCTTTCACAAACCGGTACTGCTTACCTCGGGTAATCATGAGTGCTATACCCTGCCCTATGGCATTTCGCCGCGTGTACGCTACACACAAAACTATAAAGGCATGCTGCCAGGCAATGCCCAGAGCCAGGAAGAGGGTGTAGAACTCACCAAAGCGGTCAGAGATGAAAACCAGGCGGAACAAAAGAGAAAAGGCATCGGCGCTGGTCTGTACAATAAGCGCGCCAATGAAGGCATCGCCGCCGACCACAATCTCAGCATACCGGAAGCAACGCTGATGTATGGGCCTGACTACGCCCGCGTTGTCTTTAGTGGCGCGTACAAGAGTACGGGACAGCAGAACTTCAAGGAGCAGAACCTTGACTGGTTTACCCTGTTCTACACACCGCTGTCTGACTATGTACTGACATGGAAAGAGCAGTGTTTAATGGTGCTTGGCTGGGGCAACAGTGAAAAATTCGTCACGCTCCCTTCCGATGGTCAGGGCCTGGACTTCCTGTCCAGAGCTTCACGCGCGCTGAGCGATCAACAACGCAACTTGGTTGAAGCAGCGCTTGCCTTTCACAAACCCTGTAACATTCTCTGTAGCCACTTCACCTACGCCAATTTTGAGCAAAAGCGCCCGATCAAGGGAAAGATCAAACCCGTCGAGACACGAAAAATCACCTATCAAACCCAGGGCTCTCAGTGGCAGGATAGTTTTCTCAAACAGAAGCAGAAGATCAAGGATGAAGCCGATGCCAAGGGACTCGAATTGCGTTACGAGGGATCAAACAAAAACGCCGTCGGCGAAGTCACCGACACCTACAGCCTGGTACCCCTGGGTGCCAAAGGGCAGATCGATTTCTCACGTGAGGGAACTGAATTTGCCGGTGTGCCACAGTATATGACCCAGTATGGCCCACATGATACCGGCACCTTTGAGTGTCATCGTCACTTTCTCTACTCGCAATTAGCCGAAAACACCATCCACTACACCCTCTCCGGCCACTCACACAGAGCAGGGCTCTATACCCCGGTCAAAGTCAGAGACTATCTATTTAAAACAATCCTGGATATTGAAGTCCACACTGAT
>JBNKMQ010000342.1:0-9788 GCA_050293225.1 Sedimenticolaceae bacterium
GCCTACCGAAAGCGGGGCCTCGCGGAATCTACTTCATGAAGCAGTATCTTGAACTATTACGTCACGTGCTCGAGACGGGAGCGGTAAAGGAGGATCGTACCGGAACCGGCACCCGTAGTGTGTTCGGCTATCAGATGCGATTTAATCTGGCGGACGGTTTCCCCGTGCTGACCACAAAAAAACTCCACCTGCGCTCGATCATCCATGAGTTGCTCTGGTTCCTCAATGGCGATACCAACATTCGCTATCTGAAGGAGAACGGGGTCAGTATCTGGGATGAGTGGGCGGATGAGAATGGGGATCTGGGGCCTGTCTATGGTCATCAGTGGCGTTCATGGCCGACCCCTTCAGGAGGAAAGATTGATCAGATCTCCCAACTGGTAGAGCAGATTCGAAATAACCCCGACTCCCGACGACTGATCGTCTCGGCCTGGAATCCATCAGAGATTGAGGAGATGGCGTTGCCACCCTGCCACTGTCTGTTCCAGTTCTATGTGGCGGAGGGACGGCTCTCCTGCCAGCTCTATCAGCGCAGCGCCGATATCTTTCTTGGGGTGCCGTTCAATATCGCCTCTTACTCCCTGCTGACCATGATGATGGCCCAGGTCACCGGTCTGCAGCCCGGTGAGTTCGTGCATACCTTCGGTGATGCCCATCTCTACAGCAACCATATCGAACAGACCGAGTTGCAGCTCAGCCGGGAACCACGGGCACTGCCCTCCATGCGGATCAATCCCGAGGTGAAGGATATCTTCGCTTTCCGCTTCGAGGATTTTGAGCTGACCGACTACAATCCCCATCCCCATATCAAGGCCCCCGTAGCAGTCTGATGGCGACGAAGAGACCGATAATCTCCCTCATTGTGGCGATGGGCAAGGATGGCGTTATCGGCCTGGAGAATCGTCTGCCCTGGCGTCTGCCGGCGGATCTCGCTCACTTTAAACGTATCACCATGGGTAAGCCCATCGTCATGGGGCGAAAGACCTGGGAGTCCCTGCCGGGGGTCTTGCCGGGTCGCCGACATATCGTGATTACCCGGGATCGAAGCTATCAGGCCGATGCCTGCACCCTGGTCCACTCCACCGATGAGGCCATTCAGGCGGCCGGGGACGTGGATGAGGTCATGATCGTTGGCGGCAGCTCTATATATAGAGAGTTCCTGCCCCTGGCAGACCGCTTCTATCTAACCCGGGTGGAGACGGAGATCAAAGGCGATGCCTACTTTCCCGAGGTTGATTGGAGGCAGTGGCGGGAGCTGAGTCGCGAGAGCCACCAGCCGGATGAGAAGAACCCCCACGCCTACAGCTTTATTGAGCTGGAGCGGATAGAGGGTTAGCTTTCACCCCGATCCTTGCCGCCGCCCTGGGGGGCGTGCTGGATGATGCGGTCGGCCATGCGGGAGAAGGGTAGGCTCTGAATCCATACCCGGCCCTTGCCGCTGAGGGTGGCGAGGAAGACCCCTTCACCGCCGAAGATCATCGATTTGAGTCCACCAGCCATGCCGATGTCATACTCGATGCCATCGGTGAAACCGACCAGACAGCCGGTGTCGATCCGTAGTGTCTCTCCATTGAGTTGCTTTTCGATGACGCTGCCGCCGGCCTGAATAAAGGCCAAGCCGTCTCCCTCCAGTTTCTGCAATATAAAGCCCTCACCGCCAAACAGGCCACTACCCAACTTCTTATTGAAGGCGATGCCGAGTTTGGTGCCCAGGGCGGCACAGAGGAAGGCGTCCTTTTGACAGGTGATGCGACCACCCAGTTGCTTCAGATCCAGAGGTATTACCGATCCGGGATAGGGTGCGGAGAAACCGACAGTAGCCTTGCCGTCGGAACCGCTGTGGGTGAAGTGGGTGGTGAAAAGCGACTCGCCGGTAAGCATGCGTTTACCGGCGCTGAAGAGCTTGCCGAACATCCCTTCGTCGGGATCGGCGCCATCCCCCATCTTGGTCTCGAAGGTGATCTGCTGGTCCATGTAGGTCATGGAGCCTGCTTCTGCGATGACAGTCTCCCCCGGGTCGAGGGTGATCTCCACCAGCTGCATGTCGTGACCGATGATCTGATATTCGATCTCATGGGAAGGCATGATTAACTCCTTTTTCTCTATTTTTTTCCAGGTTTCATGGCGCCGGCGCATTTCAGCTGAATGGATTCTGGGGGATTGGATTTACGCACCCGCAGTGCAGTGAGCGCTCCACCCCAGAGACAGCCGCTGTCGAGACACCATAGGTTGTCTGTCTGATAGTAGCCCAGGGTCGACCAGTGCCCGAAGATGATGCGGTCGTTGCGGCTGGCCCTTTTGGCAACCTCGAACCAGGGAATGTAGCCATTGGTCTGGGTCTCCGGTGCGCCTTTTTCCCGCAGGGAGAGCCTGCCGTCTTTACTGCAGAAACGAAGACGGGTGAAGGCGTTGGTGATGAATCTCAGTCGATCCAGTCCCTTCAGATTCTTGTTCCACAGGTCAGGTTGGTTGCCGTACATATTCTGACAGAAGTTGTGAAAACCCGGACCGCGAAGGGTCTTTTCCAACTCCCTCGCACAGTTCAAAGCCGTCTCTATATCCCACTGGGGGGCAAGGCCGGCATGGACCAGGTTGTAACCGCGTTTATCGCAATGGTGCATCAGTGGTCGGTGACGTAGCCAGTCGATCAGTTCGTCTCTGTCCGACGCGGACAGAATCTTGTCCAGTGTGCCGTGTTTGTAGTGACTACGATTGCCTTGGGAGAGGGCCAGCAGATGGAGATCGTGATTGCCGAGTACCGTGATGGCCCCATCACCCAGGGATTTGACAAAGCGCAGAACCTGCAGGGATTTGGGTCCCCGGTTGACCAGGTCACCGGCAAACCAGAGCTGATCCTTGTCCGCTTTAAACTCGACCTTTTTCAGCAGTGCCATGAGTTCGTCATAACAGCCCTGAATATCACCGATTGCATAGACCGCCATCAGTGACCTCCCAGCTTTAGCAGCTGCCGGTCATGGCTGGCGGAGAGGAGTAGAAGCGATGTCGTTGCGCCAATCAGCGCCAGAAACATGTCGGTCTGGGTATCCCAGGGATCGCCTTGGGTGCCGAGAAAGGCTTCGGCGGCCTGATCACTGAGCAGGGCCACCCACCACTCGATCAACTCATAGAAAGCACTAAAGGCGAGGCAGATGGAGATGACAATAAAGAAGAGCCACCTCCCTGGTTGTAGTGGAGAGCGTCTCAGCAGGATCTCCCGGGCGAGGATCGCCGGCACGAAGCCCTGGACGAAGTGACCGACGCGATCGTAGTGGTTGCGGGCGAGGTCGAAGGTCTCCTGCAGCCAGTTAAACAGGGGTACTTCGGCATAGGTGTAGTAACCGCCGATCATCAAGACCACTGCATGCAGGGCGAGCAGGCGGCAGAGCAGCAGGGTCAGTGGGAAGCGTTGCCAGGTCAGAGCGAGCAGGATCAGACCGATCATTACCGGCAAAGTCTCCAGGAACCAGGTATAGCGGTCAGCGATGGGATCAATCCCGCTCAAGACCAGCAGTAATAAGATTCCTGAGGCCAGCCAGATGGGTTCGGACGAGCCTTTTAACCGCTCCATACTGCTCCTGTTTCGATGGGGCCTTTAGTGCAGGCTGCCGGGCTTGGCCAGGGAGAAAGGTGGAATATCGGCATCGAAATGCTTGCCCAGATTATCCACCATGTCATAGCTGCCCTGCATGGTGCCTACCGGTGTATCGAGCACTGTACCGCTGGTATAGCGGAAGGATTCGCCGGGTTTGATATGGGGCTGTTCGCCAACCACTCCCTCACCACGTACCTCCTGAACCTTGCCGTTGGCATCGGTAATGATCCAGTGACGATTCATCAAACGAGCAGGCATCTCACCCTGGTTGTGGATGGTGATGGTGTAGGAAAAGACGAAACGCTGTGAATCCGGTTGCGACTGGGATTCCACGTAGCTGGTCTCAACCTCTACATCAATAATTTGGTTGCTGGATTCTGTTTGCATGAAAAGCTCAATCTAGGTCGTTTTATGTTGTTACTAAAGGTTACTGAGGGGAGCCATGATGTGCAATGGATAATCTGTGTGAGTATTAAGTTTTCACTCCCTTGTCAAAGCCATGGGAATTTTGATCGTCTCAGCGAGACCTAGCTCAAATTTCAAGAATTTAACGACTTAGCCGAAATATATATCACCACTAGGGAATACCTAAGGTGACGAAATGAAAAATCTACTCTTGGCATGGATTCTGACGTTCGGCTTCGCTGCCTGTTGGGCTGCGGATGATCCTGAGACGGCCCAGTCTCTGATTGCTGCAGTCTCCCTTGGAGAGGTGCGGCAAGTGGAGGACCTGCTTGCCCAGGGAGTCAGTGTCGACACCACGAATCAGGCGGGTAGAACGCTGCTTCAGCTGGCGGCCTTTCGCGGGAACACCTTTACGGTTCGAGCCCTGCTTGCTGCTGGAGCCGATGTGAATCTGGCGGATACCAGGGGCAGCACCCCCCTGATGGAGGCGGCGGCCTTCGGTCACCTGGAGGTGGTCAGGCTGCTGGTACAGCGGGGTGCCAACCTGAATGCAGCTGATCAGCTGGGTAACACGGCGCTAGGTCTGGCCAATCGGGGCGGACATCAGCCCGTATCGGATCTGTTGAGCGAACTTGGAGCGTCAGAGACGGCGCCGGATGGGAAGTAAAAGTAGGAGCTGACCACTAATTATACAGCAACGTGATCAGGTTCAAGGATAAGTTGACGACCAGGATTAATAGTTCTAGTTAAATGATTGATTTATTGGTTGGTGTGAGATGAAGACAAGATACCCACATAGATGCCCCGATTTCTTCGCGGTACTGGTGGTACTCGTCGTTGTCGGGTTTGGCATGACGCTGGCGGTCCAGATCAGTTCATCGGAACGGGATCGCATGGCGGAAACGGAAGTCATTCATGTAAACCCGAACGCGGGTTAACACTAGAGATAGTAGACCGATTTTGTCATCAGCTTTGATGTCAATTTCATCGCCAGTTTGATCGGTGCCGGCAGCTCGGCACCACCAGCCTCTAATGCCACAGTCGCGTGGTGAATCTCATCTTCCTTCATCTGCTCCAGCACAGCCCGGCTCTTCATATCCTGGGCGGGAATCCGCTGCAAGTGGTCCTCCAGGTGGGCCTCTACTTGATGCTCTGTTTCGGCGACAAATCCCAGACTCCATTTGTCCCCTGCCAGGCCGGCAGCGGCGCCAATCACAAATGAACCGGCATACCAGAGCGGATTCAGCAGGCTTTTGCGGTTGTCGAACTGCTTCAGGCGGGATTCGCACCAGTCGAGATGGTCATTCTCCTCCTGGGCGGCCCGCTCCATACTCGATCTGACTTCGGGCAGTTTGGCGGTCAGGGCCTGACCCTGGTAGAGCGCTTGGGCGCAGACCTCACCGGTGTGGTTGATACGCATCAGGCGGGCGGCCAGGTCACGCTCCTGTTCGCTCATATCCGCTTCGGGATGCTCGTTCGCCGGATCTGGGCGTTCGGTTACCTGGGGGCGGCCAAAGCAGGTCCGCAGGGCCTGGTCGATGCCGTTGATGAGTAGATCGGCGGGGTGTGTTTTTCTCTCTGACATGGGATGAACCTTAGCCTTAGCTGCAGAATCGATCAAGCGCCGGTATCCAACTGTTGTGCATAGAGCTCGGCGGGATGCATAACCTCCATCTGCAGGTCGTTGTCACTGATCAGCTGACGGAACTGCATGGCGCAGCCGGTATTACTGGTGATCAGGATATCCGCCTGAGAATCCTGTAAGGCTTCCAGCTTTCTATTACCCAGGGTTTCAGAGAGCGTCGCCTGGGTCAGCAGATAGCTGCCGGCGGCACCACAGCAGGTGCCATTGTCGGCGAGATCGATTATCTCCAAGGATGGGATCTGCTGCAGTAGCTCCCGGCTTCGATCATTGCGGCTGCTGCACGGAATATGGATGGCGGCGCGTTTCTCCAGGGGGTGCAGTTTTGGCAGGGATTTTTGTGGCAGTTCCAATAGGAAGCTGGTGAGGTCTTTGACAGGAATATCGCTCTGTAGATGTTCATCCAGTTCCAGATGGCAGGCGGTTGCCAGGGTGATCAGGCAGGCGGCACGACTCTTCTCAAGCTGCTGTCGATTGAGTTCCACCAGACGATCCGCTTCGTCCGGGTAGCCATTGTGTCTATGCAGGGCGCCGCAGCAGGTCTGGGCCTTAGGGATCTCGACCGCATAACCGAGACGGGTGAGGATGGTGATGGCCTGCTTCACCAGCAGCTGTTCGGTCTGGCTGCCGACGCAGCCGGTGAAAAGTTGCACCAGTCGTCCGCTGGGTTGTTTGGAGGCGTAGAGGTCGCTGAGGAGTGTCGCTTTTTCCGGCAGATGGCGGCCTAACGCCAGCAGGCGCCCTAATCTCTTTGTGGAGATGGTTTTGATCAGGTGGACCAATCCGGTTTTGCGGGCGAAATTGTGTAGGGAGATCCAGCGACCAAGTCGCTTCGGCTCGCTCAGCAGGTCGAGAATCTTGCGCCAGACTCTATTGCCCCGTTGGGACTGGGCAATCAATCTCCGGCCGCCGTCGATCAACTCGCCATAGCGCACCCCCGATGGACAGGCGGATTCGCAGGCGCGACAGCTCAGGCAGCGGGATAGATGGGTCTCCAGGGAGTTGTCAGCGTTGAGCTGTCCGTTGGCCAGGGCCTGAATCAGGCTGATACGTCCCCTTGGGGAGTCCGCCTCATTTTCCAATACCAGGTAGGTGGGGCAATGGGGGAGACAGAGGCCGCATTTTACACAGCGGTCCGCTTCTTTGATCAGTTGTTCAGGGGTCACAGTCTGGGAGTGTGGGTGTTGCTGGATCAGGTCCTATAATAGCGGTTAGCCGACTATCTATCATCGCCATTAGAGTACTTTTTATGTCCTATTATCGCTACCACCTCTTTTTCTGCATCAATGAACGGGATGATGGGCGGCCCTGTTGCGCGCAGCATGGTGCGAAAGAGAAGAGGGACTACCTGAAAAAGAGGGTCAAGGCAGCGGGCTTGGCCGGGCCGGGCGGCATCCGGGTCAACACGGCAGGTTGTCTCGATCGTTGCTCAGAGGGGCCGGTGCTGGTGGTCTACCCGGAAGAGGTCTGGTACACCTTCGTCGACCAGGAGGATCTGGATGAGATCTTCGAGAAGCACCTGGTTGGGGGCGAGGTGGTGGAGCGCCTGCGTATCTGATCCCCTATTTCGCTGACGTGAGGGTCTTGCCGCAGCGTTTACACCGCTTCACGGTTACCAGTTTGCCCTGCTTGACGTCAAATACAGAATTCTTTTCAACTACCCACTTGTGAAAGCCTTCGCGACAGAGACTTTTGCCTTTGTGTTTCTGGCTGGCCGGGACTTTTTTAAATGTTAAGATTTGAGCCATCTGTGGTCGAGATTGGTTTTTATTGTTTGTAACTAACTGTAACTATGGATTTTTTGTGTATTGGATCTGAGGGTTTCTGGTGGGGAATTAATTTCCTGCTCCCAAAAAGGACCAATTAAAGTTTGTCTCTTATCCTGCCGACATACCTGCAAGCGGCGTATTTTGTGCCTCCGCACCTTTATGCCACTAAATAAAACAGCGTGGTGGAAGTATGACAGACTCTGAAAAAAAGTTGAGTTGCATCACGTATTATTCTTTGCAATAACTAGGTGTTTGTATAGTATTAAGAAACTGATCTAAGTTATTGTGCTTAATGGACTGTTTCTTTTGGAATTTTGGAGTTCGCCATGCCAGGTCTAATTCGTTTTTTTCTCATTATCTCCATCTCGTTGATGTTGCATGCCTGCGGTGGGGGTGCTGAGACGCCATGGGATAGTACAACTGATGGCGTAGATGGCGGTGGCGATGGCGGCGATGGCGGTGGGGATACCACAGCGTATTATCTCGGGTCTGGGACTGGCGCAAGTTTTGTTTCCGGCACCCTGGATGTTGGCGTTACCTCCCTCTCTGCGGGTGGCACCACATCGGTAAGTGCAACAATCGCTGACACCAGCGGGACTCTCTTACTCGACTCCTCTACCGTTACTTTTACCTCGAGTTGTGTGGCTTCCGGTTTGGCAACGATTACATCACCAATATCAACTACCACAGGTGTGGCGACGACGACTTATAGCGCAACTGGTTGTTCGGGGAGCGATACCATTACAGCAACTGCTACCCTAAACGGTAGTACCAGAACCGCAACAGGGAGTCTGACAGTACAGCCTGCGGTGATTGGATCCATGCAGTTTGTATCTGCCACTCCACCTAATATCGGTATTAGTGGATTTGGCTTGGTTGAGGTATCAGAAGTTTCGTTCCTTGTTAAAGATCAAAATGGCAATCCTGTTTCCGGCCAGTTGGTTGATTTTGCGCTGAGTACAAATGTAGGTGGCGCTCATCTATCAAGCACCTCAGATACAAGTGATGCGAGTGGTATTGTCAGAGCTGACGTGAATTCAGGTACAGTTCCCACAACAGTGCGCGTTACCGCTACTCTCAATTCAGATCCTACTATCAATACGCAGTCGGATGGTCTCATTATCTCTACCGGTGTTGCCGATCAGGACAGCATGTCTCTAAGTGCGACGGATCTCAATCCGGAAGCTTTGGGATTCGATGGGGTGGTAGTGGGCATCAACGTCTATGCAGCTGATCACTTCAATAATCCCGTTCCTGACGGGACAGCTGTATCTTTCACCACAGAAGGCGGGCAGATCCAATCCCAGTGCCAGACAGTAGGCGGCGGCTGCAGTGTAAACTGGATTAGTTCGAATCCTCGTCCTGCTGATGGAAGAGTGACAATCCTTGCGACAATGCTAGGTGAGGAATCATTCAACGATGTGAACGGTAATGGCGCTCTAGATGCTGCAGACACCTTTGTGCCGTACGGCAGTGACGACATGCCAGAGGCTTTTCGGGATGACGACTGGAGTCGCGTTCATGAATTAGGTGAGGAATTTGTAGACTTTGACAGGGATACTACCTACTCAGGTGCAGATGGTTTGTACAATGGCGCGCTTTGTTGCTCCTCAACCTCAACAGACCCCAATAGCCCATGCTATGACCAGCTTGTTACGGCTACGACCCTATGCAGCACGGAGACTAACATCCATGTTAGGGATGACCTTGAGATCGTGATGTCTGGGTCAACACCTTTCATTTCCTTCTCTCCTGCATCGCTTGATGTGTCTGGAGGCGGCTTGGCATCCACGACGTTGACAGTGACTGATGTAAACGGACAGACTTTGCCAGAGAATACGAGCATTACGATATCCACAGGAAATGGCACTCTGCAGTCGCCTGGATCCTTTACTATCGGGGATACAAATGCATTTCCTCCCCCAAGTTATAACATAACCGTTTCACCGGATGGCACTCACAGCGCCGGACTCCTTACGGTTAAGGTAAAAACGCCAAAGGGAAGTGAGACAGTGGCTACGATTACGGTGACTGATTAAATCTTCCGGTCCTGGCTCTGCTTTGCCAGAGCCAGGATCTTGGTGGAGTAGCCCGTATTAGCGCTAGATATTATTTAAGGAACCTATGAACAAGTCATGGATCGACATCTTGCCGCCAAAATGCACCGCTTCGGCGTTGCAGGTCTTCGCAATAGCTTTTGCTATTACGTGCGATCTGCGCCTTGAATCGGCACATTTTGATCGACAATCTGTTCGGCCCAGACTTATGCAGAGGTTCCTTAATCAATGCATCAGGGATCAGCAGGTGATACCCTTCCCGCAGATGTCTCTTGCCTTTGCGCGCGGACAGGGCTCTTGTGTAGGTTAACGTACTTAATTCC
>JBNKMQ010000343.1:0-14534 GCA_050293225.1 Sedimenticolaceae bacterium
ACCCAGAAGCTGAGGTTATTCATGCGTGGCAGCGCCATATCCGGCGCACCGATCATCATCGGGATCATCCAGTTGGCCAAACCCGCGGCGGCCGGCATCACCGCACCGAAGATCATGATCAGGGCATGATTGGTAACCAGATTGTTATAGAGATCAGGATCGAGAAACTGGATGCCGGGCTGGAACAGCTCCATGCGGATCAACATGGCGCTGGCGCCGCCGAGGAAGAGCATGGTCAAAGCGAAGAGCAGATACAGCGTGCCGATATCTTTGTGATTGGTGCTGAAGAGCCAGCGACGCCAGCCTTTTGGCGCGTCGTGGTGATGGGCCTCGTCGTGACTCAGGGTGGTTGTAGTCATACTCTTGCTCCTCTATCGGGCCTGTTTGACGTCTGCAGGCTGCACGGCATCACCGGTGTTGTTGCCCCAGGCATTGCGTTCGTAGGTAATGATGGCGGCGAGTTCCAGATCATTCAGAGAGTTCCAGGGCTGCATTGCCGTTCCTTGCTTACCGTTGAGAACGATATTGAGATGGGCTGCGATATCCCCTGTAGCGATGGCCGATCCCTTGAGGGCAGGGAAAGCCGGGGGCAGGCCCATTCCTGTGGTCTGATGACAGGCGGCGCACTTGAGGTTGAAGAGGTTCTCGCCTCTGGCCATCAGCTCATCCAGGCTCCAGGTCCTGTCCGCACTGGCCTCGGCGGCGGCTGCGACTTTGACTGCCTTCTGATCATCGACCCAGGCGGCGAACTTCTCTTGCGAGACCGACTCCACCACGATGGGCATGCGCGAGTGCCAGGTGCCACAGAGTTCGGCGCACTGGCCGCGGAAGACCCCTTCCCGATTGAGCTCGGCCCAGGTCTCGGTGACATAGCCCGGGATGGCGTCCTTCTTCACCGCCAGCTCCGGTACCCAGAAGGCGTGGAGGACATCGGCGGAGGTATGCAGGAAGCGGATCTTCACCCCGGTGGGCAGGACCAGGCGGTTATCCACTTCGCGTAGGTAGAGATCGCCGGAATCATCCTTTGGTATATAGCGGCTCTCGACTTTGATGCCGTGATCGAGATAGTCGAACTCCCACCACCACTGGTGGCCGGTGACTTTGACATCCATGATGTTCTCGTCCTTGGGGACCTCCCAGACCTCTTTCAATACCGCATCGGCCTTACCGGCGATGGTCAGGTCGACGCCCAATACCAGCACCGGCACGATGACCCAGGACCAGTGACCGAACCAGGAGTTGTGGAAGTTCTGGTCCGCCGGGTAGCCGCGGCTCTTGCGATGGAAGTAGAGGGAGTAGAAGACGAAGGCGAAGACGACGACCAGCAATACGGTTGCAATGGTCATGGTCATCATATGGATATCGTAGATCTCCTGCGCCACACCGGCGGCAGGGGGTGGGAAGTTAACTCCATACTCAGCCTGCGCTGTCTGCTGAAACAGCAATCCGGCAGCAAGCAGCAGAACGGAGAGAAGGATCATCCTCATATCCGATTGCGCCAGTCTTGAGGTGATCACCCTCGGGCGGTTCAAGTGAGGATAGGGCCTTGTTGGTTTTCTTGTATGACTCATATCGTCAAGCGCCCTCTATCGCGCATTTGAGTTGTTGGGCGAGGTGTTCCCGCTCGTCATCCACCAATGCCTTTCCCACCTCGACGAACTTGCCGTGAGAGCCGATCAAGAGACGGCTGGGATACCAGCCTCGGTTATCACGGATCTGGATGACTTTGGACCAGGCCCTGGGGAAGGTCTTCAAGGCATTCTCACGAGGGGGTTCGTCGATCTCGATATGCGACTCGTCGATTCGGATGATCTGTCTTCGGTGAGCGCAGCAGCTCTGGGCATAGATAGCGCCGCCGACAAGGAGGATCTCAAGACCGGTGAATGGTAATACCAGCCAGGCACCGAGGCTGGCGAAGAAGATGGAGACAGTGGCGATGCAACAGGCAAGGAAGAGGAACAGCCATTTTGACTGTTGCCAACTCAGATTCCTGTTTTTCTCAACAATAAAGACAGTATGGTTACTGCGACTGCCGAATTGCACAACCGAGCGGACCATAAACAGTTCTCTCTATCGGGTGTGACAACCGGGTACAGCTGGTGTCGTGTAAGTCGTTCTTGATCAACTCTATGCAAAAGTCTGGCCGGAAGCAATAACTAAGTAAAAAAGTCAGGTATATAAGGAGTTGCTGATTTCGTGAATCTTATGGCTCAGATAAAACCATGAATTTAGGGAGGAAAATTCTATTTAGTATGGTTTTTGTCGATTAATCAATGACCTCTAAAGTCAGGCTTTTTAGAGGAATACTCTTAGCTGCTATCCCTGCTCATTCAGATGCTGCACAAAGGACGATCTAATTTGACATCATAGGTGGCGGGTCCGGAGAATCGAGATGCCCCTGTCCAGCACCGGGGTGCCCCATTAACGTGACAATGGATTTGAGCCGAGATGGAGACTTACCGGATATTGACACTGACCTCGCACTCTTCGCACTCTTCAGAGGTCAATTGCCTGACATAACAATCAAGAAAGGTCGAACAAGAATGAATAAAATCGCAATCTATGAGTGGAGTGAGCTGTCACCATTATCACCGACCTATCTACTTGTCGCCGGTGTGGACCTGGTGATCATCCGCTGGCAGGAGGAGGAGATCGCATCGGTGCTCTATGGCAGATGTCTGCATCGTGGCGCATTGATGAGTGACGGCCATATCGATGGCGACGACATCATCTGCGGCCTGCATAACTGGGACTACAGCTATAAGACGGGCGTGAGCTCCTACAATCCGGCGGAACGCCTGCACAAATTCTCCTCATGGGTAGAGGGTGGCAAGGTCTGGGTGGATGAAGATGAGATAAAAGAGTGGGCTGTCGATAATCCTCAGCCATACAACCGGGACGCCTATCAAGGTCTGTATAAAGACATGCATGGCTCTGAGGAAGAGCCCCACACCCAATATATCCAACATCTGGCTGAACATGGTTTGTCGAAACTCGGCCATCACGGCCGCATGAGCGCCATGGGGGTACCCCGGGATCAGTTGCCCCAGTGGGAGGATATCCAGATTCTCACGGCGCAACTACATAAGCTGCCATTACTGGATGACGCGGAGGTCGCTACCGATGTGGTGATCGGTCCCAACGCCGACAGACCTTTACGCCTGGAGCGTCCTCTGTTTGTTTCTGATATGAGTTTTGGCGCCCTGTCTGAAGAGGCGAAGATCGCTTTGGCCAAGGGTGCGGAGTTGGCGGAGACGGGGATTTGCTCAGGAGAGGGGGGCATGTTACCGGAGGAGCAAGCGGCCAACTCCCGCTATCTCTATGAACTGGCTTCAGCGCGCTTTGGTTTCAGCATGGATAGGGTCAAGCAGTGCCAGGCGTTCCACTTCAAATGTGGTCAGGGAGCCAAGACAGGCACCGGGGGACATCTGCCGGGTAACAAGGTTAAAGGTAAGATCGCTGAAGTGCGGGGTTTGAACGAAGGAGAAGCGGCTATCTCGCCACCCCGTTTCCCCGACTGGGAAGAGCTCGACGACTTCCGGCGTTTTGCCGATAAGGTCAGGGCGGTTACCGGCGGTATTCCTATCGGGGTTAAACTCTCTGCGCAGCATATCGAGCAGGATATACAGGCCGCACTTCAGATAGGTGTGGACTACATCATCCTCGATGGACGAGGCGGTGGCACCGGTGCTGCGCCTCTCCTGTTTCGTGACAACATCTCAGTCCCGACGATACCGGCACTGGCTAGAGCCCGGCGTTATCTCGATCAACAGGGACGTAAAGATGTCTCCCTGGTGATTACCGGCGGCCTGCGATTACCTGAAGATTTTATCAAGGCGATGGCCCTGGGGGCGGATGCCGTTGGGCTCTCCAACTCAGCCATCCAGGCCATCGGCTGCCTTGGCATGCGAGCCTGTCATACGAATAACTGTCCCGTGGGTATTGCGACCCAGAAATCCCATCTGCGTCAGCGGCTGAAGATCGAAAAGGGGGCGCAGCAGTTGAATAACTTCTTCCGCGCTTCGACCGAGTTGATGCAGGTGATGGCCCGCGCCTGCGGTCACGATCACCTGAATCAGTTCTCTATCGACGACCTGAGCACATGGAAGCGGGAGATGGCGGATCTTTCCGGTATTCCCTATGCTGGATGTCAATGAAGTACGCAGCATGAATTGTCATCATGTTTAGCTATAGTGATCTATGGGCCACAGGAATGGCACCGCTCTATCGTTGTAACCAGTAAGACAATCAAGCATGAATCTCTACTTCCGACTGCTGTTTCTCCTCTTCAGGATTCCTTTTGCCAAACGCATTGGCGTGCTCGATATCAGTCGAATACACTTCCGTGTCTGGCCTCTGGATTGCGATATCAATCTCCATCTCACCAACGCTCGCTACTTTTCGCTGTGTGATCTGAGTCGAATCTATCTGTTGGCCGAGGTGGGGATACTCTTCAAAATGCTCAAACGCAAGTGGTTGCCGGTGGTGCAGGCGCAGGAGATCAGTTACTTCAAACCGATCAACCCTTTTCAAAAGTTCGAGGTCACGACCCGTCTCTCCCACTGGGACGATAAGTACTGGTACATCGAGCAAAAGTTTATCGCAGCCAAGAAGCTCTGCGCTGTTCAGCAGGTGAGGGGGGTGTTTGTGGAGGGCAAAAGAATCGTCCCCATACCTGAAATTCTGGCATTACTGGACGAGGAGATCGAGGTGCCGGAGAAGGCCGTCGATCTGGCTCATTGGCAGGCCCTTATCGAGGCCAAGAGAGATGCAGTTAAAGCCGATGAGCGTTCAGGCCGGCTTTAGTCGGCGAACCTTTCTGATCAATTCCCGTTAATCCACTATTCAGCTTGATTTCAGTTTGATCTGCCAATCTCTGTGCAAACAGTATTAGATTGGGAGATTTTCAATGAGTCAAAATTCTGAAATCAAGGTCTGGGACCCTTTGGTAAGGGTCTTCCACTGGACATTGGTCGGGGCATTCGTCATCGCATATGTGACAGAGGATGATTGGATGACCCTGCACAGCTACGCCGGTTATACCATCATGGGTCTGCTGTTGATCCGGCTTTTCTGGGGATTGATCGGTCCCCGCTACGCCCGCTTCAGCGACTTCGTGAAGAGACCGAAGACGGTATTTGCCTATCTGAAATCAATATCAACGTTGAAGGCAAAGCGGTATATCGGCCACAACCCGGCGGGTGGTGCGATGATCGTCGCATTGCTGGTCTCTCTGCTGGCGACGACGGTAACCGGCCTGATCACCTATGGCGCTGTTGGTTCGGGACCTCTCTCGGGCATCTTGCCGGCAAGTATCGGTTACGGCAGTGAGTGGATGGAGGAGCTGCATGAGTTCTTTGCCAACTTCACCCTGTTACTGGTCTTTGTCCACTTGGGCGGTGTGGCGTTTGAATCCCTCTTACATCGGGAGAATCTGGTACGCGCCATGTTTACCGGTACCAAGCGGGTTTAGCTTTCAGTTTGAGTTCATATCTTCTGGCTAAGATCAACTCAAACATACAAACAGAGAGGAGTGAGGTATGAGAACCAAGAGCACATTGATCGCACTTTGCTTGATGTTGCCGTTAGTGGCCCAGGCCGGACCAGTAGAGTCCCTGCTGGAAAAATACCGGCAGACAGGTATCAGCGATTTCTCTCCCAGCGAGGGAGAGAATCGTTGGCGGCAGATCTATAAAAACAGCAAAAACGGTAAACAACGAAGCTGCAGCGACTGTCACAGCGCCAATCTGAAACAGGTCGGTAAACACGCCAAGACCGGCAAGAAAATCGATCCCATTGCGCCATCGGTCAATCCGAAGCGTTTGACGGATACGAAAAAGATAGAGAAGTGGTTGAAGCGCAACTGCATGTGGACCCTGGGACGTGCCTGCACGCCCCAGGAGAAAGGCGACTACCTGGTCTTTCTGCAACAGCAGTAGTGAAATAGGATGGAGATGGTGAGATGAACAAACGAACGATACTGTATATGACTCCCTTGGTGCTCGGCATCCTGGCAACAGGCCTGGTGTTTGCCGATCGGGATAAGTACGAACATGAAAATAAAGAGCAAGGGAGCGAACACGAAAGAGGTTTTTTCGGAAAATGGTTTAAAAGTGAGTCGATGGCGCTGAATACCGAAGAGAACGCACTCTATGTCGAAGAGTGCGGTGGCTGTCATTTTCCTTTTCAGCCCGGTTTCCTGCCGGCGGCTTCCTGGAGCAATATCATGCAGGGGCTGGATGATCACTTTGGAGAATATGCGGAGTTGTCGCCTGAGAGTCATCAGCAGATCAGTGACTATCTGATGCAGAATGCTGCCGACAACGGAGGCCGTGGCATTTCGAAAAAAGTCGTCTGGTCGATGCGGTATACTCCAAAGACTGATCGAATCACAGAGAGCGCCTTTTTCCGCCATGAGCATAGAGAGATACCCCCCAGGTTCCTGCAGAATCAAGAGGAAAAACTCTCCTTCGCCAACTGCGACAGTTGCCATACAAAGGCACTGCAGGGCTCCTTTGATGAGGATGAGATACGCATTCCCGGCGTCGGTCGTTGGGAAGATTGAGGTGAGTTCAGCATGAACTGGCTGCCGACAACACTGTTTATCAGCGGGGTCTTACTCTTAGGCAGCGTCCGTGCTGACGATAGCCAAATGCAGGCAAGACGGCTGGTGGAGGAGGGTAGAATCCAACCCCTCTCCGCCATTTTGTCCCAGGCTGAAGCCATTCAACCCGGTCAAATACTTGAGGTCGAGTTGGAGGAGGATGAGGATCTGCTCATCTACGAGATTGAGTTGCTGGATGAGGCCGGCCATGTCTGGGAGCTGAAGTTCGACGCAGCGACCGGTTCGATGATTGAGCAGGAACAGGAGGATTAACCCTTGCGGCTGTTGCTGGTTGAAGATGATCCGCTGCTTTCCGGTTCCCTCAAGGGGGATCTGGAGCAGCAGGGTTATGCCGTCGATCTGGCGGAGAATGGCCGCGACGGGGAGTTCATGGGCAATGAGATCAACTACGACCTGATCGTGCTTGATCTGGGACTGCCGGAGAAACCCGGACTTGAGGTGCTGGCGGATTGGCGCAAAAGCGGCAACAAGACCCCGGTACTGATTCTCACCGCCCGCGACGCCTGGCACGAGAAGGTGACCGGATTCAAGGCCGGTGCCGATGACTATCTGGCCAAGCCTTTCCATGTGGAGGAGCTGATCGTTCGCCTTCAGGCGTTGATTCGACGCTCCCATGAGGTCATCGGTGAGATGCTGGAGTCCGGTGGATTGAAACTCGATGAAGACCTGCAAAGGGTCTATCTGCCCACAGGTATCGAGTACGAACTCACCGGCACCGAGTTTAAATTGCTGCGCTATCTGATGCTCAACAAGGATAAGATCCTCTCCAAGACCCGCCTCACCGAGCACGTCTATGAGCAGGACTTCGATCGCGACAGTAATCTTATCGAAGTCTATGTGCGAAGATTGCGGGAGAAGTTGGGAAAGGAGACCATCGAGACCCGCCGGGGACAGGGCTACCGCTATGTCGGGCTTGACCGGTAACTCCCTCGAAAGACGCCTGCACATCGGGCTCGCTCTGAGCCTGATCCTGCTGATGCTGGCGATGTGGTTCATGGGCAGCCGGTTTCTGCAGAGCATGACGGAAGACTTTATTGCTTCCCGACTGGAACACGATGCGGAGGCGCTCCTGGGCTCCATGGTGATCACGCCAAGAAAAACCAAGATCCGTCCCGCGCGCATCAATCAGGTCTATCACCAACCCTTCTCCGGTCACTACTATGTGATTCGTAACAAAGAGGGTGATGAGATCGTCTCCCGCTCTTTGTGGGACTATCAGTTGGAGATACCCCAGCTCGCACCCGGTGAACGACAGCGTTATCACCTGCAGGGGCCGGATGGACAACAACTACTCGTTCGTGCCAACGGATACCGCAAGCAGGGACTCGAACTGACGATTGCTGTGGCCGAGGATGTGACGCCTGTACAGGAGCAGAGGGAGCAGTTTCTGCTCAACTTTGCACTCCTCTCTCTAGTCGGATTGGTGGCGTTGTTACTGCTGCAGCATTGGGTTGTCAGACGGGCCTTTCAGCGTCTCGAACCCCTGCGTCAGGAGGTCAAGTCATTGGCGGAGACAGGGGGGCAGAAGATCAGCGAGGAGGTTCCCAGCGAGATCCAGCCCCTGGTGAAGGAGGTCAATCATCTGTTGGGGCTGTTGGCCCAGCGCAATGAACGATCGCGTAACGCCTTAGGTAATCTGGCCCATGCCATGAAAGGGCCGCTCAATCTCTTACAGCGCTACTTTGATCGACTGAAGCCTGAGGAGGGTCAGGGTGAGGATGAGCAGGCTGCCCTCCAGGCACAACGATTGCAGTTGCTGATCGAGCGCGAATTGAAGCGGGCGCGCATGGCGGGGTTGGGGGCGCCGAGTCAGCGCTTCGATCCCAAGGGAGATATGGCCGATCTGATTCATGTGGTCAAGCAGGTCCATCAGGGACGGGATCTCTCGGTGGCGCTGGATCTGGATGATCGTCTGGGTCTGCTGGGAGATCGGGAGGATATGTTCGAGCTGATCGGTAATCTGCTGGATAATGCCTTCAAGTGGGCGACTCGGCAGATAAGCATCAACATCTCGCAAGAGACAATGATCCTCATCACGGTAGAGGATGATGGTGAAGGGTTGAGCGATGAGCAGTTATCACGCCTGGCCAGGCGGGGAAGCCGATTGGACGAGAGTGTCGAGGGACATGGTTTGGGCCTCGCCATCGCCATGGATATCGCCAAGCTCTATGGCGGAGGCATTGAGTTTGATCGCTCTCCTTCGCTGGGGGGGCTGCGTGTCAGGGTCTCCCTCGCCAGGGCATAAAGTTAGCTGATTGCTACAATACTGAACACTAACAACTCAAAACTTTTCTAATCTATACTCGATTTTCAAACCTTCCTTCTGCGTGGCTGAGCATGGTAGGTAATCAAATAAAGTTATTTGCTCCTTTTCAGGGTCAATTCAGGTTGTTTCTCTAGACTTATCATTAAGGGGAGCAGGATAGCTGGCCTAAATTTTCGACAGCGTAGGGATACCAGGGAGAGGTGTCCGGTCTTGTCATCAGAGAGGATACGAAGATGAAGAAGTTGAGACATTCACTGTTGTTCAGTCTGCTGATTTCCGCGTCTGCGCTCGCCATTGCGCAAACACCTATACCTGACCGGGGACCCATCCCGTTCAATGCTTTTGATCTGAATGGAGATGGCGCCATCTCACAGCAGGAGTTCGATTCCGTCCATGCACAACGGCAGGCAGGTCCGGGCAGGGGGCGTATGTCGCCGCCGGCGTTCCAGAGTTTTGATCTGAACAGTGATCAGCAGTTGAGTCCTGAAGAGCTGGCTGCGGGTCAACGCAAACGTATGATCGAACGTCGAGGCGCGGGGGCTGCGAACCGACCAGGGCCTGGACAAGGCGCAGGACAAGGCGCAGGACGGATGATGCCGAAATTTATCGAATTTGATCTAAATGGAGACGGCGTCGTGCAGGAGACGGAGTTGGAGCAGGCCCGTGCCGAACGGATCAAGCAGCGGGCAATACAGGGGTTTCAGATGAGGAATCTCCGCTACGCGCCTACATTCAAAGAGATCGATGCCGATGGAAATGGTGTGATTTCGCAGGAGGAGTTCAGTACCGCTCAGCAGAAACATCGTCAGGGAATCGGTCAACAGTAGTCAATATCACCGGCGGTGGTTATTATCATCGCCGGTGTTTGAATTCTTCTGATGCTGCAAGGAGGCGGCACCAATGCACAATACCCTCCCGGCCATGCTGATCAGGCCTGAGATTTCCCGATACCAGCGTCATTTTCTTACGGCTTTGCACTTGCTGGTTCTGTTTGGATTACTGCTGGCTCCCCTTGAGATACTACCTCGACTGACTCTTTTAGCCGTGCTGTTGTTGCATGGCGCCTTTATCTACTTGCGCTACTACTCAGCCAAGCGTGAAAGCGTGGTTGAGCTAAAGCTAGAGGCGGGTGGCGAGGTTATGCTGACCCTGAATAAGGGTCAGATAAAACGAGGGAGAATCAGTGAAGAATCCCTAGTCACTCCCTGGTTGATCATCTTACGCATAGAGATCCCGCCTCGTCGCTTGCGTAAAGCATCGCTGCTGTTGTGGCCCGATATGCTAGCGGTGGATGAACTGCGACAGTTGCGGGTGCTGCTGAGGTTTCTAAGGACCGATCAATAAGGGCTGTAGCTGTCGGGAATCAGAATGGTCGGTTTCTTCTGCACCCGATCGTCGCTGTAGGGGAAGTCGATGGTGTAGTGGAGACCCCGACTCTCCCGGCGGCACATGGCGGAACGGATGATCAGATCGGCGACTTCCACCAGGTTACGCAGTTCCAGCAGGTCGTTGCTGACGCGGAAGTTGCTGTAGTACTCCATGATCTCCCTGCGCAACATATTCACCCTTCGCTTGGCCCGCTCCAGGCGTTTGTTACTACGGACTATGCCGACATAGTCCCACATGAAATGGCGCAGCTCGTCCCAGTTGTGGGAGACCACCACCTCTTCGTCGGGTTCAGTCACCCGGCTCTCATCCCAGGGGGCGAGGGGAGGTGGAGCAGGGGTTGAATCATCCTGGGCGTGAATATCATTCGCCGCCTGTTCGGCAAATACCAGACACTCCAGCAGGGAGTTGCTGGCCATGCGATTGGCGCCGTGCAGTCCGGTATAGGCGATCTCTCCTACGGCATATAGGCCGGAGATATCGGTGCGGGCATGCAGGTCGGTCATGACGCCACCACAGGTGTAGTGGGCTGCGGGTACTACCGGGATCGACTCTTTAGTTATGTCGATACCGAACTCGAGACAGCGCTGGTAGATGGTGGGGAAGTGCTCCTGGATGAATTCCGTCGGCTTATGGCTGATATCCAGATAGACGCAGTCGGCACCGATACGTTTCATCTCGTGGTCGATGGCATGGGCGACGATATCTCTGGGGGCCAGTTCACCCCGGGGATCGAACTGTTGCATGAATCTGGTGCCGTCGGGGAGTTTCAGCTGACCGCCTTCGCCCCGTACCGCCTCGGAAATGAGAAAACTCTTCGCCTCCGGATGGTAGAGACAGGTCGGATGGAACTGGATGAACTCCATGTTGGCCACCCGGCAGCCGGCACGCCAAGCCATAGCAATACCGTCGCCGGTGGCGACATCGGGGTTGCTGGTGTAGAGGTAGACCTTGGCCGCTCCGCCAGTGGCGAGTACCACGAAGCGGGCGCTGAAGCTCTCAACCCGTTGGTGTTTCTGATTCAAGACATAGGCGCCGTAACAGCGTTTTTGCGCCTTGTCGTGACTCTTTTCACTGGTCACCAGGTCGATGGCGATATGGTGGTCGAAGACCTCGATGTTGGATTTTCTCAAGGCCTGACCCTGGAGGGTGGTCTCCACCTCTTTGCCGGTGGCGTCGGCGGCATGGATCACCCGGCGGTGGGAGTGACCGCCTTCACGGGTCAGGTGATAGCCGCCACTGCTCTCTGCGGCGTCGTCCTTGGTGAAGTTGACACCGCCCTGGAGCAGCCATTGGATATTCTGCGGGCCGTGCTCCACCACCAGTTGTACCGTCTCTTCATCACAGAGCCCGCCGCCGGCATTGAGGGTGTCTTCCACATGGGACTCAATCGTATCGGTGGAGTCGAGTACCGCCGAGATCCCCCCCTGGGCGTAGTAGGTGTTGGTCTCTTCCAACTCACTCTTGGCAACCAGAGCGATTTTTAGATGATCGCTCAGGCGTAGTGCTAGACTGAGACCGGCGGCTCCGCTGCCGATAATGAGGACATCGTGGTTATGGCTGATAGACATATTTGCGGGGGCCGTCAGTGTCAGAGATAATGCGTGTCGTTAAGGACCGCATCTAAGTGTGCGGCAGCTCATGTTAATCGGACGATATCAGAGCTTACTCGATGCCTCAAGGTAGGCTTTGGCACGGGTTTAGTTGAGAAATATCAATAGAAAGACAATTTGTGAGAACTAATCCTGGGCCCGGCTGTCAATGGGACTGTGCACAGGAGGTGTCTGTCACGAGGAGGTAATGGCCCGGATGGGCGAGCGGTTGATCGATCAGGAACTCGTTGTCCGGGTTCAGAAGGGTGATAAAAAGGCGTTCGACCTGTTGGTACTCAAATATCAGCAGAAGATCACCAATCTGGTCTCCCGCTATATCCGGGACCCGCATGAGGTCTTGGATGTTACCCAAGAGGCCTTTATCAAGGCGTACCGGGCACTTCCCAAGTTTCGTGGTGATAGTGCGTTCTATACCTGGCTGTATCGGATCGCTATCAATACCGCGAAGAATTACCTCGTGGCTCAAGGTCGGCGGCCGCCTACCGATGATGTAGAGGCGGAGACCGCTGAACAAATGGACATCGGTGTGCGTCTAAAGGAGACAGGTACACCGGAGAACCACGTACTGACCGAAGAGATATCGGAGACGGTGCAAAAGGCGATCGATGATCTGCCCGAGGATCTGCGGACCGCCATCATCCTGCGGGAGCTTGAAGGCATGAGCTACGAGGAGATCGCCAACGCCATGTCCTGTCCGGTGGGTACGGTCAGGTCCCGGATATTCCGGGCACGGGAAGCGATCGATAAACGATTGAGACCTTTATTGAAACCTTAGTTATAAGGCTCTGAACATGACTGAACAAGAGTACGAAAGACTATCTGCGCTGGTGGACAATGAGCTACCCAGGGATGAAATTGCAGGTGAGATCAATAAGTTGTATCAGAGCAAGGAAGCCAAGCACGGGTGGAGCAACTACCACTTGATCGGTGACGCCATGCGCAGGGAGATGGGCACTTCATACAGCCCCTCTCTCGCCGAGGAGATCAGTCGCCGTATCCAGGATGAGCCGGTTGTACTGGCGCCTGGGGCGGTAGAGTTGCCGGTGTCGGCTCCTTCCCGCAAAAAGACCCTGGTCGGTCTGGCAGTGGCGGCCTCCATGGTGGGTGCGGCGGTCCTGATCGCTCCCCAGCTGATCAGTCCGAAGGGAACAGATACTCCTCAGCAGATCGCCCAGACAGCGCCACAGGCAGAGAGCGATACCTACTATGTGTCTCAGAACGGCACACGCTGGGAGCTGTTGAAGAAGCCTGAGGTCGAATCCAAGCTCAACGCCTATCTGGTCAACCACCGGGAGCACTCTCCAGGCAGCAATATCAAAGGGATTCTCCCCTATGCCGCCTTTGTCAGCTATGACGGCAATAAAAAAGCAGGCAAGTAGCAGAAGAGTCAAACGTATGAGACAACGGCCAGGAAGATTCAAACAGCACGCATTCCTTATTCTCTTGGTCCCCCTGGTTTTCAGCCAAGCCGCTTGGTCTGAAGACGAGTTGTCCGCCAAAGCCTGGCTTGAGCGGATGATGGCAGCGGTCCAGCAACTCAGTTATCAGGGCACATTTATCTTTCTCCACGACAATCAGCTCGAGAGCATGCGGATTGTCCATTCTGTTCAGAATGATCGGGTCAAAGAGAGTCTGACCTCCCTCAATGGCAACGCCAGAGAGGTGATGCGGGACGATGATTCGGTGACCTGCGTGATACCGGAATCGAAACAGGTTTCAGTGGATCGGCGTCCCCCCAGCGACAAGTTTCTCAATCTGCTACCGGAAAATCTGGAAGTACTGGAGGGTCACTACGCCTTCCATCTGTTGGGTCGCTCAAGAATCGCCAATCGCCAGGCACAGCTGGTGGCGATTGTTCCCCGTGACCGACTGCGTTATGGCTATCGATTCTTCCTTGATACCGAGACGGGGTTGCCACTGAAGTCCGATCTGATGAACGAGATGGGCGAGATGGTGGAACAGATGATGTTCACCGATATTCAGATCGGTGTGGCAGAGATCAGTGATATCTACCATCGAACCTCCATCTACACCTATCAGTTGCAGAACAACGCAGATGCAGCGGATGCGATGGAGGCAAATAGCGACGACCCCCGTTGGGACTTCCACAAGCTTCCCAACGGTTTCAAACTCAGTCTGAAACATTACCTGCCGGATCCTGATGGCTCCCATCCCATCGAACAGTATGTATTTACCGACGGCCTGGGTTCCCTCTCTGTGTTCGTGGAATCGAGTGGCAGGAACGAAGCACTCTCTGGTGTTTCCCGTTTAGGTGCTATCAATGCCTGGGGTGGTAATGTGGACGGATATCAGGTTACCGCTGTGGGAGAGGTGCCTCCCATCACACTCCTGGGTGTGGTCGAAGGGATGCAGCTGAAACCTTGAGATGATCGAGGAGACCGCCACCATCGTCGGTCTTGAGGACGACGACTACGCTATCGTCGAGACCCAGCAGCGAGCGGCCTGTGGTAGTTGCAGCAGTTCCGGCAGTTGTAGCACCACGGTCCTGTCAGGACTGTTTAAAAGACGACCCAATCAACTCAAGGTACGTAATCCCATCCAGGCCAAACCCGGCGAGCAGGTGATCATCGGCTTGCAGGAGTCGGCCTTTCTCCGCGTCTCCTTCTCCGCCTATCTGTTACCC
>JBNKMQ010000344.1:0-2614 GCA_050293225.1 Sedimenticolaceae bacterium
CCTGGACGACTGGCACGGTGGCCGTGTGAACCTGAACGCTTCGGGTCACATCCGCTTCTAATCGCTAACCACCGATAACGAACAAGGATCGCAAATGAAGTTTTCGATTCAAATTAATGAAGGACCTTACCAGCACCAGGCGGCGGACTCGGCATACCTGTTCACCAAGGCCGCGCTGGAGAAGGGGCACGAAATCTTTCGTGTCTTCTTCTACCACGATGGTGTGGGTAACAGCACTCGCCTGACCACTCCGCCCCAGGATGACCGGCATATCGTCAACCGCTGGGCCGATCTTGCAGAACAGCACGATCTGGACCTGGTGGTCTGCGTGGCCGCCGCCCAGCGCCGCGGTATCGTGGATGACGGCGAGGCTGAACGTAATGGTAAAGATGCCACCAACATCCATCCCAAGTTCCGCATTTCCGGTCTCGGTCAGCTGATCGAAGCCGCGATTCAGGCGGATCGGCTGATGGTGTTTGGTGATTGAGTACGGAGATTGAATCATGTCTGAAGATATTAAGAAGTTCATGTACCTCAATCGTCGTGCTCCTTATGGCACCATCTACGCTTGGGAATCACTTGAAGTTGTGCTGATTGGCGCCGCCTTCGATCAAGACGTCAGCCTGGCGTTTCTGGATGACGGTGTGTACCAGTTGGTCAAAGGTCAGGACACCACGGAAGTTGATATGAAGAACTTCTCTCCGACCTACTCGGCCCTCGGTGACTACGACGTTACCAAGATCTATGTCGAGAAAGAGTCGCTGGAGGAGCGTGGTCTGACCCTGGAGGATCTGACACACCTCACCTATGAGGATGAGGACGACGACTGGGCAGAGAAGGACTCCATTCAGCTGGTTAGCCGTGCCGAAATGGCTGACCTGATGGACGGGCAGGACGTCCTTTTCAGTTTCTAACGCGGAGTGACAGGAATGAGTACTTTACACACTGTAAACAAATCACCGTTTGAAAAAAGCTCCGTTGCAAGCTGTATGTCCTATGCGAAAGAGGGGAGCGCCGTTCTCTTCTACGAGGATGCGGTATACGCCGCCATGACCGGGACTGCTATTGAAGGGCAGGTAAAGGCCGCGCAAGGCGTTAAGCTTTACGTTATGGGCCCGGATATGAAGGCACGGGGCATCTCTGCGGAGAAGTTGATCGACGGCGTCGAAGTGGTAGACTACGCCGGTTTCGTCGATCTTGCCGCCGAGCACGACAAGGTTCAGGCCTGGGTTTAAGTCTAATCCGGGTCTTTTAAGACGTTCTATATTTTTTAGGAGAAATTTAGATGGCTACTATCGAAGTAGAAGGCAAGACCCTTGAGGTCGATGAAGAAGGTTTTCTGGTAAACCTGGACGATTGGTTCCCGGCTGTTGCCAACGTAATGGCTGCCCAGGACGACCTGGAGCTGAACGACGAGCACTGGGATATCATCAACTTCCTGCGTGAGTACTACGACGAGTACCAGATCGCTCCTGCCGTACGTGTTCTGACCAAGGCCGTTGGCAAGAAGCTGGGCAAGGAAAAGGGCAACAGCAAGTACCTGTACGCCCTGTTCCCGTACGGTCCTGGTAAGCAGGCTTGCCGTTTCGCCGGTCTGCCGAAGCCGACTGGCTGCATCTAAGCCATAGCGAATGAGAAGAGGGAGCCTCGTGCTCCCTCTTTTCAGTTCGAACTGAATCCTGTTTTAAAGTACAAGAGCTTCATTAAGAGAGCCGGCAAACAAAATACGGGGAACGTTATCGGGATTCCAGCCGTCTTTTCGCCGCTGCTTACACCTCTCGCGCTCGTTTAGGTACGACCTACAGGATCGAGGTTAAACCCGACAGAGGACTGCAGGAAAATGTCTATTTTCTTCGGCTTGCTGTTCATCGTAGCGACTCTGGTATTGATCGTTGGCCTGGCCATCAAGATCAATCAGTATGCCAAGACGCCAGCACCCCTAAAGATCGCCACCACCCCGGCGCCGCTCACCAAATCTGGTGTTGTGTTGCGTCTGTTCCGTGAAGTGGTCTTTTTCGAAAGCCTTTTCAAAAGCACCAAGTGGACCTGGATCTTCTCCTGGATTTTCCACATGGCACTGTTACTGGTGCTGATTCGCCATCTACGCTATTTCGTGGACCCCTCCTGGGTGCCGGGATTCATCTGGCTGCTGATCGAGCTGGTACAGCCGTTCGGTAAATACGCCGGATTCGCCATGGCGCTGGGTCTGGGCGGACTTTTCCTGCGCCGCATCCTGGTGGATCGGGTGCGCTACATCTCGGCCCCTTCCGACTATCTGATGCTGATCCTGCTGATGACCATTGGCGCCAGCGGGCTGATGATGAGCTTCGTCGCCCACACCGATATCGTGGCGATCAAATCGTTCTTCACCTTCGGCGGCGGCGCACTACCGGCGGACAAGCCGCTGATCGTGCACCTGCTGATGGTGGCGGTGCTGATGCTGATCTTCCCCTTCAGCAAACTGCTGCATGTGCCGGGCATCTTTTTCAGCCCGACCCGCAATCAGGTGGACAATCCGCGTGAACAGCGTCATCTCGCCCCGTGGGCGAAAGCGCTGGAAGAACAAGAGCAGAATTAACCGTTACCGAGCCTACGGGGGCAATACATGGCTAAG
>JBNKMQ010000345.1:0-2403 GCA_050293225.1 Sedimenticolaceae bacterium
GGCGCCAGCTGCAACTCGTCGGTGCATCAGCCAGGCCGGCGAATGTCTGACCGAGAAACTTCAACTCCTCCGGATAGTCGTTCAGATCGTGGCCGAAGGTGGCTTTCAGCAGATCAGGCAGTGTTGAGAGCAGGGTTTTTACCTCCTCCTTCTCGGCTTCACTCAGTTCTTGATAGGCATCAAGTGATATTTCGCCAGAGGAACTCAGCAGCCCACATAACACGTCTCTCAGACTGATACCCTTGCTGCGTAGTTTCTTCAGAGTAACCAGGAGTTCGATCTCTGGAGAAAAATTGATCCGCTCATTGATGGTGCTGACTAGCCAATTCATTTCGTGTGCCCCACTATTCTTCGTGCTTCCGTTGTCCACTCGATGGTTTTTAATGGTGTTGAGATGGAGTGGAATTATTATCCTAGTTCACCAAATATTAATTACCAATTCGAGTGACTATCTCACAGAGGTTCCCTCGTGTAAGCAGAAAAGTATAGTCCCGAAGGCAGGGTGCCCTTTTATCCCGGGTGCGTAGTGATATGTCACGGCTAGCTGTCATGCAGATCGGTTCCCAACAGGGAGTGACTGGTTATCGCAAGGGGCGTTTGCTAACCTCACTCTGCTTAGTGTTACTTCTTGTCAGCGAACACAGGGAACAGCTGCACAATCTACTATGGCGGAGCCCCAACGCGATCTTGTCTTCATCAGTTACAGCCACCTGGATAAAAAGTGGCTCAGCGACCTGTTGACTTTCCTCAAGCCCTACCAGCGCAAAGGAATGGAAGTCTGGGCTGATCCCTACATCAAGGTGGGCAGCCGTTGGGAGCGGGATATCAATCATGCGCTCAGTCGCGCCTGTGTCGGTGTACTGCTGGTCAGTCAGGAGTTTCTCGCTTCTGACTTCATCTATGAGAGTGAATTACCGCCACTGACCAGTGCAGCCGATAGGGGCGATCTGACACTGGTCTGTGTACCGCTCTCCAGCTTCACTTTCGATGCCAGCGATCTGGATGAATACCAGTGGGCCAGGGATCCTCAGCAGCCCCTGGCGGCTGCCAGGGGAAACAGCCGTAGCTGGTCGGACCTGGTGGCGGCGTTGGCGGCGGGTCGTCTCGACTACCTGGATCACCCCTATGGCAGTGTCTTCAGCTCCATGCAGCTGAGCCTGGATGCGCTGGATGAATCGCAAACGGCACGGCAGCTGGAGCTGGCGGTCTTCCCGCAAGATCTGCCGATCCCCGAAGCGACCATTCTGCGCTACTGGTCGCAGACTGGAGGAGTGGCCGACTACGAAGCCCGCGCCTTGCTGCAGGCATTCAAAAACAAGGGTCTGCTCAACCTTCGGCAGGATGGTGATGATGCCCTGGTGGTCGAGCTGCATGACCTGCAGCGTGATTTCCTACTGCTGCTGGTGGACGATCCGGAGTCGATGCACGAGGCGCTGCTGCAGACCCATGTGGTCGCTTATGGAGAAGCAGTTGACGACTGGGCCTGGTGGCGGATGCCCGTGAGTGAACCCTATCTCTGGGACTGGCTGGGCCTGCATCTGCGCGAGGCCGGCTGGCCGGATGAGTTTCGGCGCATGTGTTGACGCGGGCTCCAGGGCAACTCGCCCCCCAATTGCTGGGGTGATTGATGGGTCTCGACAGACCGGAGATTCAGGGCTTGTGTGAATCGATCCACCAGTTCGAAACCGGAAGGTACAGGGTTGCGACTTCTGAGTACTGCCTGGTTGGGCATTGAACTGAGCCCATTGCCAATCTCTCTTCGAAGGCTATGGTTCGATACATGGATTGACTCGGCAATAGCCCCGGTCTATTCCGCAAGCAAATAACAATTGGCGGTCGATGCATTGAAACCTGACTGTTAAGCGGTCCCATAAAAACAGCTCATTCCGCGTTGTCTCCACGCGTGAATATTCACTCCCCAGCATTCTGTAGCTCAACTATACTGGAACGAAATTCCCACGTTCTCAACGGACTACGACAATCTTCATCCGTTGAGCAGGGCGATGCAGGCAGAGTGTTGCGTTGGGGTGTGCTTTCGGCTTAGTGCGGAGCGCTCTGTCCTTATAAAGAAATAAAAAATAGAAGGATTCTGTTATGGCAATGAGAACCTACCGGATTCGCGGCACGCTGGTCGATGCGCAGGCGCCGGTCTCCTCCAGTCTCAAGATCACCTCCCACAGACGCGTGATTCCTGGCCGGGCCCGTGACGGGGTGACGGATGAGTTGGATGTGCAGTCCGATGAGGTGGTCCGCGTTGAATTGAGCAATGGCTTTGTACACTGGATACGCTTCGACGATCTGATCGAGGAGTATGGGGAGCAGGCCGCATCCCGCGATGGGGCGGCGGTGTGGGAGTTGAACCACCTGACGCCGCCACTGGCTCCGGTGCGGGGTGGCAATGAG
>JBNKMQ010000346.1:0-17787 GCA_050293225.1 Sedimenticolaceae bacterium
GAATCTCTGCTGGGCGATTTACATTAATTCCCAAGTCTCAAAAACGATGAGATAGCGAAGGGGGCCGAAGCCCCCTGTGTAAACCTCCCTATTTAATCGCACCCTAAACAAGAGTTTTCCAACTGTTCTTGCTTAACCCGATTCTCCCAGGGAGACTTCACTCCCTGGGAGTCGTGCGGGCGATCTCAGTTGTATTCTCGTGCCCGGTTCTCAGTAAGTTTTCGCACTTCAGTCAGCGTTCTGAAATCGCACATGCAGAATGAGTCCGCACTGCCATATTACTTTTTCTGACGCCAAAACGGTTTTAGAAGCGATAACAGAAACAACCAAATGCCCATTGCACCACCACCGCCATCGCTTGAAGAATCATCCTCTGTCGCTGCATCGCAGACATCCCCAATACCATCACTATCAGCATCAGCTTGGTTTGGGTTAGAGACTGCAGGGCAGTTATCAGCTGAATCCGCTACACCGTCTCCATCGGTATCTGTGAGTGAATCACATGCGTCGCCCAGACCATCGCCATCGCTATCAGCTTGGTTTGGGTTAGAGACTGCAGGACAATTATCAGCTGAATCCGCTACGCCGTCCCCATCGGAATCAGTGGGTGTCTCACAAACGTCGCCAACACCATCATTATCGGTATCAGCTTGGTTTGGGTTATAGACTGCGGGACAGTTGTCGTTTACATCTGCTACACCGTCTCCATCGGCATCCACTATGCCTGGCGTATTCCCCAGGTAAGCCATAAGAGCATCATGCTTGGCTGAGCTGGTCTGGGTGGAGTCCTCCAGCGCTCCCCAGCTGCCCCATTTGGACCAGGTACCAATGGCATTAAAATGCATAAACAGACCACCGCCGGTGCGGCTCCGCCAATTATCCAGGTAGTGGGTATAAGCTTGACCCATACGCGGGTCTCGATTCGTGGCATGAAACAGCGCGGTAACGGCATCGACGTTCTCAGCACCGCCTATGCCGACCATGTGTTGCCCGCCTTCGTACGAGATGATTGGCAGACCATAGGTGCTGCCCAGTGCAGCGTACTCATCCATCGTCCTAAATGCCTGGGTAAAGCCATTTCCACTAGACCCCAGATGGGCACCACTATTAATCTCCTCAAACATCCATGTGAGCCCGCCATCCGGCTGTTGTTGGGTCCAGGTCTCTATAGTGCTGACAGTACTAGGATACCCATAGATACCGGCGAAATACGGCGCGATCGCAATCGCATCGATACCGTGCGAGGAGTCACAAGGCGCCCCACTCCAGAGCGAGCAGGCAAGTAGCTCTTCGCCAGCCGCGATGCCATTGGCCTGAGCGCCCATTACACAAACCACACGATCGCTTTCAGTGCCCCATTCCTGTTTCCAGATTTCGCAAATTTCAGATGTTCTCTTACCGACCCAGTTTGAAATCAGGGCCCAGTCGAATACCTGAGCATTAGGCCACGCCTGCTTAGCCTGATTCAGCGCCCAGGATGATTGTGGAAATGACCGGTTCCAGACTTCGTTGGAATATTCCACATAGGCTTTTTGATCGGTATCCAGACGCTGTAAGGTGAGCCTAGCGAACTCGCGAATGAAGTTATCGTCAGCCTTGTGGGGCAGGGTAAACCAAGCGTGTTGATCCAGCGTGTTAGCCAGATCAATCATCGTCTCCAGAGGAACGCCAGCGTTGCTCATGTAGGTCAGGTCAGTGGGCTTCGAGCGGTCTGCCCAGTTGCTTAAATCAGTGCCGTTGGTGTTCATCCAGTCCATAAAACGCAACGCGTGATAGGGACGAATCGCATTCAGAAAATCGGGATGAAAGGGCTGAGTCAGGTAGTCAGACTCGGATGCTTCAGGAATGATGCGGATATTACGAATGTAATTGCCATTATTGTTGGGATCAGTGCTTGTGATACTTAGAAGAAAGTAGTTACCTGGACCATGTATATCCAATACCATTCGTCCAGGAGTTGATTCAGCGGTGACCACATCCAGGTCGCCATTGAAACCGAGTGTGCCCTCACCCTCATACAGGACGAGATAACGACCTGCGGGAAAGCCCGCTCCAAGCCCCCAGGATTTTGACACTCTCCTGGGATATTGTGTTTCCGTCACCGGCACCGGGATTGAGGTTGGCCAACCCTCTGCATCCAGGCTTATCGGCTCACCCGTATTCCAACTATTGGTACAGCCATAGTTACATTGGGGCAGCCACCCACCCGACATTTTCATGAGATCCTTGAAGGGACGCTGGGCGTCAAAGTTGCTCACTGCGCTAAGATTGGTTCCCAGTGTTGGCGTGTCCACGGCACTGAAAGCACCTTGGCTTAGAAGAACCATCAGGGACGCCAGAGTGAGTTTGCTAAAGGTAGTTGTATCCATAAAAAACTTCTCCATGCTGCGAGATCAAGACAATTTAAGAATGGGAAAAAATGCCCAAACTTTGCAAAGGATACTCAGCAACCAAGATTGATGTTAAGACCTTCGAGGGGGATAACCGATAAACGGTAGGTATTTACCGATGAGGGAGTCAAAAAGCGCCTGAAGTCATCTTTCGGCATGGAGTTGCTTAGGGCTAGAAGATGTTAACCCAACCCGACACTTTCACCTCAAGGGATCATCTTGAAACAGCAATCCCAACCCGGCGGCTTTGAAAAACTCGCAAAGTCATCCGCAAGGAGCTGTTTCTCAAAGAGCTGGAAACCATCATTCTCTGGCAGGGGCTGGCTGAATCCACATCGCGTTGCGGACTCATATAGCAGCGTTGATGTACGACGACTTTGAGTCGAAACTCAAAATTCTGATCTTCCATTGCAAAAGCAAAATTAACCAGAATCAGCAATGATCAGCTCATTCACAGCTGAAAAGGGGTTGGGTTAAGAGTATCTAACTGAAATATCTATATATATCAGTTAGATATGCTTCAATCAGAAATAACTTCAGCAGCAATGACACTGGCTTAATTCAGCCGAATCGACGCTATTACAGACAGCGTTAGTTGTCTGGGATCAGCTTTGCGTTATCTGTCACACAGTTATTCAACAGTAACGGATTTAGCCAGATTCCTCGGCTGATCTACGTCAGTTCCTTTTAGAACCGCTACATGGTAAGCAAGCAGTTGCAGGGGAATGCTATAGACAATTGGGGCTGTCGTTGGGTAGATATCAGAAAGGGTAAGATTCTGGTAATTATCAAGGTCTATGTTCACTGTCTGATCACTAAAAAGGAAAAGCTCTCCTCCGCGGGCTCTCACTTCCTGAAGGTTGGACAAGACTTTTTCCAGAAGCGGATCGTCAGGCAATGCGCAGACGACAGGCATCTCAGAGTCAACCAGTGCCAATGGACCGTGCTTGAGTTCTCCTGCAGGATAGGCTTCAGCATGAATATATGAAATCTCTTTGAGCTTAAGAGCTCCTTCCATCGCAACAGGATAAAAACAACCACGGCCTAGAAACAGAGCATGGTGTCGATCTGCAAAGGCGTTTGCCATGGCCTTAATGGAATCGCTCAACTCTAGTACGACTTCTACCTGTCGAGGCACAGCGTGGAGCTCATTAACCAGAGATTCCTCATCTTCTGTACTCAAACCGCGACGTTTTGCCAATGCTAATGAAAGAAGACGCAGCGCGACCAACTGAGTCGTAAATGCCTTTGTTGAAGCAACTCCAATTTCAGGTCCTGCTCGAGTCATGAGTGCAACATCAGACTCTCTGACCAGTGAACTTTCAGGCACATTACAGATGCAAAGAGAGCCGATATAGCCTTTCTCTTTTGATGCACGTAAAGCAGCAAGCGTATCAGCAGTCTCTCCTGACTGGGAGATAGTCAAGAAAAGGGTATTTGGTTGAACTACAGTCTTACGATATCGGTATTCACTCGCAACCTCTATCTGGCAAGGAACGCCTATCTCTTCAAGCCAGTATTTAGCAACCATGCCTGCATGGTAACTCGTACCACAAGCGATTATCTGAACTTGTTTGGTCTTATCAAATAGGGTTTTGGCTTCATGGCCAAAACTCTCTTCCATCAAACGACCTTTATAGATTCTGCCTTCCAGGGTCTCAGAGATTACAGCTGGCTGCTCGTAAATCTCTTTCAACATATAGTGGGCATAAGGGCCCTTATCGACACTATCTGCATTCAGGCTGGAAGTCTTCTCCTCCCGGACAACCTCATCACCATTTCGATCAAAGATTAAAACACTATCCCGTCTGATCTCTGCGACATCACCTTCTTCTAAGAACATGAAGCGTTGAGTTACTGGTAGCAGAGCCGCCACATCAGAGGCAATAAAATGCTCACCGACGCCCAATCCTATTACGAGTGGACTACCCTCGCGAGTCACAATAATCCTGTCACTCTCTTCGGGACAGGCAACAGCCATTGCATAGGCCCCTGACATCTCTTTTGATGCCTCTTTAACCGCATCAAATATATCAAAACCACTCTCCAGCTTGCTTGCTAAGAGATGAGCAATAACTTCAGTATCCGTCTCTGACGTAAAAACATAACCCTGTGATTCAAGGCTGCTTCTCAACTCGCTGTGATTTTCTATGATGCCATTGTGGACCACAGCAACTCTCTCGCCGCTCATATGAGGATGGGCATTCAACTCTGAAGGTCTTCCATGAGTTGCCCATCTTGTGTGAGCAATGCCTAGGAGGCCATCAACACCGGCTGTTTCAACAAGGGCGTCAAGATTTGCGACTTTGCCAATGGTACGGAAGCGCTGCATTTTCCCTTCCGCTTCTCGAATGGCCAAACCTGCAGAATCATAACCTCTGTACTCCAGCCTCCTTAGTCCTTCCATCAGGATGGGAACTACATTTCGTTCTGCAATACCACCGACAATGCCACACATAAACAGTCCTCTTAGGTTTTGTTCTTTTTAACGGGTCTTTGCCAATTATCAATACTGATCTGTTTTGATCGGCTAAGCGTCAATGTTTCGGCCGGGGTATCTTTTGTAATGGTCGAACCTGCACCAATAGTCGTACCTTCTGCCACAGTGACTGGCGCGACAAGCTGGGTATCAGAACCAACGAATACCCGGTCACCAATCACTGTCTGAAACTTATTCGCGCCATCGTAGTTACAGGTAATTGTTCCTGCACCGATATTTACCTCACTACCCATTATGGTATCGCCGATATAGCTCAAGTGATTAATCTTGCTATTCGCTGCAACTTTACTCTTCTTTATCTCAACAAAATTACCTACATGAACATGGTCAGATAGCGAAGTCTCAGGACGTATTCTTGCAAAGGGACCAACTCGACAACCTGAGCCGATATTGGCATCTTCGATCACGCTGTTAGCCAAAATTTCTGTATTTGGTCCGATGCGGCTATTCTTGATCAGGACATTCGGGCCTATTTTGACGCCGTCATTCAGCTCAACCTCACCCTCAAAGATTGCGTTTAAATCGATACTGACATCTTTACCGGCTTTCAGCCGGCCTCTCACATCAATCCTTTTGGGATCACTCAAGCTAACACCTTGCTGCATCAAAGTGACCGCTTGCTGCTGTTGGTGGTATCGCTCGAGATGAGAGAGCTGAACTCGATCATTTACCCCCATCACCTCTTCTTCACTGTCCGGGTGCACAACCTGGATATTGACGCCTTCATCAACTGCCAGGGAGATAATATCGGTCAGATAGTACTCATTCTGGGCATTGTTATTTTCGATACGGGAGAGCCAGGATTCCAGACGATCCCGGCTGACAGCCATAATACCGGTGTTGATCTCAGCTATCTCAAGTTCACGCTCGCTTGCATCCTTCTGCTCCACGATACGTACAACCCGATCATCCCTATCTCTAACTATCCTGCCATAGCCGGTCGGGTCTGGCAGGTCGACCGTCAACAGTGCCAACTCAGTTGAGTGTAGTGCGGACAGGAGTGAAACCAATGTAGACCCACTTATCAGGGGAACATCTCCGTAGAGGATCAGTACCTGATCAACCCGCTCGAGTTGAGGCAGCGCCTGCATGACAGCATGCCCGGTACCTAGACGCTCTTTCTGTTCTACCCAGACCAAGTCGTCTGACGCCAGAGTATTACAAACCAAGTCACCGCCATGACCATACACAATGGTTATTTGATCTGGGGTAATCGATCTCGCAGTCTCTATGACATGGCCAAGAAGAGGTTTTCCCGCAAGTGGATGGAGAACTTTTGGCAGGCGGGAACGCATACGTGTCCCTTCACCCGCTGCCAGAATAAGAACGCCAAGATGCATAAAAATCCCTCCAAAACACAAAGGATGTCCAACAAAACACCCGATAACAAATATGCATTAAAACAGAATTGTCAGCTTAGCTGAACTAGCGCTTAGCTATATAACCGATTATCTGGCAAATCTAACATCTTCTTCTGGCCCAGCACCAAACGGGTGCATGCCATAGAAGGTTACATGAGTAGAAATTCTAAGGGATTCAAAAGCATAAGTGGGCCCTGTGCACTTCGTGGAATTTGAGGGCTTAAAACTTGATGTCTATCCTCAACGGCAGATAGATACCGGTTTATCAATCCAGCAAGCAATCCCTGTCTGCCCTACAACTGATAACTATTTTTATATGCTAATTTGAGGAGCCAGGACCTGAACCAACAGGCCCTGGATAAGAAGGATCAGATCAGGCGCCTTTGCCCTTACGGATACGCTCAATGGCACGTAGCTGAGCAACAGCTTCAGCCAGTTCAGCCTGAGCCTTGGCATATTCAAACTCGGCACTGCGATCAGCCATCGCCTCTTCGGCGCGACGCTTGGCCTCTTCAGCAGCAGCCATATCCAGGTCTGCCGCACGGATAGCGGTATCCGCCAGCACGGTCACCACATGGGGCTGTACTTCGAGGATGCCGCCGGAGACATAGAAGTGCTGCATCTCCTTATTATTGCCTTCGTCTACACGCACTTCACCCGGTTTCAGGCGGGTAACCAGCGGGGTGTGGCGGGGTGCGATACCCACTTCGCCCATAATCGCGGGGGCATAGACCATCTCAGCGAGACCGCTGAAGATCTCACCCTCGGCGCTGACGATGTCCACATGGATTGTCATGGCCATCTATTCTACTCCCCGGCCGATTAGGCCTTGCCACCACGCTCAACGGCCTCTTCGATACCGCCGACCATGTAGAAGGCCTGCTCAGGCAGGTGATCGTACTCGCCTTCGACAATCGCCTTGAAGCTGGCGATGGTGTCTTTCAGGGAGACGTACTTGCCGGGCGTGCCGGTGAAGACCTCAGCCACGAAGAAAGGCTGGGACAGAAAACGCTGGATCTTACGTGCGCGCTGCACCACCAGTTTGTCCTCTTCAGACAGCTCGTCCATACCGAGGATGGCGATGATGTCCTTCAGCTCTTTGTAGCGCTGCAGGGTGCCCTGCACGTTACGCGCCACGCTGTAGTGCTCCTGACCCACCACGTTGGGATCAAGAATACGCGAGGTGGAGTCCAGCGGATCCACCGCCGGGTAGATACCCAGCTCGGCGATCTGACGGGAGAGTACCAGGGTCGCATCCAAGTGAGCGAAGGTGGTAGCGGGGGAGGGATCGGTCAGATCGTCCGCCGGTACGTATACCGCCTGGAAGGAGGTGATAGAGCCGGTCTTGGTGGAGGTAATACGCTCCTGCAGGGCACCCATCTCTTCAGCCAGGGTCGGTTGGTAACCTACCGCTGAAGGCATACGACCCAGCAGGGCGGATACCTCGGTACCGGCCAGGGTGTAACGATAGATGTTGTCCACGAACATCAGAACGTCGCGGCCCTCGTCCCGGAAGTTCTCAGCGATGGTCAGACCGGTCAGGGCTACACGCAGACGGTTGCCAGGGGGCTCATTCATCTGACCGTAAACCAGGGCTACCTTATCCAGCACGCCACCTTCCTGCATCTCGTGGTAGAAGTCGTTACCCTCACGAGTACGCTCACCCACACCGGCGAATACGGAGAAACCGGAGTGCTCAACCGCGATGTTACGGATCAGCTCCATCAGGGTAACAGTCTTGCCTACGCCGGCACCGCCGAAGAGGCCGATCTTACCGCCCTTGGCGATGGGCATGATCAGGTCGATAACCTTGATACCTGTCTCGAGGATCTCGGTGGTAGCAGCCTGGTCTTCCAGCTTCGGCGGCTCACGATGGATCGGCATCAGCTTGTCGGCCTTAACATCACCGGCTTCGTCCACCGGGTTACCGAGGACGTCCATGATGCGGCCCAGGGTACCCTGGCCGACAGGAATACTGATCGGAGCACCGGTCGCTTCCGCATCAACGCCACGCTTGAGACCGTCAGTCGATCCCATGGCGATGGTACGTACCACGCCGTCACCCAGCTGCTGCTGAACTTCCAGCGTGAGACCCATCTCGTCTATCTTGAGTGCCTCATAGACCTTCGGCATATCACCGCGTTCGAACTGAACGTCCACCACGGCGCCGATGATTTCAACCACTTTGCCCGAACTCATTTCTGGTTCCTCTTGCCGCTCCAGGCGACTCTCAATATTTAAAAACTAATTCTGTTTTCAGGCTGTCATCAGACAGCCGCCGCTCCACTGACGATCTCGGAAATCTCCTGGGTGATCGCCGCCTGGCGGGCCTTGTTGTAGATCAGTTGCAACTCGTCGATCAGGTTGCCGGCATTGTCCGATGCGGCCTTCATCGCCACCATACGTGCGGACTGCTCACAGGCACCGTTCTCAACCACCGCCTGGTAGACCAGGGACTCGACATAGCGACTGAGCAGGTTATCCAGCACATCCTTCGAATCGGGTTCGTAGATGTAATCCCAGTGATGCTTCAGCTCCTCTTCCATATTGGAGGGGATGGGCACCAGCTGCTCTACCGTCGGCTCCTGCGTCATGGTGTTGACGAAGTCGTTATAGGCGATATAGATACGGTCGATCTTGCCTTCCACGTAGGCGTCCAGCATCACTTTGACCGTGCCGATCAGGTCCTCGATGTGAGGCTGATCGCCCAAGTGGGTCGCCTGGCTCACCACGTTGCCGCCAAAGCGGCCGAAGAAACCCAGGGCCTTGCTACCGATGGTGCAGAAATCGACCTCGGTACCGCTATCCCGATGTGCCTTCATATCCTTCACCAGCTTACGGAACAGGTTGTTGTTCAACCCGCCGCAGAGACCGCGATCGGAGGAGACGATTATATAGCCCACACGCTTCACTTCACGTTCGATCATGAAGGTGTGCTTGTATTCGGGATGCGCATGGAACAGATGCCCGATGACGTTACGCATCTTCTCCGCATAGGGCCGGGTGGCCGCCATCCGGTTCTGTGCCTTACGCATCTTCGAAGCCGCCACCATCTCCATCGCCTTGGTGATCTTGCTCGTATTCTTGATACTGGCAATCTGTGTGCGTATCTCTTTTGCGCCTGCCATAAATCTGAACCTTATCTCGTGTTAGCTTTGCCGCTTACCAGGTATGGTTGGCCTTGAAGTCCTTCAGCGCATCATGCAGAGCCTGTTCGATCTCGGCATTGTAGTCGCCGCTCTCATTGATCTTGTCCATCAGATCCTTCTGGCTGCTCTTCATGTAACCCTGCAGGGAGTTTTCGAAGTCCACAATCTTGTTGGCGTCGACGTCGTCGAGGTAGCCCTCGTTGGCTGCGAACAGGGAGACCGCCATGCCGGCCACCGCCAGCGGCGAGTATTGCGCCTGCTTCATCAGCTCGGTGACACGCTCACCACGCTCCAGCTGTTTACGGGTCGCCTCATCCAGATCGGAAGCGAACTGGGAGAAGGCCGCCAGCTCACGATACTGAGCCAGGGCCAGACGAACACCGCCACCCAGCTTCTTGATGATCTTGGTCTGCGCCGCACCACCGACACGAGATACCGAGAGACCGGCGTTGATGGCCGGGCGGATACCTGCGTTGAACAGATCTGCCTCAAGGAAGATCTGACCGTCAGTGATAGAGATAACGTTGGTCGGTACGAAGGCCGATACGTCACCCGCCTGGGTCTCGATGATCGGCAGCGCGGTCAGCGAGCCGGTCTGGCCCTTCACCTTGCCGTCAGTCATCTTCTCTACGTAGGCGGCGTTGACTCGCGCAGCGCGCTCCAACAGACGGGAGTGGAGATAGAAGACGTCACCGGGATAGGCCTCACGACCTGGCGGACGACGCAGCAGCAGAGAGACCTGACGATAGGCCCAGGCCTGTTTGGTCAGATCGTCGTAGATGATCAGGGCGTCTTCGCCGATATCGCGGAAGTACTCACCCATGGTGCAACCGGAGTAGGGGGCGAGGAACTGCATGGCCGCAGAGTCCGCTGCCGGTGCCGCGACGATGATGGTGTGCTCCATCGCATCGTGCTCTTCCAGCTTACGAACCACCTGAGCGATGGTGGAGTTCTTCTGACCGACGGCAACGTAGATACACTTAATGCCGGTGCCTTTCTGGTTGATGATGGTGTCGATGGCCACTGCAGACTTACCGGTCTGGCGGTCACCGATGATCAGCTCACGCTGGCCACGACCGATAGGCACCATGGCGTCGATCGCTTTCAGACCGGTCTGTACCGGCTGGTCAACCGACTTACGCTCGATAACGCCGGGGGCTACCTTCTCGATGGGAGAGGTCTTCTCGGCAACGATGTCGCCTTTTCCATCGAGGGGGTTACCCAGGGAGTCGACCACACGTCCCAGCAGGCCCGGGCCTACCGGCACCTCGAGTACGCGGCCGGTACATTTAACGGCGTCGCCTTCACTCAGGTGTTTGTAGTCACCCAACACCACGGCGCCGACTGAGTCGCGCTCCAGGTTGAGTGCCAGACCGTAGGTGTTGCCGGGGAACTCCAGCATCTCGTAGGACATGGCGTCCTCGAGACCGTGGATACGGGCAATACCGTCGGTGAGACTGATGATCGTGCCCTCGTTACGGGCCTCGGTCTTGAGATCGAATTTTTCGATCTTGCTTTTGATCAGGTCGCTGATCTCGGATGGATTGAGTTGCATGATGGCTTCTCGCTTAGATTCCTAATTCGTTCGCCAGTTGCTGCAGTTGTCCACGGACAGAGCCGTCGATAACCATGTCGCCAGCACGGATGTGAACACCGCCGATCAGTTCGGCATCCTGTTCACTGGTGATGGTGACGTCGCGTCCCAACTTGGCCTTTAAGGCGTCGGCAATGAGTTTTTCCTGCGCTGCGTCGATCGGAAAGGCAGAGGTCACGTGAACCTCACTGATCTGCTCTTTGTCCGCTTTCAGCGCTACAAAAAGCTCGTTGATCTCCGGCAACAGTTTGAGTCGGTTGTTCTCGACCAAAACCTTAATAAGGTTGCCGCCTTCTTCGGTGACATGCTCACCTGCTATATCAAGCAGGAGTGATATCAGTGCCTCGCGCTCGATCAGCGGATTGCCGATAACCGGGGCCATCTCGTTGCTCTCCACCATGGCGGAGAGAAAAGCGAGCATGTCCGACCAGTCACCCAGCTTGCCGCTCTCTTCGGCACGGGCAAAGACCGCTTCAGCGTAGGGGCGGGCAATCGTGGTTGTTTCACCTGCCATGATTCCGCCTTAAATCTCTTTTGCCAACTCGTTGACGATCTCTTTGTGCGCCGCTGCGTCGATCTCCTTACGGAGGATCTTTTCAGCACCGGCCACAGCCAGCTCACCGAGCTTTTCGCGCAGCTGTTCACGAGCACGATTCGACTCCTGCTCGATCTCCGTCTGCGCAGCCGTCAGGATACGCTCGCCCTCAGTGCGCGCGGTATCCTTTGACTCGTCGACAATTTCAGCCGCCCGCTTCTGCGCCTGGGCCACAATCTCAGCTGCCTGGGATTTGGCCTCGTGCAGAACGTCTTTGGCACGCTCTTTCGCGAGCTCCTGCTCGTGCTGCCCGCGTTCGGCAGCGGCTAGGCCATCGGCGATCTCTTTCTTGCGGGTTTCGAGTGCACCCATGATCGGGGTCCAGACGAATTTCATCGTGAACCACACGAACACCGCAAAAGTGATCAGCTGACCTATAAGCGTCAGATTGATGTTCATCCCGGATTTACCTCTCGTTGGACGAGATGATAGAAAGTCCGCTCAAAGGCCTGGATCAGACGACAGCGAACAGTACGTACATGGCCAGACCCACAGCGATCATGGGAACGGCGTCAACCAGACCCATGACGATGAAGAACTGGGTACGCAGCATGGGGATGAGTTCAGGCTGACGTGCGGCGCCTTCGAGAAAGCGGCCACCCAGTACGCCGATGCCTACGGCGGCACCCAGAGCACCCAGGCCCATCATGATCGCGCCGGCGATGTACAGCAATGCTTGTTCCATTATTGGTCTCCCGTTTAATGAACTTAATAGTTGAAAGTTAAATCAGTGTTCGTGGTGTGCCATATCCAGATAGACGATGGTCAGGGTCATGAAGATGAACGCCTGCAACGTGATGATCAGGATATGAAAGATCGCCCAGCCCAGCTGGAGTACGCCACCAAACAAGCCGAGAACCAGGCCGGCATTGTACATGATGGCAATCAAAATAAAGATCATTTCGCCCGCGTACATGTTACCGAACAGTCGCAGGGCAAGTGAGATGGGTTTAGCGATCAGGCTGACAAATTCCAGGATGAAGTTGACTGGAATGAACAGGAGGTTGACCACGGCATTATTGGAGGAGAAGGGCTGCAGTGTCAGCTCGCCGACAAAGCCGCCGACACCCTTGATCTTAATGCTGTAGAAGAGAACCAGAATGAAAACGCCGATGGCCATACCGAAGGTGGCATTGGGATCGGTGGAGGGCACCACTTTCATGAAGTGGATACCGAGGAGCCCGCTAATCCAGGGAATCAGGTCGACCGGGACCAGATCCATCAGATTCTGCAGGAAGATCCAAACGAAGATAGTCAGTGCCAGAGGGGCAACCAGATTGTTGCGGGCGGAAAAGGAACCGCGCACGCTGTCATCGATGAAGTCGACGATCCACTCAACAAAATTCTGCAGGCCGTTAGGTACACCGGAGGTGGCGGTCTTGGCGACTTTGCTGAAGAAATAGAGGAACAGGACACCCAGGATAATGGACCAGAACATGGTGTCGACATGGATGGCCATGAAGCCCATCTCTTTTGCCTCAGCGGCATTGTGCGCCATTCCCCAATGTCCATCCGGATGCTGTCCGAAGGTCAGGTTGGTCAAGTGATGCTTGATGTACTCGCTTGAGGTCAGTGTATCGCCGGCCATGTCTCAGGAAACCTATGACTGCTGTCTGTCAAAATATAGTGTCACTACAAGCGGGACAACTAGCTGTACGATCAGGTAGCTGCCCAGCAGTAGACCGATATTCAACGGAGAGATGTAAACCACTGCAAGAAGAAACATCAATCCGGTCAATATAATCTTCTGGATTTCAGCTCCGAGCATGCGGCTTGCCAGTCGCTCCGTCTCCTGCGCACGATAGTGTGCAAAAGAACGGTAGGCGAAATATCCGTTAGCCAGGGCAGCGATTAATCCCCCTAACAGCCCGGACCAAGCGGCAGACATGCCGATTACCAGAAGCAGCAAACCTATGGCCAACGCGACCCCAAACTGGAGCACGATAATGGTGCGAATTTGCTTGTTTCCGGTAAGCTGCATCCCGGTTACCCGGCACCCCAATAGAGCCTTACCAGTAAGGTCGGAGGAGTATAAGGTTTCAGACATATAAGGTCAAAGGATAGGCGAAAAAAAATTTTTAATGCCTTTATTTGATGTGATCAATAATCCCTTCAAGCTCGTCTAGGCTATTGTAACCAATGACCAATTTCCCTTTTCCCTTGGCTCCCTGCTGCAGATCGACATTCGCGCCAAGACGCTCGGAAAGGTCATTTACCAGCCTTCGGATGTCCGGATCCACGGCTGGCTGAGCACGCACCGCTTTGGGGCGATCCTCCTCGCCCTGCAAGCGCCGAACCAGCTTCTCAGTCTCGCGAACCGAGAGCCCCTGACGTACCACCTGCTCGGCGGCACGGCTCTGCAGGTCCCCTTTGAGTCCCAGCAGGGACCTGGCGTGACCCATCTCCAGCCGGCGGCCCTCCACCAGTGATTTCACATCTTCGTTCAGCTCCAGCAGGCGCAGAAGATTGGTCACCGTGGTACGGGACTTACCCACCGCCTTGGCCACCTCCTGGTGGGTGAGGCCGAATTCGTGCAGCAGACGGCTGAGGGCGTTGGCCTCCTCCAGGGGGTTGAGATCCTCCCGCTGGATATTCTCGATCAGGCCCATGGCCATGGCCGCCTCTTCGGTGACCTCCTTGATCACCACCGGAATCTCATCCAGGCCCGCCTGCTGGCTGGCGCGCCAACGGCGCTCTCCGGCGATCAGCTCGTAGCGGCCGTTCTCGATGGGTCGCACGACCACTGGCTGGATCACGCCTTGGGCGGCGATGGAGTCTGCCAGCTCGCGCAGGGTATCGGCATCGAACTCCCGTCTGGGTTGATAGCGTCCCCGCTGGATCAGATCCACCGGTAAACGGCTCAGGCTCTCTTTGCTCTCACCAGCCGATTTTCCTGCAGAGGTTGCTTCACTCTGACTACCCCCTAACAGTGCATCGAGCCCTCGCCCGAGTCCTCTTTTCTTCGCCGCCATAATTCTCTTCCGTTATGTCACTGGTGTGCTTGCTTCACGCATTCGGTGTCTGCGCAGCAGTTCGCTGGCCAGGGCCAGGTAGGCCGTGGCGCCCCTGGAGGCCTTATCATAAAGCAATATTGGTATGCCGTGGCTGGGGGCCTCGGCTACTCTCACATTGCGCGGGATAATGGTGTTGAAGACCGCATCCCTAAAGTGAGATATCAGCTGACCCGAGACATCCACCGCCAGATTGTTGCGCGGATCGTGCATGGTGCGCAGGAAGCCTTCGATCTTCAGCGACTGGTTGAGATGGCCACGGATCTGCTCAATGGTATTCATCAAGGCCGAGAGTCCTTCCAGGGCGTAGTACTCGGTCTGGATCGGGATCAACACCCCATCGGCAGCAACCAGGGCATTCAGGGTCAGCATGTTCAGGGAAGGGGGACAGTCGACCAGGATATAGTCGTACTCCTCCTTCAGTGGGGAGAGGGCCAGATCGAGTCGCTTCTCCCGCATGTTGATGTTCATCAGCCCCACTTCGGCGGCGGTGAGATCCGCGTTCGCCGGCAGCACATCAAAACCGGCAGCCTCGGTGCTTTGAATCGCCTCCCTCGGCTGGGCATCTCCCAACAGCACCTCGCAGCTCGAGAGCTCAAGATTATGCTTGTCGACACCACTGCCCATACTGGCATTGCCCTGGGGGTCCAGATCCACCAGCAGGACCTTCTTTTTCATCGCCGCCAGGGAGGCCGCCAGGTTCACCGTGGTGGTGGTTTTGCCGACGCCGCCCTTCTGATTGGCTACAGAGATGGTATATCCCATGATCTTTTCTACTTGTTCCGCTCCGACGGGGACCGCCTATCATAAACCTTGAGTCGCCTCAGGGATACACTTCCCAGGGGACGCTTATGCCGACTTTGCCGGTTCTGATACCTGAATCAAACAACGGACGCCCTGCAAGAAGGGGATCTCCAGGTCGATCATCCTGGCTGCAAAGCCCTCACCCAATGCAGACAGCTCCTCCTCACCCCGATCGGCCTTCATGGCCAGCAGTTGTGTCTGCTGCCCGCGCAAATGCGTTGTGAGTTCAAGCATCCTTGGCAGGGCGGTGAAGGCCCGGGCGATCAGGCTGTCAAAAACCTTCTCCGGTTGGTAATCCTCCACACGGCTATGTACCGCATCCACATTTTTTAGACCCAGCTCCAACACCGCCTGGCGCACGAAGCGGATCTTTTTGTTGTTGCTGTCGAGAAGAACAAAAGAGATCTCTGGGCGGATGATCGCAAGGGGAATCCCCGGCAGGCCAGGCCCGGTCCCCATATCGAGACAGCGGACGCCAGTCAGGTGGGCAGAGACGGCCAAACTGTCGAGCAGGTGTTTGGAGACCATCTCCAGGGGATCTCTCACTGCTGTCAGGTTGTAGGCCTTGTTCCATTTATATAGTAGGGCGAGAAAGTGGATCAGGCGTTCGGACTGGTCAGGTGTCAATTCCAGGCCCAAGATTTCAGCACCTTGCTGCAGCCGCTCCCGGCAGGCGGACGCGTTAAACCCTGCGGCCATCAGGCAGAGCGCTTTTTCAAGTGGATCAGGAGCAGGGAGATCGCCGCCGGAGTGACGCCGGGAATTCGCCCGGCCTGTCCCAGGGTCTGGGGACGATGGCGCTGGAACTTCTCCCGCACCTCGGCGGAGAGACCGTGTACATCGCTGTAGTCCAGCTCCTGCGGCAGCTCCACCGATTCGCTGGCGCGGTGTTTTTCGATCTCATCCCGCTGACGATCGATATAGCCGGCGTATTTCGCCTGGACTTCAAGCTGTTCCACCACCTGTTCATCCTCCAGGCCGGGCCCCATGCGAGGCAGGCCCATCAGTTGGCGGTAGCCCACATTGGGACGGGCCAGAAGGTTGAGACCATTGGCCTCTTTGGAGAGAGGGGCGCCCAGGGTCTCTTGCGCCGCTTCCGGTGTGAGATCCTGGGGTCGCAACCAGATCCCGGCGAGTCTCTTCTGCTCCTGCTCGATGGCGTCACGCTTCTCGCTGAAACGCTGCCAGCGATGCTCATCCACCAGACCGAGATCGCGGCCCGATTCGGTGAGACGCAGGTCGGCGTTGTCCTCTCTCAACAACAGCCGGTATTCGGCCCGGCTGGTGAACATGCGATAAGGTTCGATGGTGCCCCGGGTGATCAGATCATCCACCATCACGCCGATATAGGCCTCGTCCCTACGTGGAGTCCAGGCTGCTTCGTCCCGGCTGAAACGGACTGCATTGAGTCCCGCCAACAGACCCTGGGCGGCAGCCTCCTCATAACCGGTGGTGCCGTTGATCTGACCGGCGAAGAAAAGACCCTGGATATGCTTGGTCTCCAGGGAGGCCTTCAGATCCCGCGGGTCGAAGAAGTCATACTCGATGGCGTATCCGGGACGGGTGATATGCGCCTGCTCGAACCCCTTCATGGAGCGCACCAGGTCAAACTGAATATCGAAGGGGAGGCTGGTGGAGATCCCGTTGGGGTAGATCTCGTGGGTATCCAGCCCCTCCGGCTCGATGAAGATCTGGTGGGAGTTCTTATCCGCAAAACGGACGATCTTGTCTTCGATGGAGGGACAGTAACGGGGGCCCACCCCCTCGATCACGCCGGTATACATGGGCGAGCGGGAGAGGCCGCCGCGGATAATCTCATGGGTCTGCTCGTTGGTGTGGGTGATATGGCAGCAGACCTGCTGCGGATGCTGCCCCCGGTTACCGAGAAAAGAGAAGACCGGCGTCGGGTCGTCACCGGCCTGGGCCTCCAGCTGACTGTAGTCGATGGTACGGCCGTCGATACGCGGCGGTGTACCGGTCTTCAATCGCTTAACCCGAAAAGGGAGTTCCCGCAAACGCTGGGAGAGGGCATTGGAGGGCGGATCACCGGCGCGACCCCCCTCGTGGTTTGCCAAGCCGATATGGATGCGTCCGCCGAGGAAGGTTCCTACCGTCAGTACTACCGCCCGGGCACGAAACTTCAAACCCATCTGGGTGACCACGCCAACCACCCGATCATTCTCAACGATCAGGTCATCCACCGCCTGCTGGAAGAGCTGCAGATTGGGCTGATTCTCCAGAGCGTACCGAACAGCCGCCTTATAACGCACCCGATCGGCCTGGGCCCGGGTGGCGCGTACTGCCGGCCCCTTGCGGGAGTTGAGAATGCGAAACTGGATACCGCCCAGATCGGCCGCCTGTGCCATGATACCGCCGAGGGCGT
>JBNKMQ010000347.1:0-2491 GCA_050293225.1 Sedimenticolaceae bacterium
CTGATGCCCATGGCCTTCGTCAGCGGTCTGATGGGGCCCTACATGAGTCCTATTCCGATCAACGCCTCCATGGGTATGCTGATCTCCCTACTGGTGGCTTTTATCCTCACCCCCTGGCTCACCTATAAAGCCTTGGCCGGCAGGGCCCATGCCCATGCCGCACATGGAGACGAGATAGATGAGAGCGGCCCGCTGTTCCAGACTTTTCACCGGCTGATGCACCCATTTATTGAATTTAATAACGGCCCAAGAAAGAGAAGACTGCTGCTTGCCTCCATCATAGGGTTGATCGTTCTATCTCTACTGCTGGTGGTATCCAAGGCAGTGGTCATGAAGATGCTGCCCTTCGACAACAAATCGGAATTCCAGGTGATTCTGGACATGCCGGAGGGCACCAGCCTGGAACAGACCTCTCGGGTCTTGACCGATATCGGCGGCTATCTCAAAACCGTCCCTGAGGTCACCAACTACCAGACCTACGCCGGCACCTCAGCCCCCATCAGCTTCAACGGGCTAGTGCGCCAATACTACCTGCGTGAGGCCCCCAATCTAGGTGATATCCAGGTGAATCTGCTGGATAAACACCAGCGTGACCGTCAGAGTCATGAGATTGCCCTGGCCGTGCGCCAACCCATCCAGGAAATCGCCGCAAAATACCAGGGTAACGTAAAGATAGTCGAACTCCCCCCGGGGCCGCCTGTATTGTCACCCCTGGTGGCCGAGATCTACGGCGTGGACTATAAGGGACAGATCGGCATAGCCAAACAGGTACGGGAGCTGTTTAGCCAGACCGAGGATGTCATAGATGTGGACGATAGCGTGGAGTTTCCCTCGGACAAACTTCTGATCCTGGTTGACCGCACCAAGGCCGCGCTGTTGGGTGTATCCCAGGAGAGCGTCTCCCAGGCCATGGCAACGGTGATCGGCGGGGCTGACATGACCTATCTGCATGGAAAGAACATGAAGTATGCGGTTCCCATCCGAGTGAAATATGCAGAGTCCGATAAGTCTAATCTGCAGCAGATACTCTCTTTGAAGATCCCCAGCATGCAGGGAGATGCTGTGCCACTCTCCGAGCTAGTCAAGGTGGTTCCAGCAAAACGCGAACACTCGATCCATCACAAGGATCTGCTGCCGGTGGTCTATGTTACCGGCGATATGGCCGGCGACACCGATAGTCCGCTCTACGGGATGTTTGACATCGCCGACACCATCGAAGAGCGAGGCATATTGGAACAGTGGTTCATCTCTCAACCGGACAACCCATACTCATACAGCGTCAAGTGGGATGGCGAGTGGCAGATCACCTACGACACCTTCCGCGATATGGGCATCGCCTACTCCGTTGGTCTGATCCTTATCTACCTGCTGGTGGTGGCCCAGTTCCGCTCCTACCTGGTGCCACTGGTGATCATGGCCCCCATACCCCTGACCATCATCGGCATAATGCCGGGACATGCGCTATTAGGTGCGCAGTTCACCGCCACCTCCATGATCGGCATGATCGCCCTGGCCGGCATAATTGTGCGCAACTCTATTCTGTTGGTAGATTTCATCAACCAAGAGGTACGGGGTGGCATGACGTTGGAGAAGGCAGTGATTCGCTCTGCGGTGGTACGGGCCAAACCCATCATCCTCACCGCCCTGGCAGCGATGGGCGGCGCATTCTTTATCCTGGATGATCCTATCTTCAGCGGTCTTGCGGTATCTCTGATCTTCGGGCTGTTTGTTTCTACCGTGATGACACTGGTGGTGATTCCTGTGGTCTACTATGCGGTGATGCAGACGCGTATACCGCAGATTAAGAGTGGAATGGGGTGATGGTCCAGTTTTTATTCCGCGACTTGATCCGGCATCCATCTCCCTCTCCCTTGTGGGGAGAGGGATATCCCGTCGGATGAGCCCCTTAACTCACCGATCCAGGCATATCTTTTTTGGCGATGGTGGTGGCAAGAGCGATCATCGACGAAATATCAGCCAGGTTGGACGGCACGACTAGGGTATTACCCTCTTTAGCCAGATTGCCGAACTGAGCGATGTATGCCTCCGCAATTCGCAGTTGCATCGCCGAATTACCCCCTTCGGTAACCAGAGATTGCGCAACGCGATGCAGGCCCTTCGCTGTTGCCGTAGCGACGGCCAGAATAGCCTCGGCTTCACCCTCGGCCTCGTTGATCTGCTGCTGTTTTTTGGCCTCTGACTCTTTGATGACGCGTTGCTTTTCACCTTCGGCCTCGTTGATCTTGGCGTCACGTTCACCTTCCGAGGTCAGAATAACCGCACGCTTCTCACGTTCGGCGCGCATCTGTTTTTCCATCGCACTAAGCACATCGTGGGGTGGATTGATATTCTTGATTTCATACCGCAGCACCTTGACTCCCCAGGGATCCGAGGCCTTATCCAGTTCGGAGACCACGTTGGCGTTGATCATCGCGCGCTCTTCAAAGGTCCGATCGAGGGCAATCTTGCCGATCTCACTACGCAGTGTGGT
>JBNKMQ010000348.1:0-4121 GCA_050293225.1 Sedimenticolaceae bacterium
ATGATGAAACACCACTATCCCGATCTGTTTGCAGGTACAGCTCAGGAAGAGCAGGCAAAAGATGTCGCCAGTCGTGTCTGGGAGCTGACCGGTTTTCTCACTGAAGTATTGGATCTGCAGCTGAACGACCTGGGTGACCCGGTTGAAGTGGCGATACACACCTCCTGTTCCGCACGCCGTGAGATGGGGGTGGCCGATGCCGCCGAGTCTCTCCTGGGACAACTGGAGAGGGTTGAACTGGTTGAGCAGGATCACAAAACCGAGTGCTGTGGTTTCGGTGGCACCTTTGCGGTCAAGCAACCGGAGATCTCTGCCGCCATGGTCGAGGACAAGACAGAGGCGTTGCGAAACAGCGGTGCCAAGATCATCACCAGCCAGGATTGTGGCTGCCTGATGAATATCAGTGGCGCCTTCGAGAAACAGGGCGACGCGCCTGAAACCTGCCACATTGCCGAACTGCTCTGGGAGCGTACGAATGAGCAGTGATTTTAACAAAGGGGTGGTCAAGGCCCTGGATAATACTGCCGTACGCGGTCACCTGCGCAATGCGATGGACAGCCTGATAGAGAAGCGACGAGTGCTCTTTCCCGATGCGGATGAGTTGGCTTCACTACGACAACTTTGTATGCAGATCCGCGCCAATGCCTTGTCGAAGCTGCCGACACTTCTACAGCAGTTGGAGAGCCAATGTCAGGCCCAAGGGATACAGGTCCACTGGGCTGAGACAACAGAAGAGGCCAACGCTATCGTGTTGCAGATCCTGAAGTCCCACGAGGTAAAAAGTCTGGTCAAAGGAAAGTCGATGGTCTCCGAAGAGATGGGCCTCAACCATTTTCTGGAAGATGCCGGCATCGAATGTCTTGAGTCGGACCTGGGCGAGTTCATCATCCAGTTGGCAGGGGAGACCCCCTCCCACATTGTCATGCCGGCGCTACATAAGTCGAAGCAGGAGATCGCAGAACTTTTCCATGAGAAGTTTCCTGAGATTCCCTATAGCGAGGATGTGGATGAGCTGACGGCGGTGGCCAGGGCGATACTGCGGGAGAAGTTCATGCAGGCGGATGCCGGTCTCTCCGGGGTCAACTTTCTCGTTGCCGAGACGGGTACACTCTGTCTGGTTGAAAATGAAGGCAATGGACGCATGTCCACTACGGTACCGCCACTGCATATCGCTGTTACCGGCATCGAAAAGGTAGTGGAGAAGCTTGCGGATGTGCCGCCCTTGCTCTCGCTCCTGACCCGATCCGCTACGGGACAGCCGATCACTACATACTTCAACATGATCAACGGCCCGAGAAAGACCGACGAGAAGGATGGACCCCAAGAGCTGCATCTGGTGTTGCTCGACAATGGACGCTCGAAGATCTTCGCCGATGATGAGTTGCAGGCGACCCTGCGCTGTATTCGTTGTGGCGCCTGTATCAACCACTGTCCGGTCTATACCCGTCTTGGAGGGCACGCCTACGGTACCGTCTATCCCGGCCCCATCGGCAGCATTCTCGAACCACAGAAGGAGGGTCTGGAGCAACTGGGGGAACTGGCGGAGGCATCCACTCTCTGTGGCGCCTGTGCCGAGGTCTGTCCGGTTCGCATTCCCATCCCCAAACTGCTCAACCGATTGCGCTGGGAGAGTGTAAGAAAGGATGGCGATGGAGAGACAATGGGGCAGGGCAGGCGTCGTAAAGCGTCCCAGGCACTGGCCTGGAAGGGCTGGTCGAGCCTGGCCAGTCACGCCTCGCTCTATCGGGTCGCGGTGAAGAGCGCTACCCGTTTCCGTCGTCTGCTACCGCAACAGCTTGGACCCTGGACCCGGGTCAGAACCGCACCGAAGATTGCAGAGAGATCCCTGAGAGAGATGGCAGAAGAGGAGGGGTTCTGCGATGAGTGATGCCAAATCCAAGATCCTGCAGCGGCTCCGTTCGGTAGAGCGGGATGTGGGTAGTGAACTGGAAAGACCCGTCATCTCCCAACAATGGGATAAGAGAGAGAAACTGAAGCGCTTTAGCAAACGCATGCAGGCAGTGCGGGCCGAGGTCCACCAGACAACCCATCAGAAATGGGCGGAAGATCTAATAAGAATTTTGCAAGACAAAGGCGTACGCCATCTGGCTTATGCCCCTGGCACTCACCACGGCCGCATCGTACAGGCCGAACTATGGTCCAGCGGAATAGCGCTGATCCCCTATGAGAAAGATATCGAGGGCTGGAAAGAGAAGCTTTTTGAAGATACCGACGCCTCACTCACCGGCTGTCGCGGCGCCATCGCCGAGACCGGTAGCCTGATCCTATGGCCGAACAAAACTGAACCGCGTCTGCTCTCCCTGGTGCCGCCAGTTCATTGTGTTTTGTTGCAAGCCGATCAGATCTACAGCACCTTCGCCGAAGCGATGCACGAACAGGCCTGGGAGGAGGGGATGCCGACCAACCCGCTGCTTATCTCCGGCCCATCCAAGTCTGCAGACATAGCCCAGGTGCTCGCCTATGGCGTGCATGGGCCGAAGTCTTTGGTTGTGTTGGTGATTGACTGAAAAAGCCAAGACCGCTGAGGTTATTTCGACTTTTTCTGTTTTTTAATGACAGACTCTATCTCACTATAGCGGGCACCGACCACATTCAGATCTGCTTTGTCGTAGCACATTCTTGCGCACATATCTTCCAGCTGTTTGCCATATTTTTCCCGCAGTTTCGGGTCATTCTTCTCGTCATTTAAAAACTCAAAGATATTTGAATCTCGTTTAAAGACGGGTGGCGCATCAGAATTAGGCATCGGCATGGAGGCAACAAGAACAACCCATTGCGCACTTGATATAACGCCGAATACACGGTCAACAGTCAGCGACCAGTTATCAAGACTGTCGAACCCTGACTGCTTTACTAATGTCTCAAGCGCTGCATGCTCAGGCCAGGCTTCAATCTCACGCATCATCTCTCGCATATACTTGCCGTCCAACTGCGCTTTGGTCAACCGCTTCGAGAGTGGTTTGTCCTGGTCCACCTTGGCTTTTATTTCATCCAGGAGGTTGCTTGTGATGGGAATGCTATTTAATAGTCTGTCTATCTCATCATTGGTCACTGCCGCGGAGAACGCAGGTATTGATAGAGATAGTAAAAAGACTGCTAAGAGTAGAGATAGGTATTTTTTCATTTTCTGTTGATCCCTATGTTAATCCGATCCGAATTGCAGACGCTACTCTAGCATGCGGCAAGGGCAACGATCATGACCGATCAGCAACAAATTCACGATATTTGAGACAGAGAGCACATACGGTCTAAGAGAAGTTTGTCAGCAGAATGCCTCATGATGAATGTGAGATTCCCAGGCGGACTTTTCGATAAGGATATTGCAACCTCTGCCCAAGTGTTACTCGCGTAGCTGGACTTGGTAGAGTGGCTGAACCTCCAGCTATTGATGAATCAAATTGCTAACCTCGGGTGTGATCTGAGTCGCCTGAGCCAGGTTATGTAGATATCGGGCATAGGCCTGGGTGTCGAGATCTATTGCCATGAGAGACATGGCATATTCACCGGACTATTTTCCTCGTTCACGAGAATATTCTCCTCATCGGCGGGCAAAATCGACAAACCATTGACTGAATTTCAGTCAATGGAGCGTAAAAATGTGTCGTGAAGTCGATTTAGAGGCTCATCAAGTCCCGAAATCGTGGGGCTAGAAGTTCACGATTTCTTCAGGCAACCCAGGTTTATCAGCGCTTGAGTCTACTATTCGAGGGACGAGCGATGATCTGGAACCCGCTGTCCAGCCAAAATGAGTGGTGATTGACCCAAAAGGAGTCGTAAATTGCTGAAATCGCCCAATTGAGACGCGAAAGCCTATCTCTATCGGGAAAATGTTGATCAGGATCAACCCAAAATAGACCACGCCTGAGCAGAATTAGGCTCAATGCCTAACAAAGAACTTGCCCCTTCTTATCTGCCAGAGTTGGGGTATGCGTGCCCTGAGTGCCGAAACAGTTTGAAGCAACAAGAATGGGCTCTGAACAATGCACAAAAGTATGGCATTAAGCTACCAAAGTATTACTGGCCGAATGTCGAGTAAAGATCTAACAATCAGGTCAAGTCGTTCGCCTGCGGCTCACTGGGACGTTCAACACTCCGCGCCA
>JBNKMQ010000349.1:0-2415 GCA_050293225.1 Sedimenticolaceae bacterium
CGGAGGATGAAGATGTTGAAGAGATTTCGAGCGAAGCGTTTACTGCCCGCAGCAACCTCATCCACTTTGCAGCCGCCAAGGCGCTCATGTCGAAAAAGGTATGGCGTAGCTACAATAAAATTAAGCTAGCCCTGCTCGAAGAGAAAGCGGAACAGTGGCGCAGAGAGAAGAAGAATATGAATGTGGTGGCTGCCGCTATAGAGCACTACAAAGGTGACAGCCCCAGTCTGCAGTGCGTGGTTGTAGACAAGGACGAACCCTGGCCTACGAATTTCTGCTACATGACAAAGATACTGAAAAGCATCAGCGGTTACTCCGATGAGATGATGCAAGCAATCGACTAGAGCGCATCTCTGGCCCATGCATAAGGATCTTTAGCAGGATCTCCGCCCTAACTTATCCTGTCTCCACATAGCATCGAATACGCCCTCCAATCCGGTTTAGTTATCATCGGCCTCAAGCATGGGGCTCCCCCATCGATCAGTTCGACTGATCACCCCTGCTTGAGAGCTCCTGCTCCAACTGTTGTGACAGCTGTTTCGGCGAGCCGGTATTGCGCGCCAGCAGATGGTAGGCCACCGGCACGATGTAGAGGGTAAACAGGGTCGCCGCCATCACACCGGAGAGAATCACGGTACCGATCACGAAACGGGTCTCGGCACCGGCGCCGGATGATAGCAACAGGGGAATAGACCCCGCTGCAGTAGTGATACCCGTCATGATAATCGGACGAAAACGGACCCGGGACGCCTCCAGCAGGGCTTCACCAAACTCCTTACCCGCATCTCTGAGTTGGTTGGCAAACTCAACGATCAGGATGCCGTTCTTCGCCGACAGCCCCACCAACATGATGAGACCGATCTGACTGTAGATATTCAGCGACTGATCGGTCAGATAGAGCCCCAGCAAGGCCCCCGCCATGGCCAGGGGTACCGTCAACATGATGACAAAGGGGTGGACCCAGCTCTCGAACTGGGCCGCCAGCACCAGGTAGACCACCACCACACCCAGCAGCAGCACGAAGGTAACAGAGCCCCCGGCGATCTTGTAGTCCCGCGACTGTCCTTTGTAGTCGATGATTGCCCGCTCCGGCAGATGCTCGTCCACCAGCGCTTCCAGATAGTTCAGGGCATCCCCCAGGGCGAGGCCATCCTTCAGGTTCGCCTCGATGGTGATCGCGCGCACCCGGTTATAACGGTTGAGGGTGATGGAGTCGGCCATCTCCTTAAGACTGACCAGGTTGGAGAGCTGGATCAGTTCACCGCTGGTACCCGAACGCACATAGAGGTGACTCAGGTCGGACGGGGTCTGTTGATCGGATCGCTCACCCTCGAGGATCACATCGTACTCCTCCCCCTCTTCGATATAGGTGGTCACCTTGCGCGAGCCGAACATGGTTTCAAGGGTCCGGCCGATGGTCTCTACGGTAACTCCCAGCTCCGCCGCCCGGTCGTAGTCGATATCGACCTTGAGTTGCGGCTTGGTCTCCTTGTAGTCCCAGTCGACACCCTCCAGACCGGGATTGCTCTCTTCGATCTTCTGCAGCAGGATGTCCCGCCACTGGGCCAGCTCCTCATAGGTGCCGCCACCGATGACGAACTGGATCGGTTTCTGGATACGTCGCCCGAAGCCCTGCCGCATCACCGGGAAGGCCTTCACCCCCGGCAGATCGGCCAGCTTCTGGCGCAGCTCATTCATGATCACCCAGGCGGAACGGCGCTGGCTCCAGTCGCTCAGCACATTGATCACGATACCGCCATTGAAGATGGCGAAGTTGCCGAAGGTTCTCGGTGCCCGTACCAGCAGACGGGAGATCTCCCCCGCCTCCACATAGGGCATCATGCGTCGCTCGATCTCATCCATGTAGGTCTTCATGTAGTCGTAGGAGGCCCCCTCGGGTCCACTGACGATGAGATAGAAGGCCCCCCGGTCCTCCTTCGGTGCATACTCGTCGGGAATCTGCTGGGAGAGCCACCAGGCGGCGCCGAGGATGCCGACAAAGAGCAGCACCATCAGCCAGTAGTGGCGAATGGCGCCTTTCAGGGTAAAGAGGTAGAAGTCACGCACGTGCCCCAGCAGCCAGTCGACCCCGCGGCTGAGGCTGACCCGCCCGCTGTGCCGGGTGGGCAGGATCTGTGAGGCGAGCATCGGCGACAGCGACAGGGCCACCAGGCTGGAGAAGCCCACCGCCGCCGCCATGGTGAGGGAGAACTCGGTGAAGAGCCGACCGATATCCCCGCCAAGAAAGGCGATCGGAGCAAACACCGAGACCAGCACGATGGTGGTCGAGATCACCGCGAAGGCGACTTGGCGCGCACCGCGAAAGGCGGCCACCAACCGCGACTCGCCATACTCCTCCATGCGGCGGTGGATGTTCTCCAGCATGACGATGGCATCGTCCACTACCAGGCCGAT
>JBNKMQ010000350.1:0-19192 GCA_050293225.1 Sedimenticolaceae bacterium
GAGATGTCGGTGGGCTATGCCACCCTGTATGGAGACATGGCCGGTGGTTTCGCGCCGATCAAGGATGTGCCGAAGATGCTGGTCTATCAGCTGTGTGAATACCGCAACAGCCTCTCCCCGGTGATTCCCCAGCGGGTACTCGACAGACCGCCATCGGCCGAGCTGGCGCCGGATCAGCAGGATAGTGACTCACTGCCCGACTATGCCGTTTTAGACTCGGTGCTTGAGAGCTATGTGGAAGAGGATCAAGGAATCGATGAGATTGTGGCCAAAGGCCACGATCGTGAGACGGTGGAGCGGATAATCCGTATGGTGGATCGGAATGAGTACAAGCGTCGCCAGGCCCCTCCAGGAGTGAAAATCACCCGTAGGGCCTATGGGCGTGACCGGCGTTATCCGTTGACCTGGGGGAAAGGGTACTGATTTAACTATTAATTTGGCCTCATCTGCCCAAAGGGATTGGACGTCGTCTGCCCTCGGGCGTTACACTTCACGATCCGTACCGATAGTAAAAACTGCCATTTCGATTTTTGGGGAGCAGCCACGATATGAAGAAAGTTGAAGCAATCATCAAACCCTTCAAGCTGGAGGATGTCAGGGAGGCGCTCTCGGAAGTGGGAATTACCGGCATGACAGCTACAGAAGTGAAGGGTTTCGGGCGCCAGAAGGGTCATACGGAACTCTATCGTGGTGCCGAGTATGTGGTTGATTTCCTTCCTAAAGTTAAGCTTGAGATGGTGGTTGCCAGCGATCAGGTGGATGCCTGTGTCGATGCGATTACCAACGCCGCAAGAACCGGCAAGATCGGTGATGGAAAGATCTTTATCTCATCGGTGGATCGGGTGATCCGTATCCGCACCGGAGAAGAGGACGAAGCCGCTATCTGATTCCATTAGCGGCGGTTATTGACGAACCGACGCTATTTGTCGGTCACTCCTCCAGTCCCAGTGGGCTTAACAGGTTGGAGAAGAAGGTCGATTTCTCATCACTCTCCGGCACAGTCAGATTTCCATTCTCGACATTCAATGCCAGTACCCGATTGGCATCCTCTGCCAGCTCGGTGAGACCAAGGCGGGTGTAGGCGTCTACCATGATCTCCAACGCCGGTCTCACAGAATCGGTACGCTGGAAGTTGGTGACTACCCGGTTGGCTCGGTTGGCTGCAGCCAGATAGGCGCCACGTTTCATATAATAGCGCGCCACATGTAGCTGATACTTTGCCAGATTGCTTCTCAGATAGAGCATTCGCTGTCTGGCGTCGGCAGAGTATTTACTATCGGGAAAACGGCGTACCAACTCGGCGAAGTCATTGAACGAGGTCAGGGCCGCGCCAGCATCCCGTTGTGAGGGATCCGAGGCGATCAGTTTGGTAAGCAGGCTGGTGTTACGGTTGTAGTTGGCCAGCCCCTTCAGATAGTAGGCGTAATCGACAAAGGGGTTTTGCGGATTCAGGCGGATGAAGCGGTCTGCCGCAGCAATGGCGGAATCGGGTTCGTTGTTTTTATAGTGGGTGTAGATCAGGTCGATCTGAGACTGGATGGCATAGGGACCGAAGGGGAAGCGGGCCTGCAGAGCCTCGTAGTATTTGATTGCCATCTCATAGTCGCCGTCCATCATTGCTGCTTTGGCTTCGGAGTAGAACTGACTGGCGCTCCAATTCCGGGTCTCATCCTGCAGGTCGGGTACGGCACACGCACCCAGCAGGAGTGATGCGAGAAGGGCTGCGAGGGGAAATATGCGGCTCATTGGCTGGAACTGTCTACCTGTAATATCGAAATGAGGCGAGAGTATAGCGGAAACCGCTTCTCAAGGGTTAACCATGACATCTGATACCGATCTGCCAGCAGAAGTTCAACCCCTTGATCTGGAGGTGCCGGAGGGCGCAACAGGCATGCGCCTGGACCAGCTCTTGGCAGAGCAGTTCTCCGACTACTCCCGCAGTCGTATCCAGCGCTGGATCAAGCAGGGTTTCGTCTTGAAAGATGGAGAGAGCTGCCGTGCCAAGGATAAGGTCTTGGGTGGCGAGCATCTGCGTATCTATCCAGTGCTGGAGGAAGAGGTGGCCGATCGCCCCGAAGCAATCCCCCTCGATATTCTCTACGAGGATGATGACCTGCTGGTGGTGAACAAGCCGGCTGGAATGGTGGTTCATCCCGCCGCCGGCAATCCCAGTGGAACCCTGATGAATGGGCTGCTGGGGCATGCATCCTCCCTGGCCCAGGTCCCCCGGGCGGGAATAGTGCATCGACTCGATAAGGAGACCAGCGGCCTGCTGGTGGTGGCGAAGACCCTACAGTCGCAGAACGACCTGGTGCGACAGCTCCAGGAGCGCAGTGTCAAACGGGAGTACCGGGCTGTGGTCCAGGGGGTCATGACCGCCGGGGGTAAGGTGGATGCCCCCATCGCACGCCATCCAGTGAATCGTCTGCGTATGGCAGTGATCGATTCGGGCAAGCCGGCGGTGACTCACTACCGGGTGTTGCAGCGGTTTCGCGCCCACAGTTATCTCAAGGTCAATCTGGAGACCGGTCGCACCCACCAGATCCGGGTGCATATGGCGCATATCCACTATCCGCTGGTGGGGGATCCCCTATACGGCGGCAGACTCAAGCTACCCGCAGGAGCCGGCGAACCGCTTATCCAGTCCCTGCGGGGATTCCGGCGTCAGGCCCTGCATGCGCTGAGTCTCTCACTCACTCACCCCAGGAGTGGAGAGACCATGCAGTGGGAGGCCCCGTTGCCAGAAGATATGCAGCAGCTATTACAGGCGTTGGAAGAGGATTGACCCGCATGATAAGTCCGCTGATTCCCGACTGGCCTGCACCTGAATCTGTGAAAGCGCTGATTACAACACGGCAGGGTGGTGTCAGTCAGGCGCCCTACCATAGCCTCAATCTGGCCACCCATGTGGGGGATCAGCCTGAGGCGGTTGAGGTGAACCGAAAACGTCTGATAGCCGACTGTCTGCTGCCAGGAGAGCCCTTCTGGCTGAGCCAGATACATGGCTGCCAGGTGGCGGACAGTGCCAGAGATCGTCCAGGTTGCGAGGCTGATGCGGTTTTCTCAGCAACCCCTGGCGTGGTCTGCGCGGTGATGACCGCCGACTGCCTTCCGTTGCTGATGACAGATCGGAAGGGTAGCCGGGTCTGTGCCGTACACGCCGGTTGGCGCGGGTTGGCTGAGGGGGTCATTGAGTCGGCGATTGGGCGTATGGGGGTTGCCCCCGACGAGGTTATGGTTTGGCTAGGTCCGGCGATCGGACCCAGTGCGTTCGAGGTGGGAGGAGAGGTTCGTCAGGCGTTTCTCAGAGTCCATGGCGATGATGCTGCGGCATTTCGTCCTGCTGAAGGAGATCGCTGGTTGGCGGATATCTATCAATTGGCAAGGGCCAGACTCAAACGTCTGGGAGTCGGGTATGTCGGTGGTGGTGAATACTGCACGGTAGAGCAATCGGATCTGTTTTTCTCCTACCGAAGGGACGGCGTGACCGGTAGAATGGCCTCCTTGATTTGGCTCCAGGATAACGACTAATACGAGGACTTTTGGATGGATTGGCAGATGTTGACGCTGGTGGGTGAAGACCAACCGGGCATAGTCGCGCAGGTAACCGATGCGCTCTACCAGAACGGTTTCAATCTGGGAGAGACCTCGATGATCCGCCTCGGCGGTAACTTCACTATCATGATGATGGTGGACGGCGGTGAGAGTGATGCCAAATTGCCCACCGCCCTGGAACCGATCGCCAGGCAACTGGGCCTGCAGTTTCATATCGATCCGATCCGGGGTGCCCTGCATCAACATCGGGTGCCGAATATCCAGGTCAGGGTGAATGGCGCAGACCAGGCGGGGATAGTTGCCCGTGTGACAGGCGCGCTGGCCGCCTGCGGTTTCAATATCCTGGAGCTGGAGTCCGATGTGGTGGGCTCTGCTGAAGAGCCGGTCTATATCATGACCATTCAGGGTTATACCGATACAACACTGGAGTCCATTGAGGCTTCTCTCGACGAGCTGAAGGCACAGGATATCGATGTCCATGTCTCGCCCATCGAAACCCTGATCGGTTGACCCCATGGCGATTCTTGAGATTCTGAAGATGCCGGATCCCCGGCTGAAGGAGGTTGCCGAAGAGGTAACCGTTTTCGACGATGAGTTGGAGAGCTTCATCGCCGACCTGGAGGAGACCCGCCAGGACGGCCCCGCCGCTGTCGGTATCGCCGCGACCCAGGTGGGACGCCTGCAGCGGATCGTCATCATAGACTGCTCCCAGACCCGCAAACCGGTGCCCAACCATGGTCGTCTGGTACTGATCAATCCAGAGATTACCGAGTGGGATGGTTTTGAGCTGGGTCGGGAAGGTTGCCTCTCGGTGCCGGATTACACCGGCAATGTCATCCGGGCCGAAAAGATCAAGGTCAAGGCGCTTGATCAGCAGGGAGAGGCGTGTGAATTCGAGATGGAAGGATATGAGGCCCGGGCGCTACAGCACGAGGTCGACCACCTCGATGGTGTTCTCTTTGTCGACCGTCTGGTGAGCCGTCGAACCGACCTCTTCCAACGCAAGGTCTATCGTAAAGGCGGAGCAAAAAAATAACTTGCCTGATTTCCCATATCCACCCTTGAATACTACGTACATCATCATCATCGGTCTGGCCATTTTGCTGGTATTGGCAGCGTTGGCCTGGTTTTCTCGCTACTGCCGTACTATCAGCAGGACAGACTGGGGCTCCCCTGGGTTGAATGCGCTGGATGGTCTAAATCAGTTATTTTGCACCCGTTACCATCGCATGCCGCTGGTGGATCTACCGCTACCGGAAACCGGGCCTGCAGTGGTAGTGGCCAACCATGTGTCGGGCCTCGATCCCCTGTTGATGATTGCCTGCGCACGGCGTCCTCTGCATTTTCTCATCGCCAGGGAGCAGTATGAGCGCTTTGGATTGCAGTGGCTGTTTCGCGCTGCCGGTTGCATCCCGGTGGATCGGGAGAGGTCACCGGAAAAGGCGCTGCGGCAAGCCTTCTCGGCGCTGCGGGAGGGCAAGGTGCTGGCACTCTTCCCTCATGGCAAGATCCATCTCGATAGTGATCCGCCACGCAAGACAAAGGCGGGTGCCTCCCGCTTAGCACAGATTACCCAGTGTCCGGTCATCCCGTTACGCATTTCAGGAATAACCCGCGAGCGTCAAGTAATTGGTGCTGTTATCCACAGAGCTGAGGCAAAGGTGGCGTGTCTGCCAGTGATCGAGGTTGACGGAAAGAGTGCCGATCAGGTGTTTGCAGAGATCGAGCTGGCGGTCAACTCCGGGTCTGAAATGAAGACAAACCAGTTTATATGAATCTGCGAGCACGCTACGAAAAACAACTCGAGCAGCACGGCTACCAGGCCGATAGCCATCAGTTGCAGATCGTCTCCGAATTCGAGCGCTTGTCGCTTGAGTTGAAGCAGAAGCCGAAAACAAAGGGATTGTTTTGGCGGCGTAAGATCGAGCCGGTCAAGGGAATCTATATCTGGGGTGGCGTCGGAAGAGGCAAGACCTGGTTGATGGATCTCTTCTACTCTTATCAGAGCGGGGAGGGGATAGAGAGAGCCCACTTTCACAGCTTTATGCGTCAGGTGCATGAGGGCTTACGCCGTTTGGAAGGCCAAGCGTCGCCCATGAACTTGATCGTCGCAGAGATGTCGGAGCGTTTCCGGGTGCTCTGCCTGGATGAGTTTCATGTCATCGATATCGGCGACGCCATGTTAATGCGGGCCCTGCTGGAAGCCCTGCAGCGCCATGGCATCATCCTGGTGACTACCTCCAATCAGCCTCCAGATGATCTGTATAAGAATGGCCTGCAAAGGGATAGCTTTCTACCTGCCATTGAGATTTTGAATCGCGCTAACCGAGTGATGCAGCTGGAGGGGGATACCGACTATCGCTTGCAGCTGTTTCAGTCCTCTTCTGTCTATCATGTTCCCTTAGGGATTGAGTCGAGAAGCAAGATGGAGGAGGAGTTCGACCGCCTTACCTGTAGCGATGCTATGCAGGACGGGTGCTATGAGGTACCTGGCAGAGCCATCCGCTATATCAAGCGTACCGAAGGTGTGATCTGGTGTGACTTCGATGCCGTATGCGGCCCGCCAAGATGGCAGAACGATTACCTTGAACTGGCGAGAAGTCACCACACCGTTTTCATCTCGGATGTGCCTCATCTCGATAGAAGTCAAGATGACTCGGCGCGTCGATTCATCAATCTGGTCGATGTCTTCTACGACCGCAAGGTCAAGCTGGTGATCAGTGCCGAGGTGCCGCCGGATCAACTCTACTCAGGCACGCGGCTGGCATTTGAGTTCCAACGTACCGTTAGCCGACTCAAGGAGATGCAGTCCGAGGCCTATCTGGAGTCGCCGCATCTTGGCTGATTCTGTGTGGTGAAATTGTTCTCTCCTGCTGGCGAACTGTCAGTCATGGTCGTGAGCTGAGTCAGACATAAACTCATCCAGGGCCAGACGATATTTGTCCGTGTTTCACACGAAGCTGTACTTTTTGGCTGCCGCTTAGCTGAAGAATCCGCTTGGGTGGATCTCCCGTCTGAAACAGCCCCTCTCCCTGTTTGTATGGATCACCATTAGTGGTATTTGAATCCTGGTGAGCTGTGCGAGTGTTGTAGTCAAGCCGGATCAATCCGCGTGCAGGACGCCATGTCTGCGGCAGAGATAAATGTCGATTGGAGTATCACTCCCCGAGCCTGATGGCGGGAGGTGAAGATAGGCGGATGGTTGCAAGGAGAGGGGAAATTAAGCGCTAGGTTAAGGTTTTTGTACAGCTGAAAGCCTGATTCAGCCAACGGCTTTAAGCTATTGAGCGAAATCACCCCACAGCGTCTGTATGGCGGCGATCGCTGCCAAGGGTGCTGTCTCTGTGCGCATCACCCGGGGGCCAAGTTTAATACCGGTAAATCCCGCCCCCTTTCCCAGTTTGCGTTCTTCCGAGCTCAGTCCTCCCTCTGGTCCAACCAGTATGGCGACAGATCCTTTCGGTTTTTTGATCTCGGGGAGAGTCTTATTGTTGCGGTGATCGAGCATCAAGGCGGTGTGAGCGGTTTGGGTTGAGATGGCGCTGGCGATATCTGCCGGTTGATCGAGTTCCGGTAACAGGATGCGGCCAGACTGTTCGCAGGCGTTGATGACGATCTTCTGCCAGTGAGCCATGCGGCTGGCGCGCTTCTTGTCGTTCAGTTTCACTACGCAGCGCTTGGTGAACACAGGGGTGATGCGATTGACTCCCAGTTCGGTCGCCTTCTGCAGGGCGTAGTCCATGCGTTCCCCGCGGGAGATGCCAATCAGGAGTTGGATCGACAGCTTGGGTAGCGTCTCTTCTCTGCTCGGGTTGCCGACGGAGATCGTTGCACCATGCTTGCTGATCTCGCTAATGGTCGCTGCGAACTCCTGTCCTTCGTTGCTGAACAGGCTGATCGCATCACCGGACTGGAGCCGGAGAACATGGAATAGATGGTGGGAAGACTCCTCTTCAAGGGAGATCTCTCGGCCGGTCTGTAGAGACTGGCCGGTATAGATACGTTGGATTCTCATGTTCAGCCGGTGACGCTTGCCGCTTCCTCTGGTGGCGCTGTTTTCAAGGCGGCTCGGGCCGCCAATCGCTTATCGATGATGTTTTTTACCATGATAAGCAGGCCGAGACCAATAAAAGCGCCCGGAGGGAGGATAGCGATCAGCATGCCGTGGAAGTCTTCGATTTTTAGAGTCATGCCCCTGGCGGCCTCGCCGAACATGAGATGGGCCTGGTCGAAGAGGGTGCCCTGGCCAATCAGTTCGCGGATCGCGCCGAGGGTGACCAGTACCAGCATGAAGCCGATACCGACACTGAGGCCGTCGACGATAGAGCGCGACAGATTGTTTTTCGAGGCAAAGGCCTCGGCGCGGCCGATGATAGCGCAGTTGGTGACGATCAGGGGGATGAAGATACCGAGGATCTTGTGCAACTCGTGGAAGTAGGCGTTCATACCCAGTTCGATGGCGGTGACGAAGGAGGCGATGACCAGAACGAAGACCGGCAGCCGTACCTCCGGCCGCACCAGGTTGCGGATCAGGGAGACGGTGGCGTTGGAAGAGACCAGTACTGCGATGGTCGCCAGGCCGAGTCCCAATCCGTTGATGGCGGTGTTGGTCACCGCCAGCAGGGGACAGAGCCCGAGCAGGGCCGCCAGGGCCTGGTTGTTGTGCCAGAGTCCGTTGCTGATCAGGTTGCGGTAGCTTTTGTCGGCCATGCTTTAACCCTCTGCGGTCACGCCGTCGCTGGCGCTCGGTTTGTCATACAGGGCATCCTTGTGATCCTTTACATAGATCAGGGTGTTTTTCACCGCCTCGACGATGGATCTGGGGGTTATCGTGGCGCCGGTGAACTGGTCGAAGATACCGCCATCCCGCTTGACCTTCCATTTGTCGATGGTTGGGTCGCTGAGGGACTTGCCGTTGAAGCTGTAGACCCAGTCAGAGCGGGCCTCTTCCACTTTGTCGCCAAGTCCTGGTGTCTCCTTGTGGCTGATCACCCTGACTCCACCCAGGCTGCCGTCGTAACGGACTGCCACCAGTAGTTTGATCGGTCCGCTGTAGCCGTTAGGCACTACGGAGGTGAGCACCGTCGCCACCGGATCGCCCTGCAGGCGGCCACGATAGACGGTGGTTACTGCACCGCCCAGCTGTTCCGGATCGCTCACCTCAAGGGTATCTGTGACCATGTCGTTGTCCACACTCTCCGGCGGTACCAGGGCGTGCAGGGTCCTGAGCAGGGTCTCCCGCTCATTGGCGGCGATGCGGCTCTTGGTGGTGGCATGGGTAAAGGCCACCAGGGAGGTGCCGGCGATGGCGAAGAGGCCGAGTATCACTGCGGCCATGATGATTGGCAGACGTCTATCCACCTTTGACACCCCCGTGACCATAGACCCGCGGGCGGGTGTAGTAGTCGATGGTAGGGGCCGCCATATTCATCAACAGGACAGCGAAGGCCACTGCATCAGGATAGCCGCCCCAGGTGCGGATGATGTAGACCAGCACGCCGATGGAGACACCGTAGATCAACTGGCCGATACGGGTAGTGCTGGCGGTGACCGGATCGGTGGCGATGAAGAAGGCGCCCAGAATCGCTCCGCCACTGAAGAGATGGAACAGGGGAATGGGGTGAGTCTCCGGGTCAAACAGCCAGAAGAGGGTGGCCATGCCCACTAGGCCCCCGAGAAAAGCGAGGGGGATCTGCCAGGTGATGGTGCGCTTGTAGACCATCCAGATGCCGCCCATCAGGAACCAGTTGCCGACCCACTCCCAGCCTTGACCGCCGAAGTCGCCCCACAGGGGACTGGTGCGGATCTCGCTGATCATCTGATTCAGATCGAGTTTGGTGCGCATCTCGTCCAAAGGGGTGGCCATGGTGATGGCGTCCATGCTCAGTCCCTGGGGTAGAGCGCCGGCGAACTTGATGCTGAGGATCTGAGTCAGGCTCAGGCTATGCTCCGTCAGCAGGGTCGGCGGCAGCCAGCTGGTCATCTCCACCGGGTAGGAGATCAGCAGCAATACATAGGCCGCCATGGCCGGATTGAAGGGGTTGTAACCAAGTCCGCCATACATCTGCTTGACCATGATGATGGCAAAGGCCATACCCAATACCACCAGCCACCAGGGCAGCAGAGGTGGGATGGCGATGGCGAAGAGCAGGGCGGTGAGGACCGCACTGAGATCGAGCAGGGGAGGCAGTATCGGCCGCTTGCGCAGCTTCATCATCAGCGCCTCGAAGCCCAGGGCGGCGACAATGGAGAGGGCGATGTTGATCAATACTCCCCAGCCGAAGTAGTAGACCATGGCGATGGTGCCGGGGATCAGGGCCAGGATGACCTGCAGCATGACCTTGTCGACCCGGTTGGGCCGGCCGGTATGGGGTGAGCTGTGGGTCTGGAATTGCATCAGGAGTGCTGCTCCGGTTGACTGGCAGTGTCTGACTCTTCGCTGGCCTCACGACGTTTGTCCGCCGCATCGATCTTCGCTTGCTGTGCCGGGGTCAGGTTTTCGGTGTTCTTTGGTTGTGCTTGCTGCTTCGCCTTCTTCTCCGCCGCCCGCTTCATGGCGGCCTCGATGGCGGCCTGTTTGCTCTCTTTATCGGACAGGTCGGGTTTGTCCGATTTATCTTTGGCTGGCTTCTTGTCCAGCGCCTCCTTCTTCTTGCGCAGGCGGGCCTTTCTCTCCGCTTCGAGACGCTCCAGTCGGGCTACCCGGGAGTCGTGGCGCTGTTTTGCATGTTCTGACTCGCGCCGCTCCTGCTCCTGTGCCCAACTCTCATTTTTGGCATAGCGGAAGTAGTGTACCAGTGGGATATGCGAAGGGCAGACATGGGAGCAACAGCCACACTCGATACAGTCGAACAGGTTGTAGTCCTGGGTCTTCTCCAGATCCTTGGCCCGGCTGTGCCAGTAGAGCTGCTGCGGCAGCAGGTTGGCGGGACAGACATCGGCACAACGGCCGCAGCGGATACAGGCTTGTGCCGCATCGGGCCGGGGCAGTTCCTCGGGGGTGGGACAGAGCAGGCAGTTGGCCCCTTTGGTGATGGGGATATGGTCATTGGCCAGGTCGAAGCCCATCATGGGGCCGCCCAATATCAGCTGTTCGGGACTGTTCTGGTAGCCTCCGGCCTGCTGGATCAGATCGCTGGCCAGGGTGCCGATCAGGGTCTCGAAGTTGCCCGGTTCCTTTATTCCCTCACCGGTCAGGGTGACCAGTCTCGAGATCAATGGTTTGCCCTCCAGCACCGCATCGGCAATGGCGGCGGCAGTGGCTACATTGTGGCAGATCACACCGAGCTGGGCCGGCAGGCCGGAGCTTGGGACTTCGCGTCCCGTCAAGATACGGATCAGCTGCTTCTCACCACCACTGGGGTAGAGGGTGGGGATGCGCACGACTTCGATGGGCTCATCATCCTGCACCAGGTGATGTAGTTCCAGGATTGCTTCGGGCTTGTTGTCCTCAATCGCGATCAGGCACTCTTCGCTCTGCAGGATATGCTGCAGGATGCGGATACCCTGCATGACCCGCTCCGGTCGCTCCTGCATCAGGCGGTCATCACAGGTGATATAGGGCTCGCACTCGGCACCGTTGATGATCAGGGTCTTGATCGGCTTGCTGGGGTTGAGTTTTACCGCCGAAGGGAAGGTGGCGCCGCCCATGCCGACGATGCCGGATTCGCGGATGCGTGCCCGCAGGGTGGCGGCATCTGCAGACCGGTAATCCTTGATAGGCTCTGGCAGGGTTGTCCAGCGATCCTCGCCATCAGGTTCGATGACGATGCAGGGTCCTTTCAAACCGGATGGATGGGGGATTGGGTGATCATCGATCTCGACCACGGTTCCCGAGGTGGGGGCGTGCAGTGGAGCGGTTACCGGGGCCGAGGCATCAGCGATCTTTTGACCTTTCAAGACCTTGTCACCCACACCAACCAGAGGCTGGGCTGGGACGCCGATATGCTGATGTAGAGGAATAACCAGTCTGGAGGGTAGACAGGCCTGCCTGGTCGGCCGTAACTGGGACAGCGTTTTGTTTTCCGGCAGGTGGAGACCGCCGTGGAAGTTCCACAACTCTCTCGATTTACCTCTTTTCGCTTCGACGTACATAGATCGTTAGATTAGTCTGTAATTGCGATCGGTTCCTGCCCGCTCTGCGGGTAGGGCCAGCGCCAGTTATCGGTAGTCTCAGTGACGGGTTGCATCTGGATGCAGTCCACCGGACAGGGGGGCAGACAGCGCTCGCAGCCGGTGCACTCCGCTTCAATCACTACGTGCAACTGTTTGGCTGCGCCGATGATGGCGTCCACCGGACAGGCCTGCAGACAGAGGGTGCAGCCGATACACTCCTGCTCTTTGATCAGGGCAACCGCCTTGGGTTTTGCATCCGCTGTCTCCTCATCCAAGGGGATGGGATCGCGGCCGAGCAGATCCGCCAGGGCGATCATGGTGCCTTCACCTCCTGGCGGACACTTGTTGATCTCCTCTTCACCGGCGGCAATCGCCTCGGCATAGGGACGGCAACCGGCGAAGCCGCATTGACCGCACTGGGTCTGGGGCAGTAGTTTCTCGATCTGGTCGGTGATCGGGTCTCCCTCCACATGGAAGCGGATATTGGCGTAGCCGAGCAGGAGTCCAAAGCCGGCGGCAAGCAGGGTGATGGCGATAATGGCGATCAGCATGCCGGCGGACTCAGGTGGCCACCAGGCCGGCAAAGCCCATGAAGGCCATCGACATCAGGCCGGCGGTGATCAGGGCAATGGCGTTGCCTTGCAGATATTCAGGCACATCGGACACAGCGACCCGCTCGCGGATTGCAGCAAAGAGTACCAGTACCAGGGAGAAACCGGCGGCGGCGCCGAAGCCATAGAGTGCTGACTCGATAAGACCATGCTGTTCCTGCGTGTTTAACAGGGCCACACCCAACACCGCGCAGTTGGTGGTGATCAGTGGCAGGAAGATTCCCAGTACCTGATAGAGTATGGGGCTGGTCTTGTGCATCACCATCTCGGTGAACTGGACCACTACTGCGATCACAAGGATGAAGGCGATGGTACGCAGAAATTCTATGCCCAGGGGCACCAGCATATACTCATTCACCAGGTAGGAGCAGATTGAGGATAAGGTGAGGACAAAGGTGGTGGCCAGCCCCATGCCGGTGGCGGTCTCCAGCTTGCGAGAGACACCCATGAACGGACAAAGCCCAAGGAATTTCACCAGGACAAAGTTGTTCACCAGCACGGTGCTGATCAGAATGAGGGCGTACTCTTGCATAGAATAAAGTCAGAAATTTCTAGTTGGCTTAAGGATAAGCGGCTGTCTAATCGGTTACAACTCGTGTGTAATGGGTATTTCGCGCTACTATGCTCATCTGTGTCATACGCCGCATTGATATGCCGCAAATGGCTCGACCCTGAAGGCTATTTTATCTCTGAAAATCCTAAATAGGGAACGCTGTACCCCTAAAAGGTGTCCGTTATACGTCTTGAGAAATAATAAAGGCCTGATCAACAGGTATTTAAGCATAAGAATTGAGGATGGAGAGTTGCTATGAAATTAGAATCTTTGGCGCTACACGCCGGGTATGAGTCTGAGCCTACCACCAAGGCCGCAGCCGTCCCGATCTACCAGACCACTTCCTACACCTTCGATGATACCCAGCATGGCGCCGACCTGTTTGATCTCAAGGTACCGGGGAATATCTACACCCGCATCATGAATCCTACGACGGCGGTGTTGGAGCAACGTCTGACCGAGATGGAGGGCGGCATAGGCGCCCTTGCAGTAGCCTCCGGCATGGCTGCCATCACCTACGCCATCCAGTGTATCGCCATGAATGGCGACAATATTGTCAGTACCAGCCAGCTCTACGGAGGCACCTACAATCTTTTCGCTCACACCTTTCCGCGGCAGGGGATCGAAGTGCGTATGGCCTCCTTCGACGACTATGAGAAGCTGGAGAGTCTGATTGATGATAAGACCAAGGCACTCTTCTGCGAGTCCATCGGCAATCCGGCGGGCAATGTGGTGGATCTGGAGAAACTTGCCGAGATCGCCCATCGCCATGGCGTGCCCCTGATGGTGGATAATACGGTTGCGACCCCCTATCTCTGTCGCGCCTTCGAACACGGTGCCGATATCATCATCCACTCCCTGACCAAGTATATCGGCGGTCACGGGACCTCTGTGGGGGGCATAATCGTCGACTCCGGCAAATTTGACTGGGTCGCCAACAAAGATCGTTTCCCCATGCTGAATGAGCCTGATCCCTCCTATCACGGAGTGGTCTATACCGAGGCACTTGGGCCGGCGGCATATATCGCCCGCTGTCGGGTGGTGCCTTTGCGGAATACCGGTTCGGCTATCTCACCCCACAACGCCTTCCTGATTATGCAGGGGCTGGAGACTCTCGGTCTGCGTATGCAGCGCCACTGTGAAAACAGCTTGAAGGTTGCGGAGTATCTGAAACAGCATCCCCAGGTGAAGTGGGTCAACTATGCGGCTCTACCTGAGAGCCCTCACTACGAACGTTGTCAGCGGATCACAAAGGGTGAGGCTTCCGGCATTCTCAGTTTCGGGATCGAAGGTGGTATTGATGCCGGCGCTCGTTTTATTGACGCCCTGCAGATGATTCTTCGTCTGGTGAATATTGGTGATGCAAAATCCCTGGCTTGTCATCCTGCGACGACAACACACCGCCAGTTGAATGAAGAAGAGTTGGCAACTGCGGGCGTCAGTGCGGATATGGTCCGTCTCTCGATCGGTATTGAGCATGTGGACGACATCATTGCGGATATTGAACAGGCATTAGCGGCAGCTGGTGGGTAACAGACTACGCAGAGATGGTTTATGGCCATCGCCATAGTTGATCGTTACTGCTGGATGTTACTTTTCTTTAAGTCAGGGTTTGGTCCCGGATTGGTGAAAAGTTCGAGCAACTATGTCTGGGGCGGATAACTATCTTATGCATGGGGGAATTTCCCTAGCGTCACTGCGTTTGATGAGTATGCGAGAAGATCACATTCTCTGACTTACCTGCAACAATCTTCTGGCTGTATATACTTTTGATTGAGGTTGATTTGCGAACCCCGATCAAGAGGTCGACGGCCAACCATGCAGAAACCATCAGAATTTGATCTTTGGCACAGTCTTGAACTCTCTGAAGTCCTTGAGAGGCAGGAGACCAGTGAGTTGGGTTTGTCCACCAGTGACGCAGACAAGCGTCTGAGTGAATTTGGTCCAAACCGGCTGCCTGAAGCAAAACCCCGCAGTCCCCTGCTAAGATTCCTGGCTCAGTTCCACAACCTCCTCATCTATGTATTGATCATGGCTGGGGTGGTGACCAGTCTCTTACAACACTGGCTAGACGCAGGGGTTATCTTTGGTGTTGTGATCATCAACGCCCTGATCGGTTTTATTCAGGAAGGCAAGGCAGAGGATGCCCTACGTAGTATCAGGAATATGTTATCCCCTCGCTCACTTGTGTCGCGCGATGGGAAACTTATCACGCTAAGTGCAGAGGCGTTAGTGCCTGGTGATCTGGTGTCGCTGCAGGCGGGAGACAGGGTGCCTGCAGATCTACGTCTGATACAGGCCAAGGGTCTACAGATCGATGAGGCGGCCTTGACTGGCGAATCACTTCCGGTCGAAAAGAACACTGCAGCGCTACCCAATGAAACGGTCCTGGCGGATCGAAGCTGTATGGCTTACTCCGGGACCCTGATCACTCGGGGGCAAGGGGCGGGGGTGGTGATCGCTACAGCTGGAGCGACTGAGATCGGTCGAATCAGCGCACTTCTTGCGGGAGTTGAGCAGTTAACCACACCGCTTCTACGTCAGATGTCGCTGTTTGGAAAGTGGCTGACACTGGCGATTCTGGTCCTTGCCACGATCAGTTTTGTGTTTGGTGTCGTGCTACGGGACTATTCAGCCAGTGAGATGTTTATGGCCTCGGTGGGATTGGCAGTAGCCGCAATTCCTGAAGGCTTACCGGCGATAATGACAATAACCCTGGCGATCGGGGTTCAGCGAATGGCTGGCCGCAATGCCATCATTCGCCAACTCCCTGCTGTTGAGACCCTCGGCACGGTAAAAGTCATCTGCTCCGATAAAACAGGCACATTGACCCGTAATGAGATGACGGTGTGTCATCTGAAAACAAGTGAAAGGGGCATAGATGTCACGGGGGTCGGTTACGATCCTCATGGCGGCTTTATCCACAACAATGAAAATTACGCAGTGGGCAATGATGAACTGATTAATCATCTGTTGCTTGCCAGCCTGCTCTGCAATGACGCCTCGTTGGAGCATACCGACAAGGGCTGGGAAATTCAGGGCGATCCCATGGAGGCAGCCCTGCTGACACTGGCGCAAAAGGCCGGTTTTGAGCCGGACGTGCGACGTCAGGAGTATCCGCGCACAGACTTGATTCCGTTCGACTCCGCACATCAATTCATGGCCACTCTGCATCACGATCACACCGGTAGTGGTTACATCTTTCTCAAAGGCGCTCCAGAACGACTGCTGACTATGTGTGAATCGGAGGCGACAGCGTCAGGGCCGGTGCCGCTTGATCAAAATCGTTGGCAGGGTGAAGTCGAATCCCTGGCCATGAAGGGTTATCGGGTGCTGGCTATTGCAGAGCGATGCCAGCTCGATGGCGTCAATGAACTGAGATTTCAGGATGTGGAAAAAGGCTTGGTACTACTCGGATTATTGGCCTTGATCGATCCACCGCGAGCCGAGTCGGTAGCTGCAGTCGCGACCTGTCAGGAGGCCGGCATCAGAGTCAAGATGATAACCGGGGATCATGCAGTAACGGCCGCCGCCATTGCTGAGCAGATAGGCTTGGTCAATACACAAAGGGTTTTGACGGGGAGAGAGCTTGAGTCGATAGATGATCATGAGTTGCATGGCATGGTGAGCGAGGTGGATGTCTATGCCAGGGTGACGCCGGAACACAAGCTTAGATTGGTTCAGGCCATGCAGGCACTGGGAGATGTGGTCGCCATGACGGGTGACGGAGTCAACGATGCACCGGCCTTGAAGCGGGCCGATGTAGGCGTAGCCATGGGACGTAATGGAACCGAGGTGGCGAAGGAGGCCGCAGAGATGGTCCTGGTGGATGACAACTTTGCCTCCATCGTGCATGCGGTAGAGGAGGGTCGAACGGTGTATGACAACATCCGTAAGGCGATTCTGTTTATCCTGCCGACCAATGGCGGCGAGGCATTGGTGATGCTGGGAGCCATTGTCTTCGGCTTTCACCAGTTCCCTTTGACTCCGGTACAGATACTTTGGGTCAACATGATTACAGCGGTGACTCTGGCTTTGGTACTCGCCTTCGATCCACCGGAGGCGGGTGTGATGCAGCGAAACCCACGGGAGAGTGATGAGCGGTTACTCAGTGCTCTGTTTATCTGGCGTATCGCCTTCGTCTCACTGATACTGATGTGTGGAACCTTTGGACTTTTCCTTTGGGCATCCTCGGTGAACGACTCAGTAGAATATGCTCGTACTGTGGCGGTAAATACACTGGTGATGTTTGAGATTTTTTATCTCTTCAATTCCCGCTCGGTCTATGGCTCTGCTTTTGATAGCGGGGCGATATTTCAGAATCCCTATGCGTTGCCGGCGGTGGCGTTACTGGTGTTGTTTCAGCTGGCCTTCACTTACTTCGGGCCACTGCAACATCTTTTTGGCACGGCGTCCCTTGATGCCAAGAGCTGGCTGCTGATTGTACTGGTGGGGTCCAGCGTGCTGTTCCTGGTGGAGGCGGAGAAGGTGATCTTACGTCGCTGGTTTCTTCATTGATCATGTGTAAAGGTCTCTCTCAGCGAGAGAGAACCTGTGTAAAGTCATGCTAAAAAGCAGGTCGTCCATCAGGGTCCGAGCCGGAGAGTGCGGAGTCGAGCTGAATCATCGCGTTCATCTTTAAAATGATACCTTCGATGGTCGAAAGGCCTTCAAGTTTATCCAGGCTTTTATCTTTGATGGCGAATTTGATGTCAACCTTCACCCTTTGAGCGCTTTCATCATATTCCGGTTCGATATCCACATTACCGCCTGATGCGGTAAAGGCTTCCATTGTGCTTTTCAGGTGAGCGGTCGGTTTCATATTCTGAAACTCGGTATAGAGGTCGGCGAATTCACGATCTGATATATCGTACTTTTTTTTCAGGATAGTGAACTGCCCCTCTGAAAGGCTGCCGTTGACATTGTGCTTGTAATCCTTGTACTTCTTGCCCAGCTCCTGCTCCATGTTGTCGAGGAAGATATTTGCCATTTCGATGACAAGGGTTTCATGCTTTTCTAATAATGTTTGGCTCATGGCTGTTTACTTAGTCGTGTTGTTTAAAGCTGTTCGATTTTGCACAAAAGGCTATAGCAGTGCCATCGCTAGCATGGCGCTACCGTCTTTGCGTTATTTAACCCGCATTCCCGCTTGTGCACCTTCGTCTGGGTTGAGGATGAAGAGGTCCTTGCCGCCGGGGCCGGCCGCCAATACCATCCCCTCGGAGACGCCGAAGCGCATCTTGCGTGGCGCCAGATTGGCGACCATAACGGTCAGCTTGCCTTCCAGATCTTCTGGCGCATAGGCGGACTTGATGCCGGCGAAGACATTGCGGGTCTCACCGCCCAGGTCGAGGGTCAGTTGCAACAGTTTGTCGGCGCCCTCAACGTGTTCTGCTTTGGCGATACGGGCGATGCGCAGATCCAGTTTGGCAAAGTCATCAAACTGGATAGTTTCAGCGATAGGGTCTTTACCCAACGGTGAGTCTGCTTTCGGCTTGGCTGTCGTGGCAGGGGCTTGAGCAGCGAGATCCTCTTTCGAGTGCTCCAGCATCGCCTCGATCTGCTTGGGATCGACCCGGGTCATCAGGGGCTTGAATTTACTGATCTTGTGGCCGGTCAGCGGCGTGGCCAGCTGATCCCAGCTCAGAGGCCCGATCTGTAAAAAGCTCTCGGCCATTTCCGCCGTGCCGGGCAGAATCGGGCGCAGGTAGCCGATCAGCAGACGGAAGAGGTTGAGGCCGTCGCTGCAGATGGCCTGAAGTTCTGCTTCCTTGCCTTCCTCTTTGGCCACTACCCAGGGTTTCTGCTCGTCGATGTACTGGTTGGCGCGATCGGCCAGGGCCATGATTTCACGTACCGCTCGGCTGAACTCCCGCTTTTCGTAGTGCCCTGCGATGCTCTCACCGGCGGTGACAAAGTCATTCAACAGGTTCTGCTCAGTCACTTGATCCGCCAGCTTTCCTTCAAATCGCTTGCTGATGAAACCGGCGCAGCGGCTGGCGATGTTGACCACCTTGCCGACCAGGTCGCTGTTGACCCGCTGGGCGAAGTCCTCCAGGTTGAGGTCGATGTCGTCCACACCGGAGCCGAGCTTGGCGGCAAAGTAGTAGCGCAGATATTCCGGGTTGAGATGATCCAGGTAGGTGCGGGCCTTGATGAAGGTGCCGCGGGACTTGGACATCTTGGCCCCGTCCACAGTGAGGAAGCCGTGGGCGAACACCGCGCTGGGGGTGCGGAAGCCCGCGCCATGCAGCATCGCCGGCCAGAACAGGGTGTGGAAGTAGATGATGTCCTTGCCGATGAAGTGGTAGAGCTCGGTCTCGCTCTCCTCGCCCCAGTAGGCATCGAAGTCGAGGCC
>JBNKMQ010000351.1:0-2087 GCA_050293225.1 Sedimenticolaceae bacterium
AGTACTCGAGAACCTCGCCCTGAGAAAGAGCTTCGAACTGGGTGACGACGACTGGGAGTCTCGGGTCATTGGCAGTTTTCATCAGCTCTCCAAAGTCGAGACATCGCCGGACCCTGACCTCTCCCAGTGGGAAGAGCGCAATCGCGCCTACCATCAGGCTTTGATCTCCGCCTGCGAGTCCAAATGGTTACGACGCTTCTATGACGTCCTCTTCGATCAACACAAACGCTACCGTAACCTCGCGCGTATCGACCGCTCGGTTCCACGGGATGTGCATGCAGAGCATCAGGCGATATGCGACGCCGCCCTGGCACGGGATATCGAAAAGGCGTGCGTCGAAAATGAGAAGCACATCCGCCGCACCGCCGAGGTTGTGGCGAAAATGCTTCAGGAACAGCAGCAGTTGTTCGAATCCCACGCCTGACATCGTTCGACAGACTCATGTTCAACCAGGTACTGGCCATTACTGCACCGGTCTTCGGCATCGCCCTGGTGGGCTTTCTCTTCGGCCGCTTCAGTAACATCAACATGGATGCGGCGAATCGAGCGAACATGTCGCTCTTCGTGCCGGCACTACTCTTCTTTGTACTCACAGAAAAGATTCCCGATCTGTCGCACATGGGTGAGATTGCACTGGCCGCAACTATCGTAGTGCTCGGTTCCGGTCTGCTGATGCTGCCCCTGGCAAAAGTCTGGCGACTGCCTGCGCGCGCGGTTGTGCCGGCAATGATGTTCAACAACTCCGGCAACCTGGGATTGCCGTTGGCGGCCTTCGCCTTTGGCGAAAAGGTTCTGCCCCTTGCTGTAGTTGCCTTTGTCATATCCGCGGGTCTCAATCACTCATTCGGTATCTGGTATGTCAGTCAGCGCCTGCATCCTGGAGAGATGTTGCGCAATCCGGTATTCATCGCCACTGCTGCCGGTATCAGCTGTAATCTGCTTGGCTGGCACACCCCCAAGGTACTTCTGCCCGGTCTCGAGATGCTCTCTCAAGTCGCCATACCTCTGCTTTTAGTCGCCCTGGGTGTGCGCTTAACCCAGATCGATTTTCATCACTGGCGCATCGGGTTGCTCATCGCCTTGTTATGCCCCGCCTTCGGTCTTCTGTTTGCCTGGCTTGCAATTCAATTCCTCAATCTCGGTCGCACTGAAAGCGATGTCATCCTGCTGTTTGGCATCCTGCCCCCGGCGGTGATGAACTTCCTCATGGCCGAACGCTATAACCAGTATCCTCAGCAGGTTGCTTCTATCGTTGCCATTGGAAATCTGGCTTCAGTGGCAGTCATCCCACTGCTGCTAATCTTTATCCTCTAAACCCCAACCGCTTATGAGATTCGGGCCTGTAGCAGCGCCTGAATCAGTCGCGTGTAAGGCGCACGCTTGCCCTGACGTTCGCAGCGCTCTATGGTCACGCCACTGATCGCCTCCAACTCCAACGGACGATCCTGCTCCAAGTCCACCAGCATGGAGGTCTTGATGGCATCGAAGTTACAGATCAATCGATACATCTCATCGATATCCCCTCGATCGATAGCGACGCCATCCGCCTTTGCCGCCAGCGCCACCTCTTCCATCATGGCGTAGACAACTGCGGTCAGTTCCGGGTGGGAGGTCAGCGTCCGGGTATCCATGCGAGTCAATGCACTCAGCGGATTGACACCGTTGTTGATCAACAGCTTGCGCCACAGTTCTTTTTGGATCTGCTCACTCAACAGGGTTGGAATGGCCGCCTGATTGAAGCAGTCAACCCAGGGTTGCAATCTGGCATGCAGAGACGGGTTCTCTACTGCGGATCGCCAAGCCCCCATGATCACCTGCGCAACCCCTGTCGCCTCGATAGAGCCCGGCGCGACGATATGACCGCCGATACGTACCGCCAGACCACCGATAGTTCTTTCATGGCCGACAACTGACGCGATAGCAACTTCGTTATCCACACCGTTCTGTAAAGAGAGTACAGGTGTCTCAGACTGGCAGAGCCATGCCTGCAGGGACTGGATCAACTCTTCAGTAGCACCCGCCTTGACCGTCAACAGGATGAGATCGAACGACGCCGCACTCTGGCTAGCGACAAGTTCCTCTAGAGA
>JBNKMQ010000352.1:0-10384 GCA_050293225.1 Sedimenticolaceae bacterium
CTGACTATCTTGCGTCACAGGGTGTCGATAAGGACATTCTGAGTGCCAAGGGCATGGGCGAGAGCGCGCCTGTTGCGGATAACGCTACCGCAGAAGGTCGTGCATTGAATCGCCGCGTTGAGCTGAAGCTGAACTGATCGGGTTTGGCCGGATGGCGTAGCTAGGTGCGGAAAGGCAGCAGTGGTTATCCCGCTGTTGCCTTTCTCATCTTTACCATTAAAAAAAGGATCTCGGCCAAGTTCGAGCCAAAGGGGATTCTTGATACAAGGTGTGTAACAAGAGATGCGAATAGCCTACCTGGAAGATGACAAAGTCCAAGCGGCGGTGTTGAAAGAGTGGCTGGAAAGCGAAGGTTTCATCTGTCGTGAATTCCACGATGCCGACAGTTTCATGCGTGAATTGCGCCATGAGACCTACGACCTGCTGATCATGGATTGGGAACTACCCGGCAAGAGCGGCGTGGAGGTACTCTCCTGGCTTCGCGACGAACGGGAGTGGGATCTGCCGGTCTTCTTTATCACCCATAGGGATGGGGAGAAGGATATCGTTGAGGCCCTGGAAAAGGGGGCTGACGACTATCTGACCAAGCCGGTCAATCGTGAAGTGATGATGGCCCGGGTCAAGGCCCTGGTACGTCGCCACAGTGCGCGCCGGGATGTCATGGAGGTCGGTCCTTTCCAGCTGACCAAAGAGACCAAGACCCTGCAGTTCGACGGAGAGGCGGTGGAGATGACCGAGAAGGAGTTTCAGCTCGCCTGGATGCTCTTCAATAATATCGGGCGACTACTCTCGCGAGATCATCTGCTGGAATCTATCTGGGGCTTTGGACCAGGATTGATGACGCGGACGGTGGATACTCATATCAGTCGCCTGCGCAGAAAGCTGCAACTGACGCCGGAGAACGGCTGGCGTTTGAAGGCAGTCTACCACCAGGGTTATCGCCTGGAGCAGCTTGAAGAGGCCACTGAGCCTTCAGTCAGCGATTGACTCGCATTGGTGCTTCGAGGGGGTAGAATAGAATCTTTCTAAGAATCTCGGCCCACCCCTTCAGACACCTGGGCCGACCAAGAGATCGCCATGTTTAGACGAAAGCTGTTTCCCATCCCCTTCCTGTTTTTTATCCTGATTTTCCTGTCGTCACCCGTGCTGGCGGAAGACTGGGCCTACCGTATGCATCAGGGTGATACTCTCTCTGATCTGTCGCAACGTTTCCTCAAGCCGGAATTCACCCCGGAGATGCTGCAGGTCTACAACGGCATCATCAAGGATAGAGAGATTCCGGTAGGTACAGAGATTCGTGTGCCCATCGACTGGATGAGTCAGCAGCTGGCGGGTGTGGAGGTGCGCTACGCCTTTGGTAACGCACAGCTCTTCAGACGCGGGGAGAGTGAGTCGGAAAATATCTCTCCGGGTACTGTTTTAGGTGCCGGTGATCGCGTGACAACGGCGGAGAAGTCGGCGATATCCTTGGAGTTTGCCGATGGCTCCCATCTTCTGGTGGGGCCTGAGAGTGAGGTGGTATTCGATGCCCTCTCCATCTTCGAGGGACAGGGCATGCTGGATACCCGAATCCGCCTGCAGAGGGGTAGGGTGGAGAACCGAATCAAGCCTATCGGCCGTCCTGGTTCACGCTATCAGATCCAAACGCCGGCAGCCGTTACCGTGGTGCGTGGCACCGACTTCCGAGTCAGTGTGGATGCCCAGAGTCAACAGACCCGTAGTGAGGTGACCGAGGGTAAGGTGAATGTCACCGGCTCCGGTGAGACCGTGGCGGTAAACGCCGGAGAAGGTAGTTTGATCGAGCAGGGTCAGCCGCCTTCACCGCCCCGTCGTCTTTTGGATGCACCGGATCTCTCGACCCTTCAACCCGGCTATCAGTTACCAATGTCTGCGGTCGAGTGGCAACCTCTATCCGGTGCGGTCTCATACCGGGTGCAGCTGCTGGATGAGAATACCTCATTGCTATATTCCCAGCTGGTTGATGGGCCTCGTGTTGAGCTTCCCGATCAGCCAGAGGGTAGCTACCAACTGCGAGTCCGTGCGATCGACGATGCCGGTTTCGAAGGTCTCTCTGCCCGACACGATTTCGAGCTGACACTGCCGCCGCCTGAGCCAGTGCCAGAACCCAAAACTGTGGCGGCTCCCGTATTAGATCCTCCTCTCTTTTGGGGGCCATGGATTCAGGTGAATTGGCAGCCGGCGGAAGGCGCCTGGTCCCACCGCCTGCTGTTCGCCGGAGAGCCGGAGTTTGAGTCTCTGATTTTCGAACAGTTGACCCAGGCTGGCGGGACACAGATCCCCCTGCCACCCCCCGGTGTCTACTATCTGGCCGTTGAGGCCCTTTTCGATGGATCAGCCCCTGCAACCCGCTCCCAGGCCTATCGGCTTGTGATCCCTGCAAGGCGTTGGTAGTGATCCATCTTCTCCAGCATCGGAACGGGTTGTGCCCTGAAGTCTTACAGGGCGGGCTGTAATGGGAGGGCCTGCCCGCGGTCTTTCGGAGCGTTTTCGTTCCGCCATGTTCCTGCTGTTGTTTACCTGCCTGATTGCGGCGAGCGGCTGGCTATGGCGTTGGGACCAGGTGCTCTATGACCTGCAGCTAAGTTTCATGTACACCGAGCCGACTGAGGATATCCTCATCGTCGCGGTGGATGAAAAGAGCCTGGAAAAGCTGGGACGTTGGCCCTGGTCGAGATCGGTACACGCCCGCCTGGTTGAACGGCTCTCCCTCGCCGGCGCCAAGGCGATAGTTCTCGACCTGTTATTTGCTGAGGCGGACCAGAGCGACCCGGAAGGGGATATTCAGCTGATTCACGCTGTCGCCGCCAGCGATCGGGTTTTTATGCCGGTCATTCTGGAGCAGCACAGGCAGGGAGGGATGCTGGTGGAGACCATGCCTTTGCCGGATATGGCCAATGTGGCGACGGCGCTGGGTCATGTACATATGGATCTGGATGCAGACGGTATCGCCCGTGGGGTCTATCTCTATGAGGGCTTGGGTGAGGACTACTGGCCTCACCTGATGCTCTCCCTCTATCAATGGCTGCAGCCGGAGTCGGCGGCAAACATAGAGGCTCCTGTGGCCTCGTCGATGGCCAATGTCAATCTGATCAACCGTAGAAATCACCTTCTGATCCCTTTTACGGGCCCGGCAGGTAATTACCCACGGCTCTCCTATAGCGACGTGTTGGAAGGCGTCTATCCCCAGGAGCTATTCCGGGATCGGATCGTGCTGGTTGGCGTCACGGCCACCGGGCTTGGCGACTCCCTGCCCACCCCGGTCTCCGGCTACGGCATCCCCATGCCTGGGGTCGAGATCAATGCAAATATATTCGATAGCTTGAGAAGGGGGACATCCATTGAGGCGGTCGATTTTCTGACCCATATGATCCTCAGTGGTCTGATCGTGGTCATACCCTTCTTTCTCTATGCCCACTTCCCGACCCGGGTTGCGCCCCTGGTGGCCCTCTCCTCGTTGGTGCTGTTTATTCTGGGTAACTGGATAGTGTTTCGTGGAGGGCACGTCTGGTTTCCCCCGTCGGCAACATTGTTGGGTTTGCTCTTGAGCTACCCCTTCTGGAGCTGGCGCAGGCTTGATCAGGCGGTACGCTATCTCAGTGATCAATTGGAGCGAATGCAGGAGGAGCAGAAGCGGTTGGCGGCACAGATGCCCCAGAGTGATCTGCTGGACGCCATCAAATTTCTCTCCGAATTGATGCCGCTGAAGGGATGGGTGGTGCACAACGCTCGGGGTCGCCTGCTGATGCATGGCGGTGAGCCGATGAACGAACCCATCGATAACCTTGTTAGTGGTAAGTGGCAGCGAGCCGGGGCAGAGCTCTGGACGCGTATTCCCAGGCAAGAGACCGATTGGCAGCTGGGTATGGTCTGGGAGAGAACCCGGGTGCCCCAGGGTCAATCCCTGGCGCTGCTGGATGATTTTGCGCAGCATTTTACCGTCGAGGCTGAGCAGGAATATGACAGCGTGCTGGAGCGGGTTGAGCTGCGCATGCACAAGATGCAGCAGGTCAATGTCACCCTGCAGCGCTTTCGTCATCTGATCAATAATGCGGTCGGGCAGATGGATGATGGACTGGTCGTCTTCAACACCCTGGGGCAGATCGTCATCGCCAATCCCCGCGCAGCCTTCTATCTGGGAATGGATGAGGATAGGGATCTGGTGGGCGAGCAGGCCTTTGAGCTGTTGCAGACGCTGGAGATACGCGGGCCTTGTCAGTGGCCGGAGGTATTTCGTCAGGTCCTGTTGCAGGCGGAGCCGATCCGTTTTGAGGCGCTACGGACGCCGGACACCGAACTCTTTGTGCAGGTTAAATCCTTGGATGATGCCGATGTGGGTTTGCGGGGAGTGGTGGTTAATCTCTCCTATATTGGCACCATCAAACGCTCGGAGAGGACCCGGGTGAAGATGCTCAACTTTCTCTCCCATGACCTTCGTTCCCCCATCACCTCACTGCTCTCTCTGACTCAGTCGAAAAAGATAGATGAGTGGTCGGCGGGGGAGTTGTCCGAGCAGATTCAACCCCTGGCCCGGCGCTCGTTGAAACTGGCCGATAACTTTCTTCAACTGGCCCGGGCGGAAGCGGCGGATACCACCAATTTTACCGATACCGATTTTATCTCCGTTGCCCACAACGCCATGGATGAGGCCTATATACAGGCGAAAGAGGCCGGTATCACGCTGCGCCGGGAGTTCGACGAGGACGAGATCTGGCTGCAGGGCGATCTGGGGCTGCTGGAGCGGGCGCTGTTTAATCTGATTGAGAACGCGATTAAATTCTCGCCGTCGGATAGTGAGATTGTGATGCAGATTCAGCGACAGCAGGGACATCTGCTGTGTACCATTCGGGATCAGGGGCCGGGTATACCCAACGACCAGCTTGTATCAGTCTTCCAGCCCTTCACCCAGGCTGAAACCGAGAATACCTCTCAGGGTAAGGGAGTCGGCTTGGGTCTGAGTTTCGTCAAAGTCGTTGCCGACAAACACCGGGGTAGCATTGAAGCCACAAACCATCCATCGGGTGGTGCTATGTTCACACTGCGTCTGCCCTGCGAGTCCGATCAGCCTGCTTGATCCCCCTTAAAACCTTGGGTTTGTGGTGTATCAACCCATGCGTGCATAATGGACGACTGACAGAGTTTTTTTCGGAGTAACCGATGCCGCAATACCGCTCCCATACCACCACCCACGGACGTAACATGGCCGGTGCCCGCGCCCTTTGGCGCGCGACGGGCATGCAGGATGACGATTTCAATAAGCCGATCATCGCCGTGGCCAACTCCTTTACCCAGTTTGTTCCCGGACATGTCCATCTCAAGGATCTGGGCCAGCTGGTTGCGAGAGAGATTGAGGCCGCCGGCGGGGTGGCGAAAGAGTTCAACACCATCGCGGTGGATGATGGTATCGCCATGGGTCATGGGGGCATGCTCTACTCCCTGCCGTCCCGGGATATCATCGCCGACTCGGTGGAGTATATGGTCAACGCCCACTGTGCCGATGCCCTGGTCTGTATCTCCAACTGCGACAAGATCACCCCCGGTATGTTGATGGCGACGATGCGTCTGAACATCCCCACCATCTTCGTCTCCGGCGGGCCGATGGAGGCGGGCAAGGTGCAACTCGCCAGCAAGGGGAATATCAAGCTCGACCTGGTGGATGCGATGGTCTCCGCCGCCAATCCGCAAGAGAGTGATGAGGATGTGGCGCAGATCGAGCGCTCCGCCTGTCCCACCTGTGGCTCTTGCTCAGGCATGTTTACCGCCAATTCGATGAACTGCCTGACCGAGGCTCTGGGGCTCTCTCTGCCGGGTAACGGCTCGTTGCTGGCGACCCACGCCGATCGTGAACAGCTTTTTCTCGAGGCGGGTCGCCGTATAGTCGAGCTGGCCAAACGTTGGTATGAGAAGGATGACGAGACTGCCCTGCCGCGAAATATCGCCAACTTCAAGGCCTTCGAGAACGCCATGAGTCTCGATATCGCTATGGGTGGCTCTACCAATACAGTGCTGCATCTTTTAGCCGCCGCACATGAGGCGGAGGTCGATTTCAGCATGGCCGATATCGATCGATTGAGCCGTAAGGTGCCTAACCTGTGCAAGGTCGCCCCGGCGACTCAGCAGTATCACATGGAGGATGTGCATCGTGCCGGTGGTGTCATCGGTATTCTCGGTGAGCTGGATCGCGCGAACCTGATCCATACCGATGTGCCGACGGTCCATCGCGCTACCCTGGGAGAGGCCCTCGATCACTGGGATGTGATCCGCAGTGCCGAGGAGGCGACGGTCAACCGCTATCTCGCGGCTCCGGGCGGAGTGCCCACACAAGTGGCCTTCAGCCAGGATGCCCGCTGGCCGGATCTCGATCTGGATCGGGTCCAAGGCTGCATACGGGACCTGGATCACGCCTACTCCCGGGATGGTGGATTGGCTGTCCTGTATGGAAATCTGGCGGAACAGGGCTGTATCGTCAAGACAGCGGGAGTCGACGAGTCGATCCTCGTCTTTACCGGTCCGGCGAGAATCTTTGAGAGCCAGGATGCGGCGGTGGAGGCAATCCTGGAGGATCGGATTCAGGCCGGGGATGTGGTGATCATCCGCTATGAAGGCCCCAAGGGTGGACCTGGCATGCAGGAGATGCTCTATCCCACCAGCTATCTGAAATCGAAGGGACTGGGCAAGTCCTGCGCCCTGATTACCGATGGACGTTTCTCCGGCGGAACCTCCGGCCTCTCCATCGGACACTGCTCTCCCGAGGCGGCAGAGGGCGGCAACATCGGGCTGGTGGAAGAGGGGGATCAGATTGAGATCGATATCCCCAACCGGCTCATCCGGGCTGTTATATCTGAGGACACCTTCAACGCCCGCCGTGAGGCGATGGCGGCAAGAGGCACCGAGGCCTGGCAGCCCCAATCCCGGGATCGTGTCGTCTCCAAGGCGCTTAAGGCCTATGCGGCACTGACCACATCGGCGGCCCGTGGGGCGGTCAGGGATCTCTCACAGCTTGAGAAGTAGGTGGCCCTTGTCTCTACGTTATGGATTCTTGCTTCTGCTGTTGCTGCAAGGGTGTGGCGGTGATCCTACCGCCACCGATCCGAAGCTGCTGTATGAAGATGCCTTTCTGACCCCATTGTCAGAGGTAGAGATTCTGGCCGAAGGTGGGACCATGGTGAGAGGTCTGGATGGTTGGCTGAAGCTGGCCCCCAAGGTCTCGCAGATCGAGCCGAGAAAGCCTGAGAGCTATGAGTTTATCGACTGTGAAGAGCCCTTGGCCTGGTTTCGCGAGGCGACGGGTGACACAGGTCTGGCGTCGGGCTACAGCGGAATTGTCTGCCAGCGGGCAGTGGAGAAACGCTTCGATTTCAATAATGGTCGCTGGTTGGTGAGCGACAGAAACCGTGGACTGGTCTTCTACCGCATCTGGAAGAAGTACCAATAGCGAGCCCTTTAGTATAATAATTCACCCGTTAAGCGGGATTCGATTTCTACCCGGAGAGAGCAATCAATGGACTTCAATCTGAGGGATTGCCTACTCTTTTCTCATCTGGATGAGGAGCAGTTATCAAGCATCAAAAGCCAGGCCCACGAGGTGAGCCTTAGTGATGGCCAGCTCTTCTTTCAAGCGGGTGATCCTGCCAGCCGTTTCTTCCTGGTGCTTGAAGGGCAGATCAAGTTATCACGGCTCTCCCTGAAAGGGAGTGAGAAGGTGATCGAACTCATCCCAACCGGTGAGACCTTCGCTGAGGCGCTGATGTTTGGTGAGCAGCCCAGATTCCCCGTGAATGCCACGGCAATTGGCAAGACACGACTTCTGAGTTTTGATAACCAATCCTATCTGCAGGTTTTGCGTGGTTCGAATGAAGCCTGTTTCAAACTGATGGCCGATATGAGCCAGCGGCTCAAGCACCTGATTAACGAGATCGAGCTCCTCAGTCTGCAGAATGCCACCTTTCGCCTGGCTGACTTCATCTGGAAGCGCTGGGAGAGACTCGAACCCAACGGCAACATGATCGAGCTTGAGGCGCCCAAGGCAATCATTGCCTCCCGCCTCTCGGTGACGCCGGAGACTTTTTCCCGCACCCTGAACGATTTCAGCGGGCGGGGATTGATCGAGGTGGATGGGAACCGGATTCTGATTTTGGACCCCGACGGCCTGAGAGCCCTGGCCGATCCCATTGAAATGAGTGGCTAAATAGCTATTTGCGGGAGGCATTTCCCCGCGAAGCTAGATATACTCTGCAATCTTCAATATTCAACCTAACAAAAATTCAACCAATGACAGACGCTTACCCCTATCCCGTAGCGCGTATTGGCCTCATTGGCGGCGGTCAATTGGGTCGTATGATGGTCAAGGCTGCAAAGCGCATCGGCTGTACCTGCGTGGTGCTGGATCCCTATCCCATGTCCCCCGCCGGACAGGTGTCGGGCCATCAGATCATCGGTGGTTATCACGACCCGGCCAAGCTGCGTGAGCTGGCTGAGTCTTGCGACGTGGTTACCTTCGAACTTGAGGATATCGACACAGAGACCCTGGTCCAGCTGGAGAAGGAGGGACATCCGATCCATCCTGCGCCGGCCCTGCTGGCTACGCTGCAGGATAAGTTGACCCAGAAGCGTTTTCTCAGGGATGCGGATATTCCCACCGCCGATTTCGTCGAGATGCCGGAGGCCGATGCGGCTGCCTTCGCCAACTTTGGATATCCCCTGGTGCAGAAGGCGAGGCGTGGCGGTTACGATGGTCGCGGTGTCTGCGTGATGCAGCGTGAGGAGGATTTCGCCAACCACCTGCCTGTCCCCTCTCTGGTAGAGAGATTCGTCACGGCTAAAAAAGAGCTCGCGGTGATGGTGGCGCGTAACCGGCACGGTGACTGCCGCGCCTATCCTACCGTGGAGATGTGTTTCCGCTCCGGTGAGAACGTACTCGATCTGCTGCTTTGTCCCGCCGCTGTACCGGAATCGGTTGCCGCTGCGGCAGAGGCGTTGGCGGTTCGCACCATCGAGGCCCTGGATGGGGTGGGTGTCTTTGGAGTGGAGATGTTTCTCACCGAAGCGGATGAGATCCTGGTGAACGAGATCGCACCTCGAACGCACAATTCAGGCCACCATACTATCGAGGCCTGCATGACCGATCAGTTCGAGCAGCATTTGCGTGCGATTCTGGGTTTGCCCCTGGGGGCAACGGACCTGCTCACACCGGCGGCCATGATCAACCTGCTGGGAGATGCCGGTTCCAACGGCAGGCCGGTGATCAACGGCATGGCTGCCGCGATGGCGATTCCCGGTGTCTGCCTGCATATCTATGGCAAGGCGGAGACCAAGCCTCATCGCAAGATGGGCCATGTGACCGTCCTCGACGGGGATATCGAAAAGGCGAGAGAGAAGGCTGAGCGCGTGCGCGATCTGATTTCAATTACTGGGGAGCAGCATCCATGAGTAATCCATCGGTAGGCATCATCATGGGCAGTGATTCCGACCTGCCCGTCATGCAGGAAGCGGCCAAGGTGCTGGAGGAACTCGGCGTCTCATATGAGATGACCATCGTCTCCGCCCATAGAACTCCTGAGCGGCTGTATGAATACTCCCGTTCGGCCCGGGATCGTGGTTTGAAGGTGGTTATTGCCGGTGCTGGTGGTGCAGCGCATCTGCCAGGCATGGTGGCAGCGATCACCCCGCTGCCGGTAATCGGTGTGCCGGTGAAAAGCTCAGCCCTGAGTGGGGAGGACTCCCTGCTCTCCATCGTGCAGATGCCTCCGGGGGTGCCGGTGGCGACCGTTGCTATTAATGGTGCAAGGAATGCAGGCATTCTCGCGACTCAAATTCTCGGTACTGCGCAACCGGACCTGATCGAAAAAGTGGTGGCATTCAAGCAGGCCCTGGAAGAGATGGTGATGCAGAAAGTGGCTAAGATGGAATCTCAGCAATAGAGATGCAGGGAAAGTAATCCCCAGGCTTGGCAGCATGTACTATTCAGACTCAAGTGAGATTGCAGTCATTAAATTGCTTTAATACAAAAGATATTGCAGCAGTTTGTGGCATATGTGTCCTTCAGAGAATAAGATTTTACTGGCATTCAATATGGCAAAATACTTAGGATGAACTCGGACAAATCACCTGAATATATCGGTAAAGACCTTGAGGAACTACAATTTGTCAGAGAGACTTTGAAGCCTGGCGGTACGATATGTATTTTTGCGCCTGCGCTTTCATGGTTGTACGGCGAGCCGTATAGAGAGGTTGGGCACTTCCTGCGTTACCATAAAAAGCAACTGGTAAGTCTTGTGAAAAGCGCTGGATTTGAGATAACCCGGGTTAAGTATTTTGACATGCTTGGGATTCTCCCCTGGTATGTTGTGTTTGTTTTGATGAAGCA
>JBNKMQ010000353.1:0-3922 GCA_050293225.1 Sedimenticolaceae bacterium
GGACCAACCCGGATCCCGGGCTGAATAGCTGAAGAGTGAGAGCAGCAGATAGCCGCTGAGACAGAAGAGGCTCCACATCACCCCCTCCCTGACCGCGTGGGTCACATGCCGCTGAAAGGGGCTCTCTTCAACGATTTCACGGCTTTTGGCCTGGGTTGCCATGCGTAATGATATTCCTTTTTAATTTAGAAAGTTATAGATAATTCTTATTCTAATTTCACAGATACTGCTCACGCAAGGCCGGATAGACGATCTCGCCCTCGGAGAGATTGACAGCCGCAGTCAACACGTCATCACTGCGCCAATCCGGTGAGGTCAGGCGCTTGAGATAGGGTATCAACGCCGCGGAGAGCGATTGTGATGCGCTTCTCGGTACCGCTCCCGGCATATTGGTGACCGTGAAATGGGTCACCCCGCTCACCTGATAGCTTGGATCAAGATAGGTGGTAGGTCGTGTGGTCTCGATACAGCCCCCCTGGTCAACAGAGATATCCACCACCACACTGCCAGGGCTCATACTCTCCACCTGCTGCCTGCTGACAACATGGGGTGCCTTGGTGCCGGGAATCAGAACGGCGCCAATCAGCAGATCGGCTTGGGCGACAAACTCATCCAGCGCGGATTGATACGGATAGAGTGCCGTCACATTATCCCCCAGCGCCCGCATCTCGAGCATCTTCTCCCGCTGCATATCGAAGACCGTTACCCTGGCCCCCATGGCTGCGGCAAGGCGTGCTGCGTTACCGCCGGCTTGACCGCCCCCGAGAATGACCACATGACCACGCTCAGCCCCCGGCAGTCCGCCCAGCAACAGCCCCTTGCCTCCCTGGGGATTGTGCAGCAAGGTCGCTCCGTACTGTACCGACAACCTGCCGGCGATATCGCTCATGGGGGCAAGTATTGGCAAGCTCCCTCTGTCACTGAGGGTTTCGAAGGCGATGGCGATTGAGCCTGAAGCCAGTAATCGACTTGTCAGCTCCTCCTCCGCCGCGAGATGGAGAAAAGAGAAGAGCAGCTGTCCGGGACGTAACATCTCCGGTTCGTCACCATACGGCTCTTTCACCTTGACGACCAGGTCTGATGCTTCGTAGATCGCTTGCGCGGATGGCACTACGCTCACCCCCCTGGTCTCGTAGGCGGAATCGGGATAGCCGCTCAGGTCTCCGGCACCGGTTTCGAGGATTACCTCGTGGCCCGCGGTAACCAGCTCAGCACAAGCCTCAGGCACCAGGCCGACCCTAGCCTCCAGAGGTTTTATCTCTTTCGGGATGCCAATCTTCATTTCAGTTCCTGCTTTTTACTCTTAAGTGTCTATCAGAAAACGAAAAGGTGAGCGTGTTCCTCAGCCGATTCACCTATTTCCCACGTGGATTCTTTACCCATGCTCGATGTTTACGTAGACTTCCCGCATCCATTTTTCAGCCTTGCGACAGGGTCGCCGATATTCTCGTCTCCCGGTCACGGCTGCAGCCATTTCAACGAGACCAATGATCCTGAGAAGGCTCCGTCTCATTTGGAGTTAGTATACATGAGCGAAACCAAGCACTGCCGTCTATTGATACTCGGGTCCGGCCCTGCCGGATACACCGCCGCCGTCTACGCCGCCCGCGCCAATCTTGAACCGGTCCTGGTTACCGGTATGGAACAGGGTGGACAGCTGATGACCACCACCGAGGTGGACAACTGGCCCGGCGATAACGATGGCGTCCAGGGCCCCGATCTGATGGAGCGCATGCGCAAACACGCCGAGCGCTTCAACACCGAGATCATCTTTGACCACATCAACAAGGCAGAGTTGAGTGAACGTCCTTTCCGCCTCACCGGGGATCAGGCGGTCTACACCTGCGATGCGCTGATCATCTGCACCGGCGCCTCGGCCAAATATCTCGGTATGGAGTCGGAGCAGGCCTTCCGCGGCCGTGGTGTCTCCGCCTGTGCCACCTGCGACGGCTTCTTCTACAAGAACCAGAAGGTAGCCGTCATCGGCGGCGGTAACACTGCAGTGGAAGAGGCCCTCTACCTTTCCAACATCGCCTCAGAGGTGGTGGTGGTTCACCGCCGCGATCAGTTCCGTTCCGAGAAGATCCTCTCCGACCAGCTGAAAAAGAAGGCCGCAGAGGGCAATGTCACCATTGAGTGGGATCATGTACTGGATGAGGTCCTGGGTGACCAGTCCGGCGTCACCGGCATGCGCATCAAGAACGTCAAAGACGACAGCACCAAGGAGATCGACCTGCAGGGCGTCTTCATCGCCATCGGCCACAGCCCGAATACCGGCCTGTTCGAGGGACAGCTGGAGATGACCAACGGTTATCTGCGGGTCCAGGGCGGTCTCGAGGGCAACGCCACTCAGACCTCCACTCCCGGTATCTTCGCCGCTGGGGATGTGATGGATCACATCTATCGTCAGGCCATCACCTCCGCCGGCACCGGCTGTCAGGCGGCCCTGGATGCAGAGAGATTTCTTGACGCCTTGGAAACGGAAAAGTAGTAAGGATTATGTTTGAAGTCTCAGTCGGCACCGCTCTCTGTGTGTCGGCTGAGTATGCCCCCATCCGTAGCGGCAGCTCTGGCGCCTACTTCTCCCGCGCCATGCTACCGAGCACATAGGAGCAGAGCAGCAGCTCCTGAAAGCGGGTCAGTCCGCGATACTCGACACCGTGCACAAACACATGCGAGCCATCCTCACGATCCATCTTACGGATGTTGCGAATGATCGCCATCACCTTCAACAGATCCTCACCACTGCAGACCTTTAGGGAATGGGTGATCTGGATGGCAACACCCACATCGCCCAGCTTTCTGCTATCGGTTACCCGGGCACCCGTGCTACTAATATCCGAGATAATCACAGGACGCTGGTTGATAGCCGCACCCTGATCTGCCGATTTATTCACGATGGCCTGAATCTCTGTGCTCACCCGCGGCGCATTTCTTACCACGGCACTCTCCACATCTGCGGGGTAGGAGAGATGCAGATTGGGATAGGGTTTGGCGGAAACACTCAGCACCCGGGCGACGAAACCGAATACATTACTGCCATGAAGCATGCGTACCGTGAAGGCCTGCCCCTCCCTGACAATAATGGGGTTACCCTGCTTGCGTGGAGTAGTGATAATCAGACTCTTCCCCGGCAGGTAACCTACCAGAACAGCAGCGAAGCGATCTTGGCTATCATTAGGAGGAGCGAACTGCAGCTGCAGCAGATCGCCAATCTGCAGGGTTTTTACACTGTCCGTCAACGGTAACTCCGATCCAAGTTTTGGAACTCTACCAGCACATCGAACGCCTCTCCCGGAGAGTGCTAGGCTGGAAGGGAAAAACAACTAATGAATAATGCGAATTTTTTTCCGTTAAAACAAGTGCCTGTTAGGATTATTGAGAAGAAAGCTAAAATTAAATTGCTGTCATAGTGATAAGAAACAATGATCTTCCTGCTCGACGACAAACCCGCCTCGCCCTTCCCGGATGTCTCACTGGCGGAGCGAGAACCCAATGGCCTTCTCGCCGTCGGCGGCGACCTGTCGCCGCAGCGGCTGATCAACGCCTATCTGCAGGGTATTTTTCCCTGGTTCAGCGAAGACGAGCCGATTCTCTGGTGGTCCCCGGATCCCCGTACTGTGCTCTTCCCGGACAAGATCAAAGTCAGCCGCAGCCTGCGTAAAACCCTGAAAAGAAAGATATTCAAGGTCAGCTTCGATCGGGATTTCAGCGCTGTTATCAAAGGCTGCGCCGCTCCCCGGGAGAGATCTCCCGGCACCTGGCTATTGCCGGAAATGATCGATGCCTATCATCAGCAGCACAGCTTGGGGTTGGCCCACTCGGTTGAGGTCTGGCAGGATGAAACCCTAGTGGGCGGCCTCTATGGCATGGCGATCGGCGCCGTTTTCTTCGGTGAGTCGATGTTCAGCCTAGAACCGGA
>JBNKMQ010000354.1:0-3025 GCA_050293225.1 Sedimenticolaceae bacterium
ACCTGCTCGATCATCTTGTTGACCTGACGGGTCGCGCGACTGCTGCCGGAGAGGCTGCGAAACAGCTCTACAGGACGGGCTTTGTGGCCGGCGGGATTATTTGATTCCTGAAATACCTGCGCCTTATGCGCCAGGGCCATCAGTTCGTCATACTGGGTGGGGAGCTTCAATTCGCCAATAACATTGGCGAAGCCCTCGAGCTTGTCGGGCATCCCCTCGTTATCGTCATAGAGCAGGAATATTGGGGTTGCCGGGGATTCATTAACCAGCATCTTCAGCAGGTTGTCTCTCTCTTCTCCCTCGAAACCTGAACCCAACATGACGGCTGTACAGCCACTCTCTGCTGAGCTGTTGTTCTTGTCTGAAATCGATGAGACGTCATCGTGGACATGAACCTTTCCATCTACAAAGGCAAAGATCTGCTGCAGATACTTCTGCCGCTCGGCGTCTTTTTCGAAGAGATAGATGCAGAGATGCGGAAACACCAGACTTTTATTCTCTTGTGGAAGGCCCAAATCGGTAAATCCTTTTTACTTATGGCTCCTGCACTGTTAGCTGCGAAGTTAAGCAGTAAATTGGTGAAATGTCAAAATTTCGTCAGCCCAAGATTATTAATTAACAAGATAATTTAACTGATTGTAATAAAAGGACCTTAATCAATATGGAAATCAGGATTCTTTTTCGTGGAAAGTTGCTCAGAAGAGACGCAATTCAACACAACATTTTTCTGACAAGCCTTCAATCAGTTCCACTTTGAGGCCTCAAGAAACCTACTGATATTCACAAACATGAATATGCCGACAGGAAAAAAAATAGTGGATTTGGAAAGACTGTTTTATTCAACAAAAATCCATATATACTTCAGCTTATAGAGGTTAATTCTGAGACTTGTATAGATGCCTAAACTCACCCTGTCATTCAAAGGGCATGTCATCGATGTTTTCCACTTAGAGAAGGCAGTCACTTCCATTGGTCGGGAAGAGAGTTGCGACATCCCAATCGACAGTCTGGCTATTGCACCGCAGCAAGCCCTGATTCGTCAGCTTCACGGTGACGGCTATCTGGTTACCAGTATCGATGAGGAGTTTCCGGTACTGGTCAATCATGACAAGGTCGATTCCCAAGAATTAAAACATGGCGATGTCATCCAGATCGGCAAACACACCCTGAACTACTCTGAGGATGTGATGGAACTTGGCGCTGACCTCTCTACCGATCTTCGACAGAAGAGTGAGAGCAGTAGTGATCATGAAGAGGAGACAGATCCCGCAGACAGCGATCTGACCCCCGGCGGTATGTTGCAGATCATGAATGGCGAGAACTTTGGCCGCATCATACCACTCAAACGAAACATGACCCGTATCGGTCACTCTGGAGGAGAGTGCGTCATGGTCTCCAAACGGGACGATGGTTTCTTCCTCTCATTTCTGGAGGGATCCCATCCTCCCAGAGTTAACCGACAGGTGATTGGAGACGAAAGCTATCGATTGAAGGAAGGTGACATCATCGAGGTCGGCGGTACGCAAATGCAGTTCCACCTATGAGGCACATATCATGAACGATCCAGCGACCAGTGAACGAAGACGTTTTCATCGGGTTTTACATGATGCGCCAACCACTATCGAAACTGACGATGGTACCCTCTTCCACACCACCCTGCTCGATATCTCCCTCAAGGGTGCCCTGGCAAAGGCCCCGGAGAATTGGCAACCCTGTGCGGGTGAATCTGTTACTCTGAAAATCAATCTGGATGAGCACGATGCAGTCATCACCATGCATGCCCTCTGTGCCCACAACGAAAAAGAGAGGGTCGGCTTTCTCTGCGACGAGATCGACATGGACAGCATCTCGCTGCTGCGTCGCCTGGTGGAGTTGAATATCGGCGATGAAGCTGTACTACAGAGGGATCTGGCCGCCTTGGGCTAGGGCCTGTTAACACTCAAAGCTTTTCAAGCATCTCTGCCAGATTATCCACCGCAACCACTGTCAGTCCCTCTATCTTCTGCTTTGGGGCATTGGCCTTGGGCACGATGGCGCGTTTGAAACCATGTTTGGCCGCCTCTTTGAGTCGCTCCTGACCGTTCGGCACCGGCCGAATCTCTCCAGTCAGTCCCACCTCGCCAAAGACCACCAATCCAGGTTCCAGCGGGCGATCACGAAAGCTGGAGAGTGCGGCCATCAACACCGCAAGATCCGCAGCGGTCTCCGTGATACGAACACCACCGACCACATTCACATAGACATCCTGATCAAACATACCGATACCGGCATGGCGATGCATTACCGCCAATAGCATGGAGAGACGGTTCTGCTCCAAGCCAAGGGTCACCCGTCTTGGATTCGCCAGGGGGCTGTCGTCTACCAGGGCCTGTACCTCAACCAATAGTGGTCTCGTCCCCTCCCGGGTCACCAGAATCACGCTGCCAGGGACCGACTCGGCCTGACGTGAGAGGAAGATGGCGGAGGGGTTGCTCACCTCCTTCAACCCCTTGTCGGTCATGGCAAAGACGCCCAACTCATTGACTGCGCCGAAGCGATTTTTAATCGTCCGTATCAAGCGAAACTGACTACCCGCCTCGCCTTCGAAATAGAGCACCGTATCGACCATGTGCTCCAACACCCTGGGACCTGCTAGGTTGCCCTCCTTGGTCACATGGCCGACGAGAAAGACCGCCGTGCCACTGCGTTTGGCGAAGTGGACCAGCTGTGCCGTCGCCTCCCTCACCTGGGAGACTGAGCCGGGTGCCGATTGCAGTTGTTCGGTGTACATGGTCTGGATGGAGTCGACCACCATCACCCTTGGCCGCTCCCGCTCCGCATTGGCGATAATCCGTTCGACGCAGGTCTCAGGCAGGAGAGAGAGCTGTTCCGCCGGCAGGCCCAGCCGTTGCGCCCGCAGGGAGATCTGTCGCGGTGACTCCTCGCCGGAGACATAGAGGGTCGGCATCTCCTGGGAGAGCCGAGCCAGGGTCTGAATCAAGAGTGTCGATTTACCGATGCCTGGATCGCCGCCGATGAGCACCAC
>JBNKMQ010000355.1:0-16687 GCA_050293225.1 Sedimenticolaceae bacterium
TGGTAATAACAAACGATTTTAACAATTACTTGTCTTCTTCTAGATTAGCTACAAGCTCATCCCGAAAGGGGTGACAGATACCGATTACCTAATTAGGAGAGGATGATATGTCTAACAACAGATGCCCGGTGATGCATGGCGCCATGACCACCGGAGAAAAAAGCGTAACCGAGTGGTGGCCTAAAAACCTCAATCTCGACATTCTGCATCAACACGACAGCAAGACCAATCCCATGGGAGAGGATTTCAACTATCGTGAGGCGGTTAAAGAACTCGATTTTGCAGCCTTGAAAAAAGATATGCATGAGTTGATGACCAGCAGCCAGGATTGGTGGCCGGCGGACTGGGGTCACTACGGAGGCCTGATGATCCGTATGACCTGGCACGCCGCCGGTACCTATAGAACCGCTGATGGTCGTGGTGGCGCAGGTACGGGAAACCAGCGCTTTGCCCCCCTCAACTCCTGGCCCGATAACGCCAATCTCGACAAGGCTCGCAGACTGCTCTGGCCGATCAAGAAGAAGTACGGTAACAAATTGAGTTGGGCCGATCTGATCGCCTACGCGGGTACGATCGCCTACGAATCCATGGGCCTGAAGACCTATGGCTTCGGCTTTGGCCGTGAAGATATCTGGCATCCGGAGAAGGATATCTACTGGGGTTCGGAGAGAGAGTGGCTTGCCACAAGTGGTAGCGAAGGAACCCGTTACTCTGGTCAGAGAGATCTGGAAAACCCCCTGGCTGCCGTAATGATGGGATTGATCTATGTGAATCCTGAAGGGGTGGACGGCCAACCAGATCCAATGAAAACAGCCAAAGACGTGCGCGAAACCTTTGCCCGCATGGCGATGAACGATGAAGAGACCGTCGCGCTCACAGCGGGCGGTCACACCGTGGGTAAGGCCCATGGTAATGGTGATGCCAGCCTTTTGGGAGCGGAGCCCGAGGGTGCCGGAATCGAAGAGCAGGGTCTGGGTTGGAACAATCAGAGTAAACGTGGTGTGGGAAGTGATGCAGTCACCAGCGGGCTTGAAGGTGCCTGGACGGCGCAGCCGACCCAATGGGATAACGGTTACTTTGAGATGTTGCTCAACCACGAGTGGGAGTTGAAGAAGAGTCCCGCCGGTGCTTGGCAGTGGGAGCCGGTGGAGATAGAGGAAGCCGATAAGCCGGTGGATGCGGAAGATCCATCAAAGCGCCACAATCCGATCATGACCGATGCGGATATGGCGATGAAGGTTGATCCGGTCTATCGCAAAATCTCAGAACGGTTCTATAAAGATCCGGACTATTTCTCAGAGGTGTTCGCCCGCGCCTGGTTCAAACTCACCCATAGGGACATGGGACCCAAGGCGCGCTATATCGGACCTGAGGTTCCTGCTGAGGATCTGGTCTGGCAGGATCCTATAGCTGCCGGCAGTACGGACTACAACGTGGATAGGGTAAAGGCGAAGCTAGTAGAGAGCGGTCTGACCATCAGCGACATGGTCACCACCGCCTGGGATAGCGCAAGAACCTTCCGTAACTCTGATAAGCGGGGTGGTGCCAATGGTGCACGTATTCGTCTGGCTCCACAGAAGCATTGGGAGGCTAATGAGCCAGAACGTCTTGCCAGAGTGCTGGAAATCTATACTGGTATCGCTGAAGAGGCAGGTGCCAGTGTGGCGGATGTTATCGTTCTGGCTGGCAATCTCGCTGTCGAGCAGGCGGCCAAGTCAGCAGGTTTCGATATCGATCTCCCGTTTAACCCTGGGCGGGGTGATGCCAGCGAGGAGAGTACCGATGTTGACTCTTTTGATGTGATGGAACCCCTGCATGACGGTTACAGGAACTATGTCAAAGCTGACTATGTGGTATCTCCGGAGGAGATGCTACTTGATCGTACTCAGCTGATGGGACTGACAGCCCCTGAGATGACGGTTTTGCTGGGTGGTATGCGGGTGCTTGGTACAAACCATGGCGGCACCAAGCATGGTGTATTCACGCAGCGTGAAGGCGCGCTGACGACTGACTTCTTCGTTAATTTGACCGATATGGCAAATGTATGGAAGCCGGTGGGGCGTAATCTCTATGAGATTCGTGATCGCAAGACGGACGAGGTCAAGTGGACGGCAACAAGTGTCGATCTGGTGTTTGGATCAAATTCGATTCTTCGTGCCTATGCAGAAGTCTATGCCCAGGATGACAACCAGCAGAAGTTTGTTGAAGACTTTGCTGCTGCATGGACCAAGGTGATGAACCAGGATAGGTTCGATCTGCAATAGTTAAGGCACCTCTGAATAAGTCCGGGCCGAACAGATTGTCGATCAAAATGTGCCGATTCAAGGCGCTGATCTTCGTAATAGCAAGCTATTGCAGAAGATCTGCAACGCCGAAGTGGTGCCTTTTGGCGGCAAGATGTCGGCCCATGACTTGTTCGAAGTTTCCGCATTTATTCTGAATGATAGGTTTAACCATGCATGTGCTATTTTGTCTGAATACATATTTACGTCAGATGAGCGATTGCCATGCCACTAACATCCGTTCAAAGGTTACAACTCAATCACCGTTCGGTCAGGCGCTTCCTCGACAAGCCTCTCAACCCGGGGCAGCTTGAGACAATCATACGCTGTGGCCAGGCGGCTGCGACTTCCAGTTTTATCCAGGCCTACTCTGTCATACGGGTGACCAAAGCGGAGACAAGGGCGGCAATTGCGGCAGCGGCCGGCGGTCAGGTATGGATCGAGAAGGCGGCTGAGTTTCTCGTCTTCTGTGCCGATCTGCGTCGCATCAATGCTGCCTGTGAGCATGCGGGTAGAGGTCACCTGGAAGGTTATAGCGAGCATAGTCTGGCGGCGGTGATTGATGTTGGATTGATGGCGCAGAATATTATGTTGGCGGCTGAATCAGACGGCCTCGGAGGTGTCTATATCGGCGGTATTCGAAATAACCCCCAAGTGGTTGTTGACGAGTTGGCGTTGCCGAAATGGGTGGTGCCACTATTCGGTATGTGTTTGGGCTGGCCCGATCAGGAGAATGCGGTCAAGCCGAGAATGCCGGTGGATTATGTACTGCACCAGGACTCGTATAGTGAAACAAGTTCAGAGCAGATGTCTGAATACGATGCGCAGATGGCGGCCTACTATGGCTCACGGGGCGCAAATGTGAAGATGTCTGACTGGTCGGCCTCTACGGCGGAGGCAGTGCAGGGGAAGAGGCGGGAGCATATGCTCGCCTTTCTGCAGGCGCAGGGATTCTTTAACTGCTGAGTTATCCGGTCTTTATATTATTGATTGAGTAAGACCCCGCGATATCGAAGTTGGCATCGGATTGTTCTGCACAGCCAGAACAGACTCTTGGATAAGGAACATTGTAACTGCGGACAGGATGACCCACAGCAAACTCTTCCAATGATCTTACGTCGATCAAGAGTGCTTTACCTGTGTGATCTCCTTGCATTGAGTGACGGTCTTCGCGGGAGTTGAGTTCCTGGCAGGCCTCGGCTGCGCTGATTTCAGAGTGGTAGACACGATCGCTAAAGTAACGGTTTCCGTGAGCCTCAAGGCTTGCAGAAAAGCTGGTAAGCAAAAGGATAGATATAAAGCCAGTGGTATTCCTGAATCGCATAACTCTCTCCTTGTCTGGACAAAGATTTCGTTGAGTTCCTGATTAAGGTGTCCTGGGCCTGTAGGCAGGTTCTGAGTGGACTGGAAGGGCGTATAGGATCTATTGAGATTAATCTGTGAGAAACTCCCGGGTTTTTGCTTGGAGGACTATCGCTGGAACGGTATGTCAGGATGAAAGCGAATATGTAATGCTGTGGGACGAAACGGATGACAAATCAAAGGTTTCTTATTTCGTATCAGATAGGCGATTTAATCTAAAAGTCAAAAAAGTGCCGATAGTCATGATTATGGCAGCCAGATAGAGGCCGCTGCGATAATCTCCCTCGCTGTATTCAGCCAGGATGCCGGTAATGGCTGGTGCGGCAATCTGCGCAATGCCATAAGAGATCGTCATCTTCCCCATCATCTTTGCCGGACGAGTGGGGTAGTATCGCCCGGCCATGGTCAGTACCAGGCTGACAACGCCAATGAAGGTTCCGCCAAAGAGGATGGCGCTTAAGTAGGTCATGGTTGCCGTATGGCTCAGTGCTGGCAGGAGTATGCCGACGACCTGTAGTGCAAAGGCGAGTGTCAGTGCATTGATGTCGCCTATGCGTCTGGCAATCAGGTCCCATAAGATGCAGGCCGGGGCTGCCGACAATCCAAGGATGAGAAAGGTTAATGTCCCTCTGCCAGCCATACCTGGAAGACTCTCGACGATGGCGACAATAAAGGTCGCGCTGACGACATAGCCGACACCGGCGCAGAAGTAGACAAAGATAAACAGCTTGAGAAAAGCGCGGCAGGGTGGTTTGTCCTGCATGGAGCCACCGCTGCGAGTGGTGGTGCTGGTCTCCGGCGGTGGCAGCCATAGCCAGGCAGGAATTGCGATCAGCACTCCAAGCCCGGTCAAGAGATACCAGAGCTCACGCCAATCGAGGCTCTGATAGGCGAGCTCGACGATCAGGGCGCAGAAGGCGATGCCGAGTCCGACGCCGGCGAAGTGAATGCCCAGTTCGCTGCGGTGATCGTGTCGTATCAGCCAGTTGAGTATCAGTCCTGAACCTAACAGCAGGCCGGCGGCACTGCTGAGCCCGGCCAGGAAACGCCAGAGAGACCAGAGCCAAAGCTCTTCTGTCACGCCCATACCGATAGTGGTGATCAGGGCCAGGATCAGGCCGATTCGATAGAGACGATCCTTGAGGACCAGGTCGCTGATCAGTGAGGCGATAATGGCGCCACTCAGATAGCCCATGTAGTTGATCGCTGCCAGCCAGCCCCCCTCCGAGATACCCAGGCCGGCCTGTTGCTGCATCAAGGGCAGTAGTGGTGTGTAGGAGAAGCGGGCAATGCCAAGGGTCAGCACCAGGCTGAGAATCCCGGCGGCCAATACGCGATATCGTGCTAGCTGGTCTATGTCTGAAGGTCTCTAATGATTGAGTCTTGCGACTATTGGGTATAGGGCGCTTCAGATTGTGTCATAGATTTCCGGGTTTGCGTTGGCTGCAAAGGGAAAAAATAACCCGATAGAAAAGCGGGAAGTCTGGCTGGAGGACTAATCGTCTTTTCTTCCCCCAGCGGGGAAGCAAAGATCAAGAGACTGCCGCAGCAGCGGCAGTCTTTCAAGAATGATCAGATCTTAGATAGAGGGAGATTCCTGCAGATCGATACCTTTACCGGTCATCAGTTTTCGATAGAACATAAGTCCGATCTGGCCGATGAGATAAACGAGCATGATGAAGATACCGACTGTGGATACTGTCGTAGTAAAACCCGCCAATCCGAGAACAAACCAAATTACTGCTTCCATGGTAGACCCCGTCACTGCTTATGGGAGATTTGAGTGAATCAGTCTATCAGAATATAGCGATCAAACTTTATACCCCGTCCCACTTTTGTCGCTTTGATTGATATAGATCAAGGCCTGTCATGGGGAAATTCGAGTTTTCTAGCGAAATCGTTAGGGTTGCATCTCGTGCAAAGCCTCCTCAGTCCCACATGAATGTCCGAACCTTCTCTGCTCTCTGTTACAAGAGGGTTTCGGGTATGAGTGCCTGAGGTTCTTCAATGCCCGCTTAGCCAATATACGATGAGCCGCTTTGGTAGGGTGTATCCCATCCCAGAAGAGATAGGTTTTGGGTCTCTGGCAAGCCGATGGTGTTTGTGACGGCCTGATGCAGGCATCGGAAACATTTTTCAGGCCGTTGGCAGATGGGTCGTTGACTATCTCATGCAGGATTCCCATGAGGTCGAGCTTGGTCACCTGCAATCCCGGCAGGTTGGCAGAGAGTTGATCCAGCAGACCATCCAAAGCGGCATTGAATTGTGCAGAGAGAATGGCTGCCGCCATCATCGCTCCGGGAGAGAATGTATCCAACCGCTGTATGGCCGGCGTCAGGGAGAGGTCGGGAGCATTTGCAATCAGAAAAGATCTTGCCCCCAAGCCATAGAGAGAGATGATGTTATCGGATATGGCTGTCAGGGCATCGTTGATCAATTGCGCACTGATTGTGCCATTGGGATCGATAGAGAGTGCTGCAATGGCGTCTCTGACATCGTTTCCACCGATCATGATCACATAGAGTGAATTTACAGGTGCAACGCCCCCGGTATCTGAAAAGAAGGCATTGACCTGATCGGTGAGATTGATATTGCTACCGTCGTTATAGGCCCTGGCACCACCTACTGCGTAGTTACTTCGCCTCAGTTTGTTTTGATTGGCTCCACTGAAGGCAGGGCGGGCACTTCTCTTTAAACCGAGAGGGGTGGCAAGCTGCTCGATCCAGGTCTTGCCGTTGCTGAAGTGGTTTCCTCCCCTGGCATAGGGGGCGTCGGGAACGAGAAATTCATCCAGACTCTCATAAGGTGGTTTGAGATGCCTGCCACTGAGAGCGTAGGCGTTGCCGGGATCACTCAGGCTGTCACCGAAGACCACCAGTCGTTCGAATATACGCTCGGCGTGACTGCTCAGTGGGATAAGCAGAAGAATAGTGAAGAGTATTGCCAGAACAGGTTGTTGTTTTTTTTGCATGCGTATCTCCCTTGCAGATGCCCCTTGTGACCGGGCTAGTGTGTAAGGATAGCAGATGAATCTTGTTAATCGATTTCGTCGCTGTACGGAATCTGTACAGGCAAACGTTTAAGCCTGCCTTGAACCGGCACATTTTGATCGACAATCTGTTCGGCCCAGACTTATTCAGAGGTTCCTTAATTACTGCTTTCTTTCTGAGGTGTATTCCTTGACTGAATTGATTAGAACATTCACACAGACTGTTGAGATGTGAAAGGTAAACAATTGTGTGCTCGGTTTACATATACCCATGCAGTTGAATAGTCTCAAAGCAAATCCAATAGATAGGGAGAGGTAACGATGTTTCATCCAATAGAGATCCCCTTTGGCTGTGTCATGCTGTTTAATGTTGTCGACCTTAAAGAGGGTGTCAGCGTTGAGGATGTCGAGCTGGTTCTGGGCGAGATGTGCAACGTGGTCAAGAATAACTATGGAGACGACAACGGCGGCTTCATCGGCGGGCAGGTCTACAAGAACGCAGGATTCATCTCGGAAGAGGGCACAGTGGGTGCCGACGACAGCCATAAACATAAACGGGTCAACCAGAACATGGGGGATATCGTTATCGTCACCTTTTGGCAGTCCTTTGATCAGCATGAGAAGTCCCATGCCGATAAGCTGTTCAAAGAGAAGTTTTCCGCCTTGGCGAATTTCTGCGATGATACTTATGAAGTCGGTTATGAAATGCTTTGGCAGGGTGTGCCGGAAGAGGAGTGATTCCACTTCGGTTTGCATGACGGGCAAAAGCAATAACAATTTGTAGAGGCGAATCCATGCAGATCGAATTCTACGGCGCCACCAGTGGCGTTACCGGTTCCTGTCACATCCTGCGAGCCAATGGCCACACCATTCTGCTCGATTGCGGATTGATCCAGGGGCGTCGGGAGGAGACGGAAAAGAACTATCGTCCCTTCCCCTTTTCGGTGGATGACATCAGCGCCGTGGTATTGAGTCATGGCCATATCGACCACTCAGGGCGAATCCCCCTGTTGGTGAAACAGGGTTATCAGGGTCCTATCTACGCTCACAATGCCACGGTGGATCTGTGCGAGATCCTGTTGCAGGACTCCGCCTTTCTGCAGGAGAAGGATGCCCAGTATGAGAACAAGTGGCGCAAGCGGAAGCAGAAGCCGCTGATCGATCCTCTCTATACAGTAGCGGACGCCCGGGATGCCCTGGAGAATCTTGAAGGACTGCGCTATCGCGAGAAGAAGGAGATCCTGCCCGGTATCCAGATCCGTTTTCAGGACGCCGGCCATATCCTCGGCTCCTGCAGTGTGGAGATCTGGCTGAATGAGAATGGGGTGGAGAAGAAAGTCGTCTTCAGCGGCGACCTGGGTCAGTACGACACGCCTATCCTCAACGATCCAGCCGTGATCGAAGCGGCCGACCATGTCATCGTCGAGAGCACCTACGGCAATCGCCGTCATCGGGATCGTCAGGCGACCATCGACGAGATGGGGGAGATCATCCGTGAAGCGGCCCATCAGCGGGGCAATCTGCTGATCCCCGCCTTCTCAATAGGTCGTAGTCAGGAGATCCTCTACTATCTCGGCAAGTATTACGATGAGTGGGATCTGGGTCGCTGGCAGGTCTTCCTCGACAGCCCCATGGCGATTCGAGCGAGCAAGGTCTACTGGGACTACCCCCACCTCTATGATGACGAAGCGACCAAGCTGCGTAAGAAGATATACGAGATGCCCCATCTGCAGAATCTGCAGCTGACGCAATCCCCCCAGGAGTCGATGGCGATCAATCGTATCAAGAGCGGGGCGATCATCATCTCCGCCAGCGGCATGATGACTGGCGGACGTATCGTGCATCACCTGAAACACAATATCTCCCGCAGTGGGGCACACATTATGATCGTTGGCTATCAGGCCAACGGCACCCTGGGTCGCAAGCTGGTGGAGGGCAACCCAAGCGTCAGGATCCACGGCGATGAGTATCGGGTGAAGGCGAAGATCCATACCGTTGGCGGTCTTTCCGCTCACGGCGATGTGGATGATTTGTCTAAGTGGATCGGTAACTTCAAACAGCATCCCCAGGTACATGTGGTGCATGGGGAGCCGGAGTCGAAGCAGGATTTCGCCGACCACCTGGCGCGGGAGTTTCAGCTCACCACCGATGTGCCGGGGCCGGGGGATATCCTGGAACTCTGATTCAGATCTTCTGCTCAGCGGCGGAAGCGGTTACGGCGAATCGACTCTCCCGACCTTGAGCGGGCGCTTCCGGGATCAGGGTGGAGAAGATGAAGGAGACCGCCGCCATTGCCGCCCCGGCATAGAAGACCAGGGCCGGTGAGGTCAACCAGATCAGTCCGAACAGGGCCGGAATCACCACCGCCGCAATATGATTGATGGAGAAGCTTACACCGGCAGTGGAGGCGATATCCTTCGGCTCGGCGATCTTCTGAAAGTAGGTCTTCAGGGCGATGGCCATGGCGAAGAAGAGATGGTCGACGATATAGAGACCGGCAGCGACTGTAGCGTTCTCCACCAGCGCATATCCAACGAAGATCAGGATCAACCCGGCGTACTCCAACAACAGGGCGTTGCGCTCCCCGATCTTGCCGATCAGCCGCCCGATACGGGGGGCAAAAAAGATATTCATCGCGGCGGTGATGAGAAACAGGATAGCGATTTGAGAGACGCTGTAGTCGAATTTTTCCACCATCAGAAAACCGGCAAAGACCACAAAGATCTGCCGCCTGGCCCCGGAGAGGAAGGTGAGGGTGTAGTAGAGCCAGTAGCGGCTGCGTAGCACCATATGTTTGTGCTGCTCCGTCTGCTGGGGAAACTGGGGGAAGCTGAGCCAGCCTATCAGGGCGATGATCAGGGTCAGGCCACCCATCAAGAGATAGATCCATTCAAAGTCGAGCTGCAACAGATCGTCAGCCAACCAGATCAGGGAGAAGGTGATAATGGAGGCGAAGGAGCCTGCTGCGATCATTCGCCCCATCACCTCTGCAGTGCGGGACTTGTCGATCCACTGCAGGGTCAGGGAGGTCTGCAGGGTCTCATAGTAGTGGAAGCCCACCGACATGATCACGGTGGTGATATAGAGGCCGAGGATCGAGGGGAAGAAGCCTGTGATCGCCGTGCCTATGCCGAGAATCGCCAGGGAAAGCAGGGCCAGTCGTTGCTCCCGGATGATCAGCAGCAGGAAGACCACGGTGAAGGCGAGAAAGCCGGGGATCTCCCGCAGACTCTGCAGAATTCCCATCTCCTTACCGGTAAACGCCGCCTCTTCGATGGCGAAATTATTCAGCAGGGTGCGCCAGGCGGCAAAGCTGAGGGGGACGGCAACCGCCATCAGCATCAGCAGCATCTCGGGCCGGCGCAGGGATTGGGGAATTCTCATATTCATAGGTGAGATTATGGTCGATCACCTGATGGCAGGCTAGCTATAATCAGACAATGAATATCGAGAAGCGGACAGTAGACCCCAGCAAGCATGTGGGATCTGTCGTCGACCCGGATCGACCCGTGATGATCATCTCGGCAGAGCGGCGAGGGGCAGAGCTGGTTTCGCGTCACCGCCACCGCCGCGGGCAGCTGCTCTACGGCCTTCGCGGTGTGATGCGATTGACCACCGAGGCAGGGGCCTGGTTGGTGCCTCCGGCCCAGGCTGTCTGGATACCGCCGGAGATCTTCCATGAGGTGGAGATGACTGAGGCGGTCTCCATGCGCTCTATCTATATCGATCCGAGCTATAGCCAGGACCTTCCCGCCGACTGCTGCGTGATTCGGGTCGATGGGCTGTTGCGGGAGCTGATAATCGAGGCGGCCAATATCGGTAACGAATACGAGCCGGAGACAGCGGAGGCGAGACTCATGCGGGTGATCGTCGATCGTCTGCACCGCATCGAACGCTTCCCCTTCCATCTTCCTTTCAGCAGTGAGCCACGCCTGCGCCGGATTATCGATGCCCTGGTAGCCGATCCTGCCAACGCTCTTACTCTATCGGAGTGGGCCAAGCGGGCCGGCGCCAGCGAACGGACCCTGAGCAGGCTTTTCGTGCGTCATCTCGGTCTGAGCTTCGGCGACTGGCGTCGTCGGCTGCGTCTCCTGGCAGCTTTAGACAGGCTGGCCAATGGGGCCTCGGTGACTGAGGTTGCTCTCGAACTGGGTTACGGCAGTTCGAGTGCCTTTATCGCGATGTTCCGGTTGAATCTGGGGGAATCACCCACCCGATTGCTGAATCCAAGCCAGAATGGGAGATAAATCTGTCGGGAATGAGTTGGGGAAAGTTGTATTTCCCCCCGCGCTTGTTTATGATTTGCCTCCCTTTTTGGCCGAACCGAATAGAGACTCACTGGAGAGCAAGCCATGGCGCGCGTAACTGTAGAAGACTGCATGGACTATGTGGACAACCGTTTCGATCTGGTCCTGCTTGCCACCAAGCGTGCCCGTCAGCTCGCCAACGGCGTCGAGCCGCTACTGCCCTGGGAGAATGACAAGCCCACGGTTATGGCCCTGCGCGAGATCGCTGAAGGTCTTATCTCCCACCAGGATGTGGATGAGAAACCGGCTGACGAAGAGTTGATCGTCGATGATGCGCTGCTCAATCTCGATGTCTCTCCGATGGAAGATACCGGTCGATAATCCTGCCTGATTCCTACCCGACGGGATAGCACCGTTGGGTATCTCTCTTCCGCTTCCATCTGCCCCTTGCATCGAAAGGGGAAATAGGCTCAGAATCCAGCCTATGTTTAGATGGAAAATGATATGAGTAATCCTCTGGGTGCACTGGAGAAAACACAGGATGCACCCCGCTTCCTGATCAGTGATCTCTGCGCCTATCTCGAGGTCTATCTCTCCCCGGAACATATCCGGGAGGTCTATCGTGCCTATCTCTTCGGTGCCGAGGCCCACGTCGGTCAACACCGCAAGACCGGCGAACCTTACATCTACCATCCGGTCGCCGTCGCCCGCATCCTGGCCGATATGCGCATGGACTATAAGTGTCTTATGGCGGCCATCCTGCACGATGTGATTGAGGACACTCCTACCGCCAAGGAGCAGTTGGCGGAGACCTTCGACAGCGAGATCGCCGAACTGGTCGACGGGGTAAGCAAGCTCTCCAAGATCGATTTCAATTCCCAGGCCGAGGCCCAGGCCGCCAGCTTGCGCAAGATGTTGCTGGCGATGACCAAAGATATTCGGGTCATCCTGATCAAGCTGGCGGACCGTCTGCATAACATGCGCACCCTCGGTGTGATGCGTCCTGACAAGTCCCGTCGCATCGCCAAAGAGACCCTGGATATCTTCGCACCAATCGCCAACCGGCTGGGTATTAACAGTATTCGTCTGGAGCTGGAGGAGCTCGGCTTCTCCGCCTACTGGCCGATGCGCTATCGTGCCCTCAAGAGCGCGGTGGAGGATGCCCGGGGGCACCACCGGGAGTTGGTGGAGAATGTGGAGAAGGCCCTGGCGAACCGTTTTGAACAGGAGGGTTTCGAGGGGGAGGTCTTTGGTCGCCAGAAGCATCTCTACAGCATCTACAAGAAGATGGTGGACAAGAAGCTCAGCTTCTCTGAGGTGGTCGATGTGTTCGCCTTCCGCGTGGTGGTGGATAAGGTCGATACCTGTTACCGCATGCTCGGCGTAGTGCACAATCTCTATAAACCGATGCCGGGGCGCTTCAAAGACTATATCGCCATCCCCAAGGCGAATGGTTATCAGTCCCTGCACACGGTGTTGTTCGGACCCCAAGGCATTCCCATCGAGATCCAGATCCGTACCGAAGAGATGGATAAGCTGGCGGAGTCTGGCATCGCCGCTCACTGGATGTATAAGACCGGCGAGGCGAGTGGCCAGTGGGTCAAGTCGCGGGCGTCTGATTGGTTGCAAAACCTGCTGGAGATGCAGCAGGGGGTGGGTGACTCCGTCGAGTTTCTCGAACACGTCAAGGTCGATCTCTTCCCCGATGAGGTCTATGTCTTCACGCCCAGAGGACGCATCATGGTTCTGCCCAAGGGGGCTACGGTGGTCGACTTCGCCTACAGTGTTCATACCGACGTGGGCAATACTTGTGTCGCCGCCCGGGTCGATCGGCGTCTGGTGCCTTTGCGCACCAAACTGCATAACGGTCAGACGGTGGAGATCATCACCTCGGAGAGCGCAGGGCCGAGCCCGGCCTGGCTCAATTTCGTCGTTACCGGCAAGGCGCGGGCGAATATCCGCTCCTATCTGAAGAATCTCAAGACCCAGGAGGCGATCAACCTGGGGCGTCGACTGCTCGAGAGGGAGTTGAATCTGCTCTCCCTCAAATTGGTTGAGATCCCTCAGGATCAGATCGATCAGGTAATCGAGGAGTTCAGGCTGGACAACCTGGATCAATTGCTGGCGGATATCGCTCTGGGTAACCATATGCCTTTGCTGGTGGCGAGACGCCTGGCAGGTGAAGAGCTCTCACCAGCCAACGAGGGCAGTCAGGTCGAAGAGGAGTCTGCCGCCGGGCTCCTGGCGATCAAAGGCACTGAGGGGATGGTGGTCAATTTCGCCAACTGCTGCAGGCCGATCCCCGGCGACGCCATAGTGGGTGTCTTCAATCCCGGTAAGGGAATAGTCATTCATCAGCACGGTTGCCGCAATCTGGGTGACTATAAAAAACATGGCCACAAGTGGATTGACGCGGAGTGGGAAGATAACGTCAAGGGTGAATTTCTGACCAAGGTACGGGTGGAATCGAATAATCAGAGAGGCGTACTTGCCTCTGTCGCCACTGTGATCTCACAGCTGGAATCGAATATCGAGCATGTGGGTTCTGAAGAGCGGGATGGACTCTCCTCAACCATGGTCTTTGTTATCTCCGTCAAGAACCGTGTCCATCTCGCCCGCATCTTGCGCAAGGTCCGCTCTCTACCCTCAGTCATGAGGATCTCTCGGGTCAAATAGCCCAGGCAGGGCAAAACGTCTCTGTCATCTCCGGTATTAGGATTAAAAATCCTCATTCCTGCCGAATTCCCTACTCTTTTAAAGTTTCACGTCTTTGATCCGATAGCAGTGTAATGAGTATGGTTTTTCAGCATCCAGCTGATTAGTGATCTCCGAGGTTGACGTTTTGCCGAGAGTTTTACTGATTGAGCAGTCCCCAACGATCCGTCATATCCAGAGGAATCTCTTGATAAAGGCGGGTTATGAGGTTGAGGTCGACGCCGATTACAGATCCGCTATTACGCGTATTCGGTCCAGTACAGTGGATGGCGTGATCTTTGATGCGGTGCTGGTGGGCTGGCCGGCTGATACCTCAATCGAAGCATCAGCCTTGTGTGTATTGTTGGAGAGGCAGGCCTATGCCTCGCAGGTGATGATCGTCTTCGCCCATGAAGTTATGGGCAGTGTTGATGCTTGGGCCAAGAGAAGAGCCAATACGGCCTTCATGCTTTGGTCGGACTACAAGCGGAGTGCTGACTTACTTTCGGCTCTGTTGGCCAAAGCCAATAAAGCGAAGACAAATCAGATAGAGAGCCCGCCGGCGGTACAGCCGATTCGGGTGCTGTTTGTTGATGACTCCAGAACCGTCAGGGTCAAGTATAAGCGTCTGCTGAATGCCAACGGCTATAAAACGGAGACTGCCAGCAATGTTGGCGAGGGTTTTGAAAAGGCCTTGGCATCACCTTTCGATATTGCCATCATCGATTACTTCATGCCTGACGCTACCGGTGATGTGCTCTGTCACAAGCTGCGTGAAAACGAGATTACCTCCTCTATTACCCCCGCCATCATCACCGGCACCTATCTCGATAAGGCGATAAAAGAGTCCCTTGAGGCCGGTGCCGTCGAGTGTATGTTCAAGAATGAGAGCGATGACCTCTTTCTCACCCGTATCGATGCGATGAGTCGCCATATTCGCACACATAAGTCGATCGAGAAGGAGAGAAAGCGGCTTGGCGGTATTCTCAGGTCGGTGGGGGATGGCGTCTATGGGGTAGATCCCAACGGCTATATCTCTTTCGTAAATCCTGCTTGTCGCCAGATACTCGGGTATGACTCGGATGCGTTGTTGATTGGAAAGTCGGCGTATGAACTCTTTCACTTCGCGGACGATGAGGGCAATCCCATCGCGCAGGAGAGCTGCTTCCTGCAGAAGAGCTATGCGGATGGTGACAAAGTTCAGGCTAAGGAGACCTTCTTCTGGCACAGATCCGGCGAACCTATCCCGGTGGAGTGTACTGTCTATCCCCTTACCATTGAGAATAAGCGAGAAGGTTCAGTGGTCGCTTTTCGGGATATCTCAGAGCGTAAGCTGCTGGAAGAGGAGCTACGCTGGCAGGCGGGTCACGATGTACTGACCAAACTGCACAACCGGCGCTATTTCGAAGAGCAGTTGAATCAGGAGGTAGAGCGACTCAAACGCAGCAATGAGGTGAGCGCACTGCTCTATCTCGATCTCGATCGGTTTAAATATATCAATGATACCGCTGGCCATGCCGCAGGTGATCGTCTGCTGGTGGAGATCGCTCAGCAGATGAATCAGCGTTTGCGCAAATCAGACATGCTTGCCCGTCTGGGAGGCGATGAGTTTGCCGTCATCTTGAGGAATGTTTCGGAGGAGAACGTTGAGCAGGTCGCTGAGGACTATCGAGAGATGCTCGATCACTACATGTTTGTCTACAACGGCAAACAGTACAAGATCAATGGCACCATTGGTATCGCCCTGATCAGCAAGGGTACCGCCTCCTCCAGTGAAATCCTGGCCAATGCGGATATCGCCTGTCATATCGCCAAGGGTGAGGGTAGGAATCGCACCCATCTTTTCATCCCTGATAACGATAGCAAGCAGGCGATGGATAAGGATCTGGGCTGGTCGTCACGCTTACATAATGCCCTGGAGTCAGATCATCTGACCCTGCACTTTCAGCCGATCATTCCGGTAGCGCATATTCCCGCCGCACTCATGTCGCCGGATGTTGAGGGGCCGATCTTTGAACAACTCCTTCCTGTGGTGCCTGAGGCATCGATGATCAACGAGGTCCTGCTGCGGCTGGATGATCCTACTTGGGGGCTGGTCTTCCCTGGCGCCTTTCTGCCGACCGCAGAGCGTTTCAATATGATGGATAAGATCGATGGCTGGGTGGTGAACGCCGCACTCCAGAAGCTGGCGCAGCTACAGGAGCAGGGATATACCGGGACATTTACTATCAATCTCTCGGGGCAGACAATCACCAATATGGCGCTGATCGAGATGATTGAAGAGCTGGTTATCAGCTTGGCGATAGACTCCAGTAAGGTGATATTTGAGATTACCGAGACCTCCGCAGTCTCCAATCTGGTCTCGGCCAATCAGCTGATTTCGAGGCTCAGTATCCTGGGCTGTCGTTTCGCGTTAGACGATTTTGGTAGCGGTTTCTCCTCCTTCTCGCATCTGAAGAATTTGCCGGTGGACTACGTCAAGATCGATGGTCTGTTCGTCAGAGGCGTGGCCTCGGATGCGGGGGATAGAGCGATCGTTCAGTCGGTCAACGACATTGCCCATTCATTAGGCAAGACGACGGTGGCGGAGTATGTGGAAGATGCTGAAATACTCAGCTTCCTGCATGAGATTGGCGTCGATTTTGTGCAGGGACACTATCTCTCCCATCCGATGGATATCTCCGAATTGGGTCCAGGTGCCAAATCCAATCGCGCATCCAAGTCACAGTCGCAAGCCTAATTACTATCCGGTCTGAATTTTCAATTGTGGTTTTTCCACGAATCGGCATACTGTGTCTTCCAAGTTAATCCAGTTATCTGGACTCATATCTGTATTTTGAAGCAATCGGATAGCTGGTGAATGCTATCGAGTTCAAGCGCCTAAGGAGACAACATGAGCCGAGAAATCATCCGTACAGACCAGGCCCCGCAAGCAATAGGTACCTACTCGCAGGCCGTGAAGGTGGGACAGACCGTCTACCTCTCAGGACAGATTCCTCTGGTGCCGGAGACCATGGAGATGGTCGAGGGTGAGATTGAGGCGCAAATCCGCCGGGTCTTCGATAACCTGCAGGCAGTGGCAAAGGCCGCCGGTGGCACGCTCTCAGATGTGG
>JBNKMQ010000356.1:0-3620 GCA_050293225.1 Sedimenticolaceae bacterium
ATCAAAATCGATGGTCTGTTTGTCGGGGGTGTTGCAACCGATGCCAGCGACCGGGCAATTGTCCAGTCCATCAACGATATCGCCCATTCTCTAGGTAAAAAGACCGTCGCTGAATATGTCGAAAGCGCTGAGATATTACAGTTCCTCTTCGAAACGGGAGTGGACTACGTGCAGGGCCACTACCTCTCACCTCCAAGAGATATCTCCGATATCAACCCCCAAACCCAACCATCTAAACCAAAGCAGACCGCACGGGGCCATAGCATTGAGCGGCTGATGGCTTGCACGCAGAGATTCAAATAATGGGTGTTGCCGTCATCGAATGCCTAGGCGGTGTGGTTTTGAATATCGCACGGACAGTGTCGCGACTGAAGATCCGCGAAAAATAACTTAGAATTCGCTAATGCAATTAACGATTCATCCCACTCAAAGTCAAAATTAAATTTTCCGGCTGGTCTATGCTATTAGCGAGACATCAGCGTCAACGCTCAATCTCGGTTTCCCCATTTCCCGGTCACTTGTTTACCGTTATGAACCGAACCCGCTTCAAACCTTTCCTAAATCGCCGCTCGATCGCCTATTTTTCCATGGAGATCGGTCTGCGCAGCGAGATCCACACCTACAGTGGCGGTCTCGGCGTGTTGGCCGGGGACACCCTGCGCTCGGCGGCGGATCTGGAGATCCCCCTGGTGGGGGTGACTTTGATCAGCCGCCAGGGCTATTTCCAACAGCAGATCGAGGCGGATGGCAATCAGCTGGAGAGCACGGATCCCTGGGAGCCGGGAAAGTGGTGCACGCCGTTGCGGGCCAAGATCTGCGTCCCCCTCGAATCGCGGGATGTCTGGGTACAGGCCTGGATCTACACCATCGAAGGGGGCGGCGGTTACGAAGTGCCCGTTCTCCTGCTCGACACCAACCTGGAGGAGAATACCCCGGAAGATCGGGCCATCACTGACTCACTCTACGGCGGGGACGACGCATACCGGTTCAAGCAGGAGATCGTCCTTGGCATCGGCGGCGTGCGTATCCTGCGCGCCCTGGGCTTTGAAATTCACATCTACCACATGAACGAGGGCCACTCCGCCCTGCTGGCAATGGAACTGCTGCTGCAGACGGTGCGGGGCGAGGACGGGCACCCGCAGGAGCAGATCAGCTACGACGTTGCGGACATACGGGATCGTTGTCTCTTCACCACCCACACGCCAGTGGAGGCGGGACAGGACAAGTTCGACTATGTATTGGTGACCGAAATGCTCGGCGAGTATATCGATCTGGTGCTGTTGCGGGAGCTGGCTGGGCAGGACCGACTCAACATGACCCGCCTGGCCCTGAATCTGAGCGGGTATGTCAACGGTGTGGCCAAATCCCATGCCGAAACCTCGAGAAACCTCTTCCCCGGCTACCGGGTGCATGCAATCACCAACGGCATCCACCCCGCCACCTGGGCAGCGCCCGCATTCCGTCAGCTTTATGACCGGTATGTGCCTAGCTGGCGACATGAACCGGAACTGCTGGTGCGTGCCGATCAGATCCCCGACAACGCCCTCTGGCAAGCCCATCAGCAAGCGAAGCAGACCCTGATCGAGCGGATCAGGATGCACAGCGGGATGGAGCTCGATCCGGCGCTGCCGATTCTCGGCTTTGCCCGGCGCATCACCGCCTACAAACGGCCCTATCTGCTCTTCTCCTCGCCAGAGCGTCTGCAAAGGATCGTTGCAAAACAGCCGCTGCAACTGGTAATGGCGGGCAAGGCCCACCCCAGGGATGGACCCGCCAAGGCCCTGATGCAGGAGATTCACCGCCTTTGCGAAGCCGTAGGCGATAACTTTCACTGGGTCTATCTGCCCAACTATGACATGGATTTAGCCCTGGCTCTGGTCTCCGGCTCGGACATCTGGCTGAATACACCGAAACGCCCGATGGAAGCCTCCGGCACCAGCGGCATGAAGGCAGCGCTTAACGCTGTTCCAAACCTCAGTATCCTGGATGGCTGGTGGTCAGAGGGCTGCATCGAACAGGTTACCGGGTGGGCCATCGGCACGCCGGAGATGCCCGACATGGATCAGCAAGACGCCGACTCGCTCTACGACAAGCTGGAAAATCTGGTGCTGCCGCTCTACCGGTACGATCGTGAGGGCTGGATTCGCATCATGAAGGGCGCCGTGAGCAAGAACGCTTACTACTTCAACAGCCTGAGGATGATGCGCCGATACGCCGCAGAGGCCTATCTTCGCTGAATTTGAGCACTTACTGACCAGGGTTGATTTGAGAATATCCGTCGATTGACTTGTGCAAGCTCACCCCAGCCGGCTTATACCAAAGTAAGGTTTAACTAGGTCTTTGTAAACCCGATGCGTCCCCCCCGGAACACGACGAGCACCAGCGATGTCGCCCTGAGACAAAAACCGGGCCTCACTTCTCGTAGCAGCTGCCCTCCCTGACCCAGATGCCATACTCCTCACAGCGTAGTAGCTCGTCTCCGCTACAGACAAAATCACCCAGCTGATAGATCCCGTCATTAAAGTAGCAGATACCCACTTCCAATTCGGCGTCCAGCGAAAGCTTCTCGCGATCCGCCTCATCGAAGATCTGGGAAGTTCTCAATTCAGGGTCGGGGGCTCCAACCTGCGGATGGGAGGCGGTATCAGCCATGGCGGTTCCTCTAGTTTGGGCTGGCCATATGCAAAGTATAGGACACCGGAACGCCCTACCCCTCAACCTTTGCCCACGACACTTGTGCATCCCTGTAGGATGCGCAACGACTAGCAATAGCCTACCATTCCAAGGAGTTGCATGGATGAGTACATAGGGTCTAGCATGCAGCTTGCCTGCATGTTGCACCCGCTTCCTGAAACCGCTTCATATCAATCATCCTCCAGTGGTCGCAATCAGTTGCACAGCCAAAAAGGTCAAAACATGATGTCTAGTAAGCGAAAACTTTAACCTGAATCCGTGGGTTCATGGCGAGCGCAGAGTGTAAGCTATTGGTTTCCCAGTGGAATCAAAAAATCTTAGCTTCACCCATAGCGGGTATTTTTTGAACCGCTGGGGAATCAATCGCTTGCGCTATGGGCCGTCATGAACCCACGGATTCAGGTTTATTTCAGAGAAATTCGGTGCGGCCGATAACAAAGAGATAAGCAGATAGTGAGAAGGGTAAAGGTATGTCTCACAACCCAGCCAACGACCTCATCGATCAGATCGACTTCGGTGATCTGATCGATATCGCAGCCTATTCCGAAGTGCTTGATAGGTATTACGAGGCCACAGGTATTCCCAATGGTCTGGTCGGTCCCAGTGGGGAATTGATCACCCAGTCTGGCTGGACCGATGCCTGTCTCCACTTTCATCGTGTCAATCCCGAAACCAAGCTGAGTTGTGAGCAGAGCAATATCAGCTTGATGGCGGCCCTGGAGCCCGGCCTGGTATCCGGTTCGTACTGCGACAACGGTTTGATGGACTATGCCACGCCATTGGTTATCAAAGGGCGCCAGCTGGCGACGCTGTTCCTCGGTCAGGTGCTCAATGAACCGCCCGATCTCGATTATTTTCGCGCTCAGGCCGAGCGGGTCGGCCTCGATCCGGAGCACTATCTGGAGGCCATACGCGCTAGATCGGAA
>JBNKMQ010000357.1:0-11785 GCA_050293225.1 Sedimenticolaceae bacterium
CTTGATGTAGTACATGGGGCCGCCGACATGATTGCCGTTTTCATCCACTTCACGATAGCGAACAGCCAGAACCGCTTCAGCATACTTCGTGGCCATACCGACCAGTGCGGTACACCACATCCAGAAGATGGCTCCCGGTCCACCTATGGCAACAGCCGTCGCCACCCCAGCGATATTGCCGGTGCCGATGGTTGCCGAGAGAGAGGTCATCAAGGCATTGAAGGGGCTGATCTCACCCTCTCCCAGACCTTCCCTGCCTCGCCATAACATGCGGAAGCCGTAGCCGAGCCGCCTCAGCGGCATCAGTCTCAGACCGATCATCAGTAGCAGGCCGGTACCCAGAATCAGTACCAGCATCAGCTCGCCCCAGACGATACCGTTGAGGCCCTTTATCAGATTGGTGATGGTCTCCATCTCCGGCTCCCCCCTGTTCTCAAACTATTTTTTTGATCCGGTAATCAGAACTTATCTCAAGCTGCTTGACACTATACACAACTCAACTCTACCTCCAAACAGCGTGGACTCTGTTGGTTTCGCAGCTATCAGCCATTGGGATGTCACAAATTCGATAGAGACATCTGAGAAGACACAATTAGCGCTTGAGATCGATCGGCTTGCCAGCTAATCTCAGGGCATATGACCAAGCTGGACCTATCAAAACTCATCGACAGAGGCGCTGACCATGTCTGTCTGTAGAAGTATGAAAGGGTATGCGAGAGAGCATGAACGGGTGGCAGATCTTTTCTCTCTGCTGGCCGTGGGCCTCTTTTTCGGCAGCCTCTATCTGGCTGCCACCAGCTATGGCGCAGTCACTGAGTGGATCAAACAGGACCTTTTCCAACATGCCCTGATTGTATTGGCTCTGCTGGTGCTGGATGTTTTCCTGATCTTCCTGTTTCTGAATATCGGCTCAGCCCGTTTCACAACAGAAGACGAAAGCTGCTTTCAGACATTCCAGGGCCGCCGTGCCGGTAGCGGCTCCATCGGCATGATGTTCAACAGTTGGCTCCACCACATCGAACATGTGGGCAAGAAACACCGCTGATCCCCCGCAATAACAATCAGATAATATTAGAAACAACCATCCAATCACCATGCCCCTGAAACCGCTGCTGACACTTCTGCTCGCCGCCTATATCTCCGGCTGCGTCTCCATGGCCACCGACCAGCTGGCGAACAATCTCTCCAACGCCATGCTCAACCAGAGCGACCCGGAGATCGTACGCAGTGGAGCACCTGCCTATTTACTGCTGATAGATTCGTTGATCGAGGGCGATCCCACGGATCGTGGTCTGCTCTATGCAGGCGCGAAGCTCTACGGCAGCTATGCAGGCGGGCTGGTCTCCGACCCGGCTCGCAAGCAGCGACTGACCGACAAGGCCCTCGACTATGCCGCCCGGGGTCTCTGCCAGGAGACAGAAAAACTCTGCCAATCCTTCAAACAACCCTTTGCAGCATTCGCAACCAATCTTGAAGCAGTCGACCCTGACGAGATCGAAGGCATCTATCTCTACGCCACCAGTTGGGCGGGCTGGATAGAGGCCCACTCGGATGACTGGAACGCCATTGCCGATCTGCCCAAAGCCAAGGCCATGCTCGCCTGGGTCGTCGCTCTCGATCCCGCCTATGAGAAGGGCCGGGCGCAGCTCTATCTTGGGGTGATCAACAGCCAGGTACCCCCCTCTCTCGGAGGCAAACCCGAGATCGGACGCAGCCATTTCGAATCGGCCTTGAACTTCTCCAACGAACGCGACCTGATCGTAAAAGTGGAGTATGCCCGTCACTATGCCCGCCTGGTGTTCGATCAGACCCTGCACGACCGCCTGCTGAATGAGGTCATCTCAGCCGATCCGATCTCGCCGGGGCTCACCCTGACCAACATCATTGCCCAGCAGCAGGCAGAAGAACTGCTGCGAGACGACTATTTCTAGGAAAGAACCAACATGCTTCGCTTGATAACAACAATCCTCCTGCTTACCGCTTTGACACTGCCCGCCCAGGCAGCCACCACGTTGAAGATCGCCACCATTGCACCGGACGGCACCACCTGGATGAAAAAGATGCGTGCGGCCGCGGCGAAGATAAAAAAGGAGACCGACGGCCGGGTCAAAATCCGCTACTACCCCGGCGGGGTGATGGGCAACGACAACAGCGTGCTGCGTAAGATCCGGGTTGGACAGCTGCACGGTGGCGCTCTTACCGGCGGTGGACTTACTGCCATCTATAAAGACGCCCAGGTCTATACCCTGCCATTTCAATTCCGCAGCCTATCGGAAGTGGACGCGGTTCGCGCAGAGATGGATCGGGACATCATCGCAGGCCTGAAACAAAACGGCTTTGTCAGCTACGGCCTGAGCGAGGGAGGATTTGCCTATCTGCTCTCCAACTCCCCGGTGAAGACGACGGATGACATGCGCAAGCTGAAGATCTGGATCCCCGAGGGCGATGAAGTCAATGCACTGATGTTCAAGGCCCTCGGCATCTCCCCCATCCCACTGCCTGTGACCGATGTCATGACCGGCTTGCAGACAGGCCTGATCGATACCATCGCCAGCTCCCCCATCGGCGCCATCGCCCTGCAGTGGCATACTCGGGTAAAACACCTGACCAACGTCCCCCTGGTCTACCTCTACGCCTCCCTGGTGATCAAGGAGAAGGCCCTGAAACGTCTCAGCGAGGCGGATCGCAAAGTCGTCAGCGAGACATTGCAGGCAACCTTCAAACAGCTCGACCAGATCAACCGGCAGGATAATGAACAGGCCCTGACCGCTTTGGAACAACAGGGCATCACATTGGAGCAACCCAGCCTGGAGCAGCAGTTGGCCTGGGAGAAACACGCCAATACCATGCTCAAGCAACTGGCAAAAGACAAGGTTTTCACCGCCGAGATGTTGACCAAGATGCAGGCGTTGATTCAGCGTTCACGCTAGATCTTTCAGGCAGACAGGCAATCCTACCGATTGTCGAACCTGTCGATTGCACAAAGCCATTGCTAACAGCGGCCATCTTGGTAAGATCTTGCAACGGCATCTGACACCCTCGACAGATGCCAACTCAGGTAACCTACAGGTGACTATCCATGTCTCTTGCCAACCTGTTCAAACCCGAAATGGCGGAAGGCTCCCATGAGGAGTTTGAACGCATTCTGCAAAATGATCGTATAACCATTGAGCGTATCCTCAGTCCGCCGATGACTGTGACCGAGATCAGTACCCAATCCCATGACGAGTGGGTCTGCGTGCTGCAAGGCAACGCACGCCTGGAGATGGGTGACAAGGTGCAACAAATGCACCGGGGCGACCATGTCATGATCCCAGCCAACACACCCCATCGGGTACTGACCACCAGCCACCAGCCCCACTGCATCTGGCTGGCGATACACATTCATTGAGCCCCAGTTAACACGGCCTGTCAGCACTAAAGCTATTTGTGATAGCGGGCACTGCCTAAGCCACCTATAATCCACGGGTTATGATTGCCCAGCTGGAAAAAATCAGATCAATCAGTCTCCGTATCGAAGAGGTACTGATGGCGCTTATGCTCAGCAGTATGATCCTGCTCGCGGCAGGACAGATCCTGCTGCGTAACCTGTTCGATATGGGACTCTTCTGGGCCGATCCCACACTACGCCTGATGGTGCTCTGGCTGGCACTGCTGGGCGCCATCGCCGCCACCCATGACGACCGGCACATCCGTATCGATCTCTTATCCCGTTTTTTAAGTCAGCGTGGAAATCAGATCAGTCATGGCATAACCGATCTCTTCAGTGCCGCAGTCTGTGCCGTTATCAGCTGGCATGCCGCACGTCTGGTCTACTTCGAGTGGCAGGACGGTACTGAACTTTACAGCAGCCTGCCTGCCTGGCTGGGGGAGATCATCATCCCCATCGGCTTCGGCATCATGGCGATCCGCTTCCTCTTCAGCGCGCCTCTACGCCTGCTTAGGAAAACGAAATAGTGTTTATCCTGGTGGGTCTGATCATCCTGGCGCTCTTCGGTGCCCCCCTGTTCGCGATTATCGGCGCCAGTGCCCTCTGGGGTTTCTATCAATCCGAGATCGATCTCTCCGTGGTGGCGATCGAGTTCTTCCGTCTCGCAGAGATGCCGGTATTGCTGGCGATTCCCCTCTTCACCTTTGCCGGATACCTGCTCAGTGAAAGCAACGCCCCCCATCGACTGGTTCGCCTGACCCAGGCCCTGCTGGGCTGGATGCCGGGAGGACTGGCCTTCGTCTCGCTGGTCGCCTGCGCCCTGTTTACCGCCTTTACCGGCGCCTCAGGAGTGACCATTGTAGCCATCGGCGCCCTGCTCTATCCGGCTTTGAAAGAGGCTGGCTATCGAGACAGCTTCAGCCTGGGGCTGGTCACCACCTCCGGCAGTCTGGGGTTGCTCTTCGCCCCCGCCCTGCCCCTGATCCTCTACGCCGTGGTGGCGCAACAGCTGGGGATCGGCGGCTCCATCAGCGTGGAGGAGATGTTCATCGCAGGAATTCTGCCAGGCCTGTTGATGCTACTGATCCTGCTGGCCTGGAGCTACTGGTCAAGCCGACAGGTCGCCCTTTCAAGCTTCTCCAAGCGCGAGGCCTGGGAGGCACTCAAAGAGGCAGCCTGGGAGATACCCCTGCCAATCATCGTTTTGGGTGGCGTCTACAGCGGCTACTTCGCCATCTCCGAGGCTGCGGCGGTAACCGCCATGTATGTCCTTATCGTCGAGGTCTTCATCCATCGGGAGATCACCCTCAGAAGACTGCCCATGGTGATGCGGGAGGCGATGCTATTGGTGGGAGGCATACTGGTTATCCTCGGACTCTCCCTCGCCTCCACTAACTACCTGATCGATCAGGAGGTCCCTACCGAGCTGTTCAACTGGCTGCATGAGCGGGTATCGGACCCGCTCACCTTCCTGATCCTGTTGAATATCTTCCTGCTGATTCTCGGCACCATGCTGGATATCTTCTCCGCCCTGGTGCTGATGGTCCCGCTGCTGCTGCCGGTGGCTCTGCAGTATGGTATCGACCCGATCCACCTGGGCATCATCTTCCTCGCCAACATGCAGATCGGTTACTTCACCCCGCCGGTGGGGATGAACCTCTTCATCGCCAGCTACCGCTTCGACCGCCCGGTGACCGAGATTTACCGCGCCACCCTTCCCTGGTTCCTGCTCCTGTTTGGCGCGGTACTCCTGATCACCTACTGGCCTTCGCTCTCTCTGGGTCTGCTCGGCCGCGGTTGAGGCCAGAGACGGCTACCCATCTCAAAACCCACCAGGCCGAGCATGATCAGTCCAGTACCGACCCAGACCCCGGCGTCGATGACCTCCTGATTCAGCCACTGCCCGGCCATTAGAGCGAAGACCGGTGTCATCAAGGTAATCAGGGCCAGCCTTGTCGTCTCCACATGCCGTAGCAGGTAGTAGTAGAGGGCGAAGCCAAGCACCGAGCCGACAACCCCCAGGTAGACAATAGACCCCAAGGCCCGGTTGTCGATCGTCTGAGGCCAGGACGCTCCCTGCAGAAACCAGCTCAGTAGAAACAGAGGAACCGCCACCACCAACCCCCCGGAGGTCACCGTCAGTCCATGCAGCCTTGCATCGATGCGTTTGATCCAGACCGCACTACCAGAGTGAACCACCACAGAGACCAGCATCCCCGCCAATCCCCAGACCGCTTCAGGACCTGCTTGAAGACCCACATCGAAGATCACCGCCAATCCCACCAGGGCAACCAGCAAAGAGATCAGTCTCGGCGGTGTCAGACCCTGTTCACTCAACCAGATGCGGGCAAACACCCCGGTCACGATGGGCGAGAGCCCGAACACCACCGAGACCCAGCCGGAGGGGATATACTGCGCCGCCCAGTAGACTGAGCTCATCGCCAGATAGATACTGAAGCCCGACACCAGGTAGGTCTTTCGCGCCTTCCGGTTCCATCGCATCGGCAGGCCCATCAGTCGCAGCACCAGCAGCGCCAGTATCACGCCGATCACCATCCGTCCGGTGACACCGAACAGATAGCCCACCCCTTCGCCACTCCATTTGATGGCGAGAGGGGTACTGCTCCAGATCAAAATAACCCCGATGTAGGCGGCCGGGACAGACATGAGAAACCTCCTGATTGAAAAATTTACCGGCTCAAACGAAAAAGGCCGCAGATGCTTCCATCTGCGGCCTTGGTGAAATCGGATTCAGAAAACGGTCAGCTGATACTCAATCCCCCAGACGCAGACGGATGCGAGCGCATCCACACCGATAGACGGTGGCGCTTTGCACAGGTCGGTTTTTTGCTGATCAGATTCATCGGTTCAGAATGCCTTGAGAAAAAATCAGGGTCAACCGTTTTTTTATCCGTAGTGATCCATTGCCGCCGGGTGACTGCTAGAATGCCCTGAACAGAACACGACGGATCAGCATGGACCTCTCATCAATCTTCCCCCCAGAGATCAGCCTTGTGGTTGCCGACGATGAGATGTGGCAGACCGCTTTACGGGATGCAGAAGAGAAACTCATCGAAGGGGCCATCGACAAACGATGCAGGGAGTTCCGCGCCGGCCGACATGCCGCCCATCAGGCCCTGGTCGAATTGAATGCCCCCGACATACCGATTCTGCGGGGAGAACGACGTGAGCCACTCTGGCCGACAGGTTATGTCGGCAGCATCGCCCACTGCCGAGGCCTCTGTATCGCCGCCTCCGCTAAGGATAGTGAAATCGCCGGCATCGGGCTCGATGTGGAACCTCTGATGCCCCTGCCCCAAGGTACCGAGGGTTATATCCACACCCAGTCGGACGCGTTTCTCCTGCAAGAGAGCGGCGAGCCTCTACCGGAACGGCTTATTTTCAGTGCCAAGGAGAGTCTGTATAAGTGCTACTACCCGTTAGTGGGTCGCTTTTTTGGTTTTCAGTCAGTGAGTCTGCAAGATGTAGCGGATGGCATCTTTCGCTTTGAGCCGACAGATCGTTGTGAGATTGAGTTTCCTTCGAATCTGGTCTTTCATGGACGCTATCAATACAACGCCAGCCACCTGGTCACGGCCTGTTATCTGACCCGGAAGTAATCAGCGCATCAACACCGAGACAGCGGTTGCCGTCCATACCCCATCGCCCAGGGGGGGCTTACCGGCGCTGTTCCAGAGCGCTGCCGTCTGCTCCGGAGAGACCGCATTCACCTTCAATTCCGCGGCCTCACGCTTGAGCGCTTCGGTATATCGCTCGCGGCCAACCAGATCGATCAGGGCATCGAAATCCATCTCCCTGTCGAACTCTGCATTCATCATCTCCAGGGCGTCATCGAGCATGTTTGCCTCAACCAGTTCCTCCGCCCGGCTCTCCATGGCACTCCTGAGTAACCGTTTATGCTCCTTCTGCAGCCAGATAACCTCGCCCTTTTTGAACATCTCCTCATCCCAGGTATCGAGCGCGATCCTCACCTGTTTCGAGGCCAGCTGAGGGAAATCTTTGGAGATTCGCCGTAGCTGCTCCACCGCCTCCCGGGCGACCTCGATAAATTGACTCTGTTCGTCCATTGCGACATTCCAGTAGTGGGTCTATCCATTTATGTCGACATTCCTGAGAATTCCTTGACTTTTCCGCACTGCAGCACAAACAGGGATGGCGTGATGCCAGTTCAGCCCTTATACTCTGCACCTCACAAAAACCGACCAATTTCGAACCATGTACAGCGTCACCAAAGAGGTCCATTTCTGTTACGGACACCGTCTTCTCAAGCATAAGGGGAAGTGCCGGCATCTGCATGGCCACAACGCCACCGCGGTGATCCGCCTGGAGTCCAACACCCTGGACGAGCTGGGTATGGTGTGTGATTTCAGCGATATTGGTGACTTCATCAAGGGTTGGATCGGAGAGAATCTGGATCACAACATGCTGCTGCATGAAGCCGACCCGGTACTGCCAAGTCTGCAGGAGGCGGGGGAACGCCTCTATATTATGCAGAGCAACCCAACGGCAGAGAATATCGCCAAGCTGATCTTCGATCAGGTATCCGAAGGTGGCTTTCCGGTGGTGGAGGTCTCTATCTACGAAACCGACAGCGCTCTGGCCAGCTATCGGCGGGATTGATCCCGCAAAACAGGCCCTGGGAAGTAAGTCCCGCCAACCTCCAATTATAAATGAGGTCGACGGGACGCTATCGTCAGATTCAAGCTAAACAGTCTGATCAGCTGATTTCGTTGTAGCCCCGCTCCTCGTGCAGGGCGATATCCAGACCCTCGATCTCCTGCTCCCTGTCGACACGCAAACCGATCAGCAGATCGACCAGCTTAAGGATCAGGTAGCTGGCCACGGCAGTGAATACCAGTGTGGCGACAATTCCGATCAGCTGCACACTGACCTGCCCTCCCATTGAGGTGATACCCGCCCCCTCGTTGAACCCATAACCCGAGAAAACTCCCAAAGAGGTAGAGGAGAAAATGCCTGCGAGAAAGGTACCCAGGATGCCGCCGACACCATGCACGGGGAAGACGTCCAAGGAGTCGTCGATCTTCAATACCTGTTTCAGATAGTTGGTGGCTGAAAAACAGACAATACCCGCCAGCAGACCGATGATCAGCGCCCCTGCGGGACCGACAAAGCCCGAAGCCGGAGTGATAGTACCCAAACCCGCGACCATGCCGGTCACAGCGCCCAAGGCACTGGGCTTACCGAACTTGATCCACTCCCGCACCAGCCAGGTCATGGCACCAGTGGCAGCGGAGATATGTGTCACCAACATCGCCATCGCCGCACTGCCGTCGGAGGCCAGCGCGCTACCGCCGTTGAATCCGAACCAACCGACCCAGAGCATGCCAGCGCCGGCGATGGTCATGGTCATGTTGTGGGGCATCATGGAGGAAGTGCCAAAACCCTGGCGGGGACCCATCACCACTGCCGCCACCAGCGCGGCCACACCGGCAGTAATATGCACCACAGTGCCACCGGCGAAATCATATAGCCCCATATCGCCGAGCCAGCCGCCGCCCCAGACCCAGTGGGTAACCGGCACATAGACCACAAATAACCAGATCCCACTGAACAACAACATGGCGGAAAAACGCATCCGCTCGGCAAAGCCACCTACGATCAGGGCGGGAGTGATGATGGCGAAGGTCATCTGAAACAACATAAAGAGAGATTCGGGGATATCGCCGGAAGCAAGAGTCTCCTTGCCCACCCCAGCCATCAACACCCGGCTGAAATCACCGATCCAGTCGTTACCCTCACCAAAAGAGAGACTGTAGCCGGCCACCAGCCAGAGAATGGAGACCATGCCGGCGATGGCGAAACACTGCATCAGCACGGAGAGCACGTTTTTGGTCCGTACCAATCCGCCGTAGAACATGGCCAGACCCGGCAGGGTCATGAAGAGCACCAGCGCCGTTGAGGTCATGATCCAGCCGGTATTGGCGGCATTCATACTGGCCTCTTCCGCTAAAACCAGCCCAGGCAGAAACAGACCGGCAATAGCAACAAACGCAGCCGTCAGCCTTAACTTATTGAAATACATTATGAAATACCCCATCTCTTTGTATCGATCTAGTCTGCGGCCCAGGAGACAGCCGAAGATTGCGGCAAACATTGTAATCAAAAAGAAAAAAAATAACTTCCCTATTGATTTCAGCCAGTTACCCATAAAGGAACAAATTCCTCAAGTTTTTTACAAATTTGCCGTAAAATGCTTGTAAGGGTTATCCCTGTAACTACCCTGGGAATTTATCAAATTTTACTTTTAAAGCATTAGTAATCGGTAATATAATGGTGCTTTAGACGGATTCTCTAAATGATCCAGGATCTGAATCGAGAGGACCATGAACAGCTCAATTACTGACAATCTCTTGCCAGAGCCCAGAGAGGCCAGCTCAAAGACCTTCCGCCTGCGGAGTGTCGAGCAGCTTCCTATGATGGAACAGGAGGAGAGCTGTCATATCCTCAAGCAATATTTCGACTACCTGGAAAACTCCCTCTCCAGACCCGCAGAGAGCGATATCGGTCTACTGCAGGAGATGTTGCTGGAGATCTCAAGCCTGCTTCGCTCAGGCAAGAGTCAGCTGGAAGCAGACGGCTATCTCAGACTGCTTAATCGTCTGACATCGATATACGCCAAGGGTCTACAGACGGAGAATGACTGGGCCTTTGCCCAAACCGCCGCCAACTTTGCGGACATCCTCCAATCCATCAGCCAGAGCTACCAGGACTACGATTACAGCCACTCTGTCAACCTGCTGCTTCACTACATGGACAGACTCTTCAACTACGAAGAGGAGAGCTGGCTGGAAGTATTCGAGCACCTGAGCTCCATGCCCGACTCTCTGGATATCATGCAGCAGGTGAAGGATCAGTACCTGCGTGAGATTCAGAACTGGGTTGAAGAGGGCGTCGACAACCTGTTTACCATTCGCAATGAGCAGGTGGAGATACTGGCCAATCTTGACCAGACCATGATGCAGCTCGACAAAGAGATCTCAAACCGTGAGATAACGCTGTTACACCAGGTCCACTCTGCCCCCGCGAGCAATATCGTCGAGATGCGCCATCAGCTGGAACGCCGTGAGATCTATCGCCTGCGTGGCGAATCAAGCGAAATGATGAAAGAGCGTGAGTCCAAGCTCGAGATCATCAACCTGCTGGACGTCAACATCCAGGAGTTTGCAGATCGCATCACCGATATCCGCCGACGCGCCGTCATGAGATTGGTTTGGAGCAGTCCTGAGACTGAAGTTTAGAGGGCAAACCCAGACCATCATATAAGGCCTGACAGATGTCAGGTCTTTTTTTGCCTGTAATCAGACTCTTCGATCCTCGGGCCTAGCTTTATATTTTTTATTTGCACTAGTAAGTTACGTCTTCAAATAAGACGGCCGCGTTATTTTCAAGTTTACTCCAAACCGGTTGCCCCACCGGAGTGCCGTGATCAATAGTTTGTTGTACCTTCTGACGTCCGGTAAGAAAATTGGTGCTGATTGATTCTCCGTCACCCGATGCTCTATTGTCGTGCATCTCTTCTTTTCCCGCCAAACGTAGCTGACCCTTTCGATAAATGAACTGGTATTTTACGCTTCCCTGGCCCCAACTACCCGCGCTGCACCAGTAACCAGTATGCAGATAGAGACTGCCATTGGTTATGGTAATCATACCCAGGTGATCATCGCAGCCAGGATTTTCATCTGGCGGAAGAATGGAGTCATTCAATCCGATTTGATTAAAGTCTCCGTTCTCTTCAGCAAGAAACACAAGCCATATTCGCTCATTATGATCAGGTAGTCTGTCACCCTGATTTTCAACATCCTCAACTTTATTACGGTCGGCTAATTCGACAACCAAAGAAACATCATCCAGTTCATCATTATTCAGATCACCCCAAGCCTCTGCGAGCACAACATATTTTTTCTTCACTTTTGCGTTCAGTGTAGTAAGCAGGGAAAAGTAATCTGAATACTTTGTTTTAAGTCGCTTGGGAATACGCTGACCCTTTTTGTCATATAACATCTGACCGATATAGGTTAGATAGTGCATCTTATCTTTACCCGGATCACCTTGGTAGGTCTGGCCAACTTTAACTAAAGCATCCGCATAATTTAGATGCGCAACAGTTCTGTCAGGCAGCCTGTCGACAACTTGCCAAAGAAGCGCTTCAGCCTCAGCATACTGGCCTGTCTGATAAAGATAAAATGCCAGATTATTAGCAGCGACCTCTTCATTTGCCAGTGATCCAAAATATTTCTTGTAAAAGTTAAACCAGAAATATGCGCCGGTGTTTTCGATCTTGTGTTCGCCACGCCTTAACCGCGTCAAGAGTTG
>JBNKMQ010000358.1:0-1819 GCA_050293225.1 Sedimenticolaceae bacterium
ATATAGGTAGCAGTATGGCCATCACGATGACCAACACAATACCACCCATGACTAGAATGAGAATGGGCTCAAACAGCCCGTTGATGGTGGAGACCAGAGTCTCGATCTCTCGCTCCTGGATATCGGCAGACCGCTCAAGCATCCCCTCCAGGTTACCGCTGGCCTCACCGCTGGCCAGCAAACTGAGCGTCATGGGAGGAAAGTAACCGGTCTTCTCCAGGGCTCGATACAAGCTCGTACCCTCGCGCACCTTGGCCGCCGCCTCCTCCACAGCTTGTCGCATGGGCAGATTGGTCAGCACTTGGGAGGCGATTTTGAGAGCATCCAGAATCGGTACGCTGCTGGCGGCCATGATGCTCAGGGTACGGGAGAAGCGGGCGGCATTGGCTGTCCGGACCAGCCGGCCCATCAGAGGCAGTCGCAGTTGCATGCGGTGCCAAGCAAATTTTGGACCGGGGCGTTTAAGCAAAGAGCTGAGAAAGATCACCAGCAGCACCACACCCAGGAGAATGAACAATCCGTAAGATCGAAAGGCATCACTGGTAGCCATCAGGGCGCGGGTTATCCAGGGTAGGTCTGCTGACATGTCTTCAAACACCCGGGTGACCTCAGGCACGATAAAGGTCAGCAGACCCGCAACGATAAGCACTGAGACGATACTCAGCAGGGCGGGGTAGAAAAGGGCGAAGATCGTCTTTTGCCGCATCTGTTGACGTTGTTCTGTGTAATCGGCTAAGCGTTCCAAGACCACGTCGAGGTGGCCAGACTCCTCGCCGGAATCAACCGTGCGAATGTAAAGTTCGGGGAAAGTCTTGGGGAATTCGCTCAACCCGTCGGCAAGGCTGCGCCCTTCCAGTACCTTGGCGCGGACCGCCAGCAGAGTACGCTCCACATGCCGCTTGTCGGTCTGGTGGGCCGTGGTCTGCAGTACATGCTCCAACGGCAGGCCGGAGTGCAGAAGGGTCGCCATCTGCCGGGTGAGCAGTGCCAGTTCCATGGCGTTGATGCGTTTTTGGAATAGGCTGTTTTTTCGTTCGGTTGATTTGCCGCTGGCCGAGTTGATGGTGAGCGGCGACAGTCCCGATTCGCGCAGTTGTTGCCGCACCTGCCGGGGACTGTCTCCCTCCAGCACGCCGCGTTTCTCCTTACCGGCAGCATCCAGGGCGATATACTCGAAGGCGTCCACGCTGGTTTACCCCTCCTGGGTCACACGAACAATCTCGTCGATCGTAGTCACCCCTTCGATGACTCGGCGCATACCGTCATGGCGGATGCTGTCACTGAATTGTCTGGCATGAAGCAGCATTTCACCTTCGCCTGCGCCCTGGTGTATCAGGTCGCGCAGTGACTCGTCTATGGTGATCAGTTCATAGATACCGGCACGTCCCATATAGCCATGACCATGACATTTGTCGCAGCCGACCGGGGAATAGAGCGTCAATTCGGTACCGGGTGGTTTATCCAGCAGGGTCAGTTCACGTTCGCTGGCCTGGGCCGGGGCCTTGCAGTGAGGACAGAGCGTCCGCACCAGACGCTGCGCGAGAACGCCGACCAGACTTGAGGAGAGCAGGAAAGGCTCCACGCCCATGTCACGCAAGCGGGTAATGCTGCCGATGGCGGTATTGGTGTGCAGGCTTGACATGACCAAATGGCCGGTGAGACTCGCCTGCACCGCAATCTGTGCGGTCTCAAGGTCGCGAATCTCACCCACCATCACCACATCTGGATCCTGACGCAGGATAGCACGAAGGCCTCTTGCAAAGGTCAGGTCGACTTTGTTGTTGACTTGGGTTTGGCCGATACCGTCCAGGTAGTATTC
>JBNKMQ010000359.1:0-1945 GCA_050293225.1 Sedimenticolaceae bacterium
GGTGGCTACCTGCTGAGTCTCAGTCTGCTGATTCGTGATGGTTTCATGAGTTTGCGAAGTCGTGTTGGATAATTCGTCTGCGGCTGTAGCGAGTTGGGTGCTGACCTGACTGACGTTGATGATGATCTGTTCGATCTTGTCGGTGAATCTATTAAACGCGGTAGAGAGAGTGGCGATCTCATCTTTGCCGCTCTCATCCAGCCTGCGGGTGAGATCGCCGTCCCCACTGGAGATGTCGTCCAGGGCGGCAGTGGTGGCAACCAGTGGCTTGACGACACTGCGGGTAATTACGAGAGAAAGCCCCAGCAGTACGGCGAGCAGGGTCACAGCGGTAGCTGTGAGTACGAATGCGTTGCTCCAGAATTGTGCTTCTACATCATCCACATAGACGCCGGTGCCGACCACCCAGCCCCAGGGTTTAAAACCTTTGACATAGGAGATCTTGCTCACAGGCTCGCTCGATCCGGGTTTGGGCCATTTATAGGGTACAGATCCGGCGCCGTTCTGTTTGGCCATAGCGGCGAATTCACTGAAGATCTTTTTGCCGGTGGGATCGGTGAAACCGGCCATATCCTTACCATCCAGTTCAGGCTTGATGGGATGCATTACCATGCGCGCATCCATATCATTGATCCAAAAGTAGTTTTCGTTGCCATAACGCAGACCCTTGATGCCATCGATGGCGCGCTGCTGCGCCTCTTGCATGCTGATATCACCGTTTTTGGCGTGGGTGTGTTGAGCGGCGATGAGACTGTGTGCGGTTTCGACCAGTACCTGGGTCTGTAGCGATTTCTCATCCATGAGCCCTTGGTGGTACTCCTCCAAAGCCAGGGTTGTGATTGCAACCAGGCCGATGGCGGTGACGATGGTGAGTAGCCACAATTTTTTGCTGATGGTTAAAGCTCGTAATAAGGCCATACTAGAGTTCTCATAAGAAGATGAAGTCAACAGCTAGTACTGCCTTGCTGTACCGGATATATCGTCATGTCTGATTCCAGCTTTAGAACTTTTTGGTTCTTTGGTTTGTGTCAGTTATCTCGCTGTAACCTGAGACTATTTAAAGCGGTCAGATCAGATGGGGGAGGGGAAATCACTCCTGCTGATAGAAATAGCGCCAGGGTTGATCTTGGCTCTCATCCCGGAGTGCTTTGAGTAGAGTGGGGGAGGGGATTGCCTCCTGGGGGAAGATATTCTCGATCAAGAGGAAGTAGCGGCCGCATCCTGCACTTTGCCGGAAGTCGAGTGCGGCCGGATCCTGGTTTTGTTGACAGTGAGGGCAACTGAAGGTCCAGCCGGATTCCTTCTCGGACCACTCTTGAAACAGCCTATTCCATTCGTTAATCCGTTTTCGGCAAGCGGTGCAGCGGGGTGGCCGGGTGTTTTTACCTTCGATCAGTTGAGGCTTGGGATAGGGGCCTTTGCTGAGAAGGTGGCAGAAGGCTTCGCCGCTTTGATTGGGTTCAAGAAGGATAGCCGGTGAGCAGCCCATGAAGGTAACCAGCTGCATGAATGCATCACCCAATAGATAGCCGTTGCCATTTTTCAGAGGACTCCCGATAAGCTCGATTTTCTCCAAACGATGCAGAATTGCATCAGGCTGATTCGGAACGAAATAGGGATCTTCCGGCGTCAGTATCAGCCGGCCGGTGTGCAGGGGCTGGCTCATTGATGGGTTGGGACGGGCAGCTTGGGAGGTTCGGGTTGATAGAGTGGGACGGCGGTGATGCTGTTCTTGGGTGAGCCGTCCACCAGCTTGTCGCTGTAGGTGAGGTAGATGAGGGTCTGTCGTCGGGCGTCGTAAAAGCGAACTACCTGCATGCTCTTGAAGAGGATGGAGGTACGCTGCTTGAAGACCTCTTCACCATCCCGGGAGCCGTTCCTGATTTTTGGGTTGAGGGAGACCGGCCCGGTCTGACGACAGGCGATGGAGGCGTCGGAGGTGTCC
>JBNKMQ010000360.1:0-4105 GCA_050293225.1 Sedimenticolaceae bacterium
CGGTAGTCAGTCCCGCCATCCCCTTCAAGGACACGCATACGGTCCAGCCGGGTGGACAGACCTCCCCCGGCACCATGTCAGCGATGTCTGGTATGAGCATTATCCGCGCGGGTTCGATGCAAGAGGCCCTGGCCGCTGCCCAGAGCTGTCCTTTCCTGAAGATCAACGGCACCCTGGAAGTCTCGGAGATGATCGAGATGACAGCGGGGTCTGGAGAAAGCGGTAGCGATGCGATGAACTAGGGCCTGTAAAGGCTAATCCAGGCATGAGATTCGTCTGTTACGCTGGCTGGGAGGAGCTGCCGGCCAGCGTCGATCGACTCTTTGCAGCGGCAGAGCAGGAGAGCATATTCTTCTCCCGGCCCTGGTTTGAGAACCTGCTGGAAAACGGCAGGGAAAAGGGCCGCACCATTCTGCTGGCCTGCGTACTCGATGGGGACCAGGTCGTCGCCCTCCTCCCTCTGTCGCAACAGGATGGCGACCACTGCCACCCGCTGAAACATCTCTATACCTCGCTCTACAGTCTGCTTCTGGATGGGAACCGACAGGAGCAAACCCTGAGGTGTCTGATTGAGGGCCTGAGAGCCGTGCCGGTTAGCTCTCTGCAGCTGGAGCCGGTTGCCGAGAATGACAGCAACCTGCAGCTTTTACAGCAGGTGATGGCGTCCAGCGGCTTCACTTGCCACCGATATTTCCACTTCTACAACTGGATTCATCGAACCCAAGGTGACTCCTTTGCTGACTACATGGCGGCCCGTCCCTCCCGGGTTAGAAACACCGTCAAGCGCAAACAACGCAAACTGGAGCGCGAACAGGGTTACCGGATTCAGCTCTATACAGACAGCGATCTGGACCAGGCACTGGCGGATTACCGCTCCGTCTATAACGCCAGCTGGAAGGCGAATGAGGTGTTTGAACCTTTTGTCGAAGGTCTCGCCAGACGGTTTGCCCGGGCGGGTTGGCTAAGACTCGCCGTACTCTATATTAATGAGCAGCCTGCTGCTGCCCAGTTCTGGTTTGTTGCCCACGGCAAGGCGAGCATCTTCAAACTGGCTTATGATGAGGCCTGGAAGCACTACTCCCCCGGCTCCATTCTCATCGCCTACCTGATGCGGCATGTGATCGATATCGACAAGGTCGAAGAGATCGACTTTCTCACCGGCAACGATGCCTACAAGCAGGATTGGATGTCTGAGCGCCGTCAACGCTGGCGCTTGAGCTGTATCGACAATACCCCTCTCAGCAATAAGGAGATCAATCCGCTGAAGGCGGTCTGGCAAAGGCTGAAAAGCCTGAAAGAGAAAGTGTATAATTGATTTTTTGCGTTAATCTGAAAGAAAACCAAGATGCAACAGATACTTGATATAGAGAAATTTGAACAACTGCAAGAGCTTCTTGTGCGCGAGATCATCGAGCAGATTCGCTTCAAGCTGGCCCAGGGTGGAATCACCGGCGACCAGTTGAGAGATCTGACCGGCGAGATCGCCTTCAGCGTGACCAGCACCATCGACGGTCAGGCGAATATTGAAGAGGATGGCGTCACCGTTCGTCCCTATATGGCCTTCATCGGTGATGAGCAGGAGATTATCCATTGCGGTGAAAACGCTTTTGGTCATGAGTATGTTGCCGACCTCATGAAGCAGGTCTTCAGCAACTAATGAAACTCAGACAGAAAGATCTCTTCAAAGGCACTCAGGAGTTTGAGCTGGTCGACGACCATCTAGATATTCGCATAAAGGCGCCCTTCAAACCGGAAGAGACCATGACGGTGATGTTGACTGTACTCGATCCTGAGCCTGTCATCAGCAAGTCATTTCTCCATTTCAACAGTCGTGTGAATGGTGAACCCCTGGTCTCACTTTTTCTCGGTAAGCCGAATACCCAGGCCTTCAATGAGTTTGTCAGCGCGCTGAAACAGAAGGCTTTCGAGGAGTTCAATGCCTTTGCCGGGTTGCAGTCGGCTGCCACCACCCGCGCAGTGGGTAAGCATGCCCAGGTCTTGGAAGAACCGGCGAATTTTGATGACTCAGAAGAGGCCCCGCTGACCAAGAACCGGGAGCACATTAAGATCGAAAGACTGGATGAGACCATTCAGATGCTCAATCAGCATCTTGAGCCTGAAGAGGTCAAGCCCCTGGTCCAGGCGCTGGAAGCGCTGAAGGAGGACACCAACAGCGATGCCCTTCTGGCGCAGGTACTACATGCATTCAATGAACTGGGACCCAACCAGGGGGCGGTTCTGACCTATGCCCCCTATGTCAGCATCCTGCTGTACGATGATCCCTTCAGTAACATGTAGACGGGTGTTCAGATAGGTACGATCTTGTCGCTACCCAACTCGATATCGGGGCCGTTAACCACCTTGGTACCGGCCTCGATCTCCTGATCCGTTGCATCCCTGACCTTCAGAATCTCCAGTTTAAAGATCAGATCTCTGCCACAGAGCGGATTGTTGCCGTCGACGGTGAGGGTCTTATCATCCATACGGGTGACGATAAATTCCCGGGGTTCACCCTTCTCGTTCTCCATCAGAATCTTCATGCCGATTTCGCGGAACTCTTCCGGCACATTCTCGATGTGATCGGTAAAGACCAGACCTTCGTCCCGGGGACCGTAGATCATATTGCCGTCGATGGGAACCTCGATGATGTCGCCTTCAGCCCTACCTTCCAGCTGAGCGGTGACCTGAGTCGCAAGCACCTGGTCTGCACCATGCACATAGCTGATCGGAAACTCTACCGTGGATAGCAGTTGTCCGGTCTTTTCATCGAGAACCTTGTAGTTCAGTTCAACGAGCTTGTGGTGTTGGATGATCTCTTTCATAGCTGCTTAGAAAATTGATGCCGCAAAAATCTTAACCTCGCCTCGCTCATAACCGAGCACCATTCTGCCCAGCCACTCACCCTCTCTCTTGGTACTGCGAACCCGGAACAGGAAAGAGACGTGCTCGCCCCTGCGGATGAAACCGAGAAAATCGTAGTTGGTATCGAGACTGCGGGTCAGTTCGCTCTTGGCAAACTGTTTTCCCACTTCCACTTCGTTCAGACCGAGAAGCAGATCATAGGAGAAGTTGCGGATGAATTTTCCGTACTGCCCCTTGTTGGAGTACTTGATCAACTCTTCCCACCAGGGAATACCGATCTCCAGAAGTTCTTCATCTGTCTTATCAATAATATTCATCAGCTGCTCTATATTTAAGAAAGTTCAGAAGTAGACCGGCATCAAAACAAGGCTAAAGCACTCATTTCTCAAAGGGTTTATCGCCGTCTACCCTCTTGTCACTAATCACACCGCCAAATTTAAGGACGAAAATTAGTAACATACAAACAAAAAAAAGGCCAACAATAATATTGGCCCTTTAAGACAAAATGGAGCCCTTGCGGGCTCCTATTTGTTGTTTTTACTTACCTTCTTTAGCCTTCAGTTCGGCCAAGGCTTTATCCTCGATATCACCAACCAGGTGGTACAGAGGTGCTTTTTCCATGGTGTACTCACCGGTCTTAGGATCGCGATGAGAGACTGTCAGCACATGCCAGTTCTTATCGTCGACCTTCATGGCGTCACCACGGTAGTAGTAACCAGGCCAACGGGTCTCCTTACGGAACAGGGTGTGATGAATCACAGCCTCGGAAGCGAGATGACGATGCTTCAACTCCCACGCACGCAGCAGCTCGTGGATGTTCTCGGCAGCGACCTTCTCCAGATCCTCTTCCAGGGTCTTCATCTTCTTCAGACCGATGTGCAGCAGCTTCTCGTTGGTCATGTAGTTAACCGTTACACCACCGGCGTACTCGTCCATCAGCTTCTGCAGACGGTCAAGACCCTGACGGGGGTTGATGTAGTTGGGGTTAACAGAACCGGCAACGATCTCGTTACGATAGATCTTGTAGTGCTCCATCGGCTTGTAGATCTCAGCCTTGCGACGATCGATCTGCTCCTGAGAGACCTGGATGCCTGCAGCCTTGCCGTCATCGATGTACTGACAAGCAGCCTTGGCGGCCAGACGACCCTCGGTGAAGGAACCGGAGGAGAAGGCGTGAGGCGTACCGCCGACAGCGTCACCAGCACCGAACAGACCTTCAACGGTGGTCATACGGTTGTAACCC
>JBNKMQ010000361.1:0-18421 GCA_050293225.1 Sedimenticolaceae bacterium
GGTCGAACATGATTAGACCAAGAGGGTTTTTTGTGGATTTAGCCCACTCGATCTGGTTCTTGAGTTCCTCATCGAACTTCATGCGATTGTAGACTTTTGTCAGCCGGTCGGTAGTTGCCATCTGTTGCAGTTGCTTTTCCAGCTCAACAGTTTCTGTAACATCGCGATGAGATTCGATGACCTGAACGACTTTGGTTCCGCTCTCGTTAAAGATAGGTGTGGCGAGAACGTCAACAAACAACAACTTGCCTTTCTCGGTGAAGTGCTTGTGTCTGACCGAAACTGTCTCACCGGAGAGAATCACCTCTTGAATGGGGCAGGGATCATTCATCCCGGTGCAGGGCTGCTCGCGCTTATGCGAAAGAAGGTGGCAGGTCATACCGCGGCCTATATTACGGCTGCCATTGTAGAGATTTCGGGCTGCATTGTTGGCAAGCATTAATTGATAGTTACTGACATCTATGACAAGAGTGGGATCTGGAATGGTATCGACTACGCGCTGAATATAGTCGTGTGAGCGTTTGAGCTTATGCTCAGTCTCCTTGAGTGCGCTGATATCTATGATGTGCGAGTGGTAGTGGGATATTTTGCCTTGCTTGTTTCTGATAGGTTGGGTGATGTCCTGTACCCATTTGTTATCCCCGTGACTGTCGATCAGACGATAGGGAGAGCGTTTTAGGATCTCCTTGCCCTGTGAATCGATCTGATCAATCTCCTGGATGTACTGTTTTAAATCTTCAGGATTGATGATGCTGGAGAAGCTGAGTGATCCATTGAGAAACTGATCCTGATTGTAGCCCAAAAAAACTTCGATATTGCTGGAGATGAATTCTACCGGCCAACCGATCTCGTTTCGTGTCCTAATGATAACCCCGGGCCCATTCACGAATAGGTCTCGTTCCTGGGTGATCTCTTGGTTGAGTGAGTTGATCTCTTCTTCTTGGGAACGCCTCGTTTCCATGTGCCAAAGGAGAATGCCAACAGTGATGCCGATAAAGATCAAAGCCAGGATTAGTGGAGGCAGGGCCTGTTTTAATTCAAGGTTGAGTTTTCTCTCAAGCAGGTCTTTGGAGACGCTGAGTAGTATGATCAGGCAGTTATCGCAATTGCCGCTTTCGTAGTTATTCAGCGGGCTGTAAGAGCCATAGGTAAAGAGGCCCTTATCAGTGAGTACCTGACCTCTCTGCTCATGTTTTATCTTGTTCCAAATTTCAGGATGCCTTGCCTGTTCTCCTGTTTGCGGGCTGTCAGGAAACATGAAGTTCCAGTTCAAGGCGCTGTCGGGACTGGATAAAGGAAAGCCGTCATTGTTGATCAAAGTGGCTTTACCGGTGAAGCCTGTCGAGCTTCTTCTGAAATCCTCCAACATATTTTCAGCGAGAAAATTCATAACCACGACACCGATCTTTTTGCCGTTTTTGGCGGTGATCGGTGTGGCAAAGCGGATCATCGGCTTGAGTGGAAGTTCGATTTCACCCTGCTCTATGTTGAGATCAAGTGGGGAGACGTAGATGTCACCTTTATCCAGAATGATTGATTCTGAGAAGTAGTATCGGTTTTTCTTCGATTGCAGTGCTTTGTTTGGTACAGCTGAAGGTTGGCCGCTGTTGTAGTTGATGCGGACGATCTCCTGGCCATTTAGGTCAAGCAAGCGGATCTGATCATAGCGAGCGCGTTGTCTGGAAAAGGAGATCCAAAGTTGTTCGATGGTCTTTCGCGTAGCTGTTTGACGATTAGTGCTGAGTAATTGGCGCAGGTCCTCTTTTTCGCTTAGAAAGTGTAGATCAGATCTGATCTCACTCATCGTCGTATCAATCTGCTTATGTAACTGGTTATAAACTATGTTCGACTCAAGCTTGAGCCTGATGAGTAGGTTGTCCTTGAACTGATTCTGAATGAAGAGAAATAGCAGGGCAGAAGCTATCAGGAGAATAACTATGGCGAGGGCATAATTTTTCAGAAATCGTCTGTTGATCATGTTATTCAGCAGACGTGAGGATTGACTCGATCGGCCGGAAAACGATCACTGCCCCGGTGATGGTTTCACCCATGTTGATGGGTGTGCAGATATACTCCACCTCTATGGCGGTCCCATCTTTATGCCAGAAAACGTCGCTCTCTGTATGATAGACCTCCCCGGTCTTCAGGACATTCAGAATAGCGCAGTTATCCTTTTGCTGGTCATTGCCGCTGAGATTATTGTGATGCCATATGCAATGGCTCTCCTGCTGGATCATCTCATCAATGGTGTATCCCAGTATTTGTAATGCTGCGGGATTGATAAAGGTATGTTTGTCTTCGCTGTCGAGGCCGATGATGCCGTCTTCCGCCAGATTCAGTATCAGTTTTTTCTGATTCTCGGCCGACAGTTTCTCCTCTTCGAGTCTTTTGTAGTAGTCGATGTCGTCGATAACAGCGATAAGAAAATTGCTATTGATATCTGAAGTGGTCTCAGAGGAGAGTGTAAGCTGACACCAATTGAGTGTGTTGTCAGCACGGCGCAGACGAAATCGAACGACGGCACTGCTCGCTTTCCCCGGCTTAACCGTGTCGAAGGCGTTAGTAACGGTTGCGATGTCCTCGCGCAAGATCAATTCCATTAGGTTGGTATGCAGAAGGGCATTTTTTGAGTGTCCGGTGATGGTGCATAGCCGCTGGTTCATATTGAAGATCTGGCCGGATGGTGAAACATGCGCCAGTCCAACAGCGGCCTGTTCAAAGGTGGCGATTTGTGCCAGTTCACTCTGTTTCAGATTGTGTTTGTGTTCACTGAGTGAGCGGTTAAGACGAACGATTCTGACACTGAGCAGCGCCAGGAAAAGTAACATCAGAATGCCGGGTAAAAAGAGGTACCAGTACAGCTTGAACGATTCGATCAGCTGTTCTTTTATTTCCGTATCAAAGGGCGGTAGCTCCAGCTGTTTGAGTAGGTTCTCGGTCGGCTGGTAGTTTTCAGGGATGGTCCAGCCCCTGATGTGAGCATTCTTTGCTGCTGCATGGTCAGGTGGTAGCTTGAGCAGCGCGATGGTGACATCCTTTGCCAGCTGTTGCGGAGTATGGGGTAGTTGGGCGAAGGGCCACTCCGGATAGAGTGGAGTGCTGATCGCATAGGGAAAAAGGTCATATTGCTCTGGATTGATGATGCGGATTTGATCGATATCCAGTTTGCCTTCCCTAGCCATGCGTTCGAGGGTGTCAGTCCTGACCACTCCTGCGTCGGCCTCTCTCGAAAGTACCGCGTTGACCACTGCGTCGTGGGTGTTGAGATAGGAGAGGGAAGCCAGGTCCCAGGTTTCGACACCGGCATTCTTCATCTCTCTTAGCGCCATTATCCATCCACCGAGGGAGGTGGGGTGGACTGCTGAGAGTCTCCGGTTCTTCAAATCAACAAGATTGTTGATCTCATGGTTTGTCACAGTGGTGAATATCACGCTGCCAAACTTTGTGATGCTGACCTTTTCAGATAACTCGTTGACGAGAGTGAGGATGCGTGTCACACCATACTTGACCGAAAGGTCGACATAGATTCCGGGATTCACGATAACGAAGTCGACCAGCCTGTTTTTTACGATAACCTGGATGTCGTCGAATCGCATCGGCACTATCTTGAACTGGTGCTGAGGCAAGGCATTATTCAGATAGCTAGCTGTATCCTCCCATTTCTGCAGGCTTTTTTCGTAACCACGCTTGGCCAGTACGCCAATGCGCACCTCATCAGCTGATGCGGTCGCGAGTGACTGGCCCAGGATAAGGAGGAGGCTGAAAATCCAAATTCTTAGATGGCGTATGTTCAATATACTTTCTCGCACCCAAGTCGCTGTCAGGGATTGGTTTTTTTACATTTTAATGACAGCCTTGTCGTTATCTATAACTTTTCGGCCGGACTGTCATTCACTTTAGCCAGCTTTTGTCTATTTGATCAATGATCTATGCAGGAATTCTCCGCCGATAGATCGAAATACAGCCGCCCGCCGATGACTGAATTGTTCGTGTTAAGCGGCTCGACCTCATGTAACAGTTGTTCCTGTGCCTGACGGAAGGAGTGGTCAGTGCGGGGAATGGTGATCAGATTCAGCATCTCAGAGCGCTGTTGTCTGGAGACGACACCCACGTAGACGGGGATCCCTTCAGTTCCCAGTTGGACCGTTGTAGGCCAGAGCCGCAGAAGTGTACGGCTGTTTTTGTCGACAATTCTCTCCAGAGCGAAAGTCTCATGTTTGCCGTCATGTACCTGAGGTGTGACCGGTAGATCTTGCAGCGGGGCGCGGGATGAGAGCAGGCGTAGCAGATTGTGCCAGTCGAGCAACTCAGCCTTTTGCCACCCCCCGGGGGATAACGCCTTAGCCAGGCAATCGGGCTGACCGGCAATGACCACATTCAACGGGTGATCGTTTCTGCCACGGATGTCGTTACGGTAGCCTGGCAATCGCTTATCCACAGATTGCTGCCAATTACTGAGTGGAAGTGTCACGACCTCTGGCTCAGCCTGGTAGCTGTTAAACCTGTTCTCATGGGCCGACAGGGCATAGACCCCGGTGGGGATGATGAGAAACATCAGGCTGCCCAGGAGCAGGGCCCTCCGGCTGATCGGCTCAACATGGCGATGATAGGCGATACCCAGGAAGGCAATCCAGGCGGTGCCGAGGGTGATGCTGGCGAGGATATCGGTTAACCAGTGGACACCCAGATAGAGCCTGGAGAGGGCGACAGCCGCAACAATTAGCGCCGCCAGGGAGTAAGGCAACCAACGCCAGTCGCTGGTCAGTGTGCGGGCAATCATGATGGAGAAAAAGCCATACAGGGTCAGTGTGCGCATTACATGGGCGCTGGGGAATGACCAGGGTCCCAGGCTTTCCCCTGCTGCCGGTGGACGGGGTATGCGTAGGCCGTATTTCATCAGTAGCGGCGCCAGCAGGCCGAAGATGGTCGCCGCCAGCAGATAGTAGCTCGCCCGCCTTTGACCCCGCAGCCATAAAATGGCAGTGAGACCCGTGGCGATAATCATGAAAGCTGGCAGGTCGCCGGGGACGCTGAACGCGGTCATCAGATGGTCGCCCCAGGGGCTGCGCAGGCTCTGCAGGGCATTGAACACACTGAGGTCGAGCCCACGAGTCAGACTGCCGTCTAAAACGGTGCCAGCCAGCACCACGAATAGCATGCTGGTAACCAGCAATAGGGTCGCGAGAGAGGCGAGCCCTTTGGCCTCGGGATGGTCTGGATCCGCCAGGGCTCGGGAGATGGAGCGAAAGCCGGGGTGCGCCTGACCCCACTCGAAGCCTCGCTGGACGATCTGCGTGGCATGGGGCTGTATAAGTCGAAACGTCCCCCTGACGATGACGAATAGCAGCCAGGCGATAAACAGCGTCAGCAGCATCAGTATCACCAGCCGCAGGGCGACTTCCGAGGCCAGCTCCAGGGAGGCGCCGAAGACGATGCCCGGCAGCAGATAGGCCGGTGCCCAGGCGAAGGCGGAGAGGATGTTGGCAAACAGAAAACGCCAGGCACCCATTCCCATCATACCGGCGACCAGGGGAATGATGGCCCTGACAGGACCAAAGAAGCGGCCGATGGCGACACTCTTGCCGCCATATTTTTGGAAAAAGTCGATGCCTCGATGGAGTAGCTTCGGATGGCGGCTGAAGGGCCAGATCTCCCGCAGGCGATCCTGGAAGTGGTGACCCAGCCAAAAGCTGAGACTGTCTCCTGCCACCGCGCCGGCCACCGCCCACCAGAAGACGGGCCAGAACTCGAGGGTGCCGGTGGCGATCAGGGCGCCGATGCCAAACATCACCACCACCCCGGGGATCAAGAGACCGAATACCGCCACCGACTCCGAGAAGGCGACCAGAAATACCGCCACTCCGGCCCAGAAGGGGTTGTCGGAGATCCAGCTCAGCAGCGGGGTGAAGATCTCACTCATGCGGGTTAACGGCTGTCATCAGTATCGATCACCTGCCAGAGGAGGGTTATCCATGTCGTTCCCCTCCTTTGAGCCATATTTACTCTCAGCTCAACGAGGCAAAGGCCTCATCGGCGGCGGTAATGGTGGCCTGGATATCACTCTCTTCGTGGGAGGCTGAGACAAACCCCGCTTCGAATGCGGAAGGTGCGAGATAGATCCCCCGCTCCAGCATGGCGTGGAAGAAGGCCTTGAAACGCTCCTGATCACAGCCGGTGGCGCCGGCGAAGTCGTTGACCTGGGATTGATCGGTGAAGAAGAGTCCAAACATGCCGCCGACATGGTTCTCCGTCAGCGGGATATTGTTACGCCTGGCCGCCTGCATGATGCCATCGACGAGTGTTTCGACCTTTGTCGATAGTGCATCATAGAAACCGGGGGCCGAGATCAGCTCCAGGGTCTGCAATCCCGCTGACATGGCAACAGGATTTCCTGACAGCGTGCCGGCTTGATAGATCGGACCCAAAGGGGCGATCTTCTGCATGATTTCCAGCTTGCCGCCGAAGGCGCCTACCGGCATGCCGCCGCCGATCACCTTACCCAGCGTGGTGAGGTCGGGGGTGATGCCGTAGTGGGCCTGGGCGCCGCCCAGGGCGACGCGGAAACCGGTCATTACCTCATCGAAAATCAGCACTGCGCCATACTGGTCGCAAACCTCACGCAGGGTCTCCAGAAAGCCGGGCACCGGCGGGATGCAGTTCATATTGCCCGCCACGGGTTCGACGATGATAGCGGCGATCTGTTCACCCATCTTTTCGAATAGTTCGCGCACCTGCCCGCTGTCGTTGTAGTTGAGTGTCAGGGTGTGCTCGGCAAGGCTGGCGGGGACGCCGGGAGAGGAGGGCTCACCCAGTGTCAGCATACCGGAGCCTGCCTTGACCAGCAGGGAGTCGGAGTGGCCGTGGTAGCAGCCCTCGAACTTGACGATCTTGTCGCGCCCGGTGTGGCCGCGGGCGAGGCGGATCGCCGACATGGTGGCCTCGGTGCCAGAGCTGACCATGCGTACCATTTGCATGCTCGGCACCAACTCGCAGACCTTGTCGGCCATCTGTGTCTCAAGTTCAGTGGGGGCGCCGAAGCTAAGTCCTTTGTCGATAACTGAGGCAACCGCTTCGATGACCTCGTGGTGGGCATGGCCGAGGATCATCGGTCCCCAGGAGCCGACATAGTCGATGTAGCGTTTACCGTCTGGGTCGTAGAGGTAGGGGCCGGCGGCACAATGCACGAAGATCGGGTCACCACCAACACCGCGAAAGGCCCTGACGGGGGAATTGACGCCACCCGGGATATGTTTTTGTGCGTCGGCAAAGAGTTCCTGGGAACGGCTCATGTGGACTTCTCCTTGGGCTCGAATAGGTTTGTCATTTGTTGGCAGGCATTGCGGATATCGGCTTGGCCGAAGACCCCGTGGATCACCGCCAGCATATCGGCTCCCGCCTCTATTAACGGTGCGCCATTCTCCGGCGTTATGCCGCCGATGGCAACCAGGGGGCGATCGATCTTCTGTTTGGCGATCTGCAGTAGTTCAGGGGTGGCCTGGACCGCTTCTGGTTTTGTGCGGGAGGGGAAGAAGCGTCCGAAGGCGACATAGTCTGCGCCGTTTTCAACTGCCGCTTGGGCCAGTTGCAGGCAGTTGTAGCAGGAGATGCCGATGATCGCCTTGTCACCCATGATCTCTCTCGCCTGGTGAATGTCAGCATCGTCCCGGCCCAGGTGGACACCGTGGGCGCCGGTCTCCCTGGCGAGTGAGAGGTCGTCGTTGATGATCAACAGTGCCTGATGTTTCCGGCAGAGGGTCAATAGCCGGCTCGCCAGAGATCTGCGTATCTCCCGGTCCGGTCGCTTGTCGCGGAATTGGATAACGCTTGCGCCGCCCTTCAGCGCCGCTTCAACCTGGTCGGCAAGGCTCTCATCGGGACACAGGCCGGGATCGGTTATGGCATACAGCCCACGTAGTTTAAGGGCTTCAGTCATGGGGATTCCGGCTAAAACGTTTGAGTGAATAGAGGCGGTCGGGCAGAGACTGGCAGCGTCCGGTTCGAAAGCCGTGGTTCAGGCTCTGCCAGCTGTAATCGAGGGCCTTCTCAATCGCCTTTGTCATCTCGACTCCCTTGGCGAGATGGGCCGCGATCGCTGAGGCCAGGGTGCAACCTGAACCATGATATTCCCCCGGCAGTCGCTGACAGTGCCAGGATGATTCGTCCCTCTCTTGTTGCAGGAGCCGGTGGGTTATTTCTGTCTCGCCTGTTGCTTCGTGGGTACCGGTAATCAGTACGCACTCTGCTCCCATGTCCAATAGTCCGATGGCACAACTTTGAGCGTCGGCGTCGTCATCGAGTCCACTGAGTCTGTGTGCCTCAAGGGTATTCGGGGTGATGAGATCGCAGAGGGGCAGCATTTCGCGAACCCGCTGCACAATTTTCTCTCCCGCCAGTGGATTGCCTCCGCCTGCAGCCAGAATCGGGTCCAGAACAACAGGGGTCTTCTGGTTGGCCTGTAACAGGGAGAGGAGATATTCCGCCACCTCTGGACTACCGATAAGACCGATCTTAATCGCATCCACAGGATGGTCTGCGAAGAGGGTTTCCACTTGGGCCGCCAAGATTTCAGGGGCTACTGGATGGAGTGCCTCTACGTTACAGCTATCCTGAACCGTCAGGCAGCTGATGGCAGTGACGGCATGGGCGCCATTGGCAGCGATGGCCTCGATGTCAGCCTGGATGCCTGCGCCGCCGGAGGGGTCGTGACCTCCAATGGCCAGCACTATGGGTATGGGGAAGGGTGAGGATTGCATGGAGAAATTGTACCGGAATCACCCACTTGAGGGGGCGAAATTATCCTGATTTGTCGTCATTGGAGGTCCGATGAAGCTCGAATCGGGAAAAAGTGAAATACTTTTTTTTAATCGAAACAGCGAGTGAGATTAAGGGTTTTTCCTAGGATTGGTGGATATCACTGCTAGACTCTGGTTGAAGGTTGATGTGAGACATTGACAATTTGGAGACGGCCTTTTTCAGTCCTGTAGCCAGTCAATCCCGCAGGGATAGGGCGCTTTGCGACTGATCTGTTACGGCTGAGAGGAAAGGTTCATGAGTCCGAAAATAAGTGAATTGGAGGCGGTAGCACGCCACTACTGTGTCCTGGTGGAGAGCCTGCAGGAGGGCAATATCCAGTGGTTGGAGGAGGTCGCCTCTTTGCTGCCCCGTCTGCACGCCGCCGTGGCCGGACTCAATCTGCCGAAGCCTGACAATGCCCACCATACCGTAGCGGATCTGGATGCCCGCTTCGAGCTCTATACCCACCTGCGTCAGCTACTTGGTGAGCGGGATGCCTACTGGATGGAGTTCGATGTGGCCGGTGACGGTCAGACCATGAGCGGCAGCCTGGCGGATGACCTGACCGACATCTATTGCGAACTCAAGAGTGGTCTGAGGATGCTGGATGCAGAACCGGACAAGGCGGTTGAGGATCTGCACACCGGTTTCCATCTCCATTGGGGACAGCATCTGCTCGACGCAGAGCGTCACCTCTACGATCTCAGCGCGCGAAATCAGCTGATCTGCTGACTGAGTTGAGTCCAGAAAAACCGACTGAATTTATAAGTTAATTGACCATGCCGGTGGCTTTTTTGTTACCATGTGGTCAACCAGGGCCTGTTAACACTTAATCCAATACGCCCTGTTGCGTCTGTTAAGGTGCCAATAAGGTGGCGTCCCAAGGGTACTTCCTTCGGGTGCGACCGGAGGGCCGAGGCTTTTTGCCTCCAGCAGGGGGCATTGGATTAGTGTTAACAGGCCCTTCAAGTTTTATAGATTTTTAGGAGTGTACGGAATGAGTACCAACGTTCTGACCGAGTCAGACTTGACCCTTACCGCCGTCGCGCAGACCAAAATGAGCGAACTTTTTCAACAGGTTGACGATGCCATTGAGGGTGTTCGCGTGTTCGCCACCCCTGGCGGCTGCAGCGGTATCAGCTTCGGAATGACCTTCAGCGATGCCATCAATGACAATGACGGCGTGTTGGAGTGCAGCGATTTCAAGGTGATCGTCGATGACGGTACCCTGGAGTATCTGCGTGGTGTCGAGATCGATTTTGTCGATCGGGGAGACGGCAATGCCAGTTTTGTCTTCAACAATCTGCAGCCCGTAGGCGGCGGTTGCAGCAGCTGCGGTTCCTCCTCCGGGGGCGGCTGCAGCTAGGCAAAAGTCAATCTGTAAAGAACCGCGCTTGGGGTTACCCGGCGCGGTTTTTTCATGTCTCGGATTTTCTCTCGGGTCTATCTCAGTATTCATTGAGAGAAAAATCCATTAAGGTCTTAAATCTCAAAGCTTCATGTAGAAAGGGTTTATTCATGGGTGAGCGGAGTGTCGATCTACTGGTAGTGGGTGCAGGCATCAGTGGCTTGGGCATGGCTTCCATGGCCAGGCAGGATGGGCTGTCGACCCTGGTATTGGAGGCTAGTCCCCATATCGGTGGCGCTATTCGCACCCACCACTTCGAAACCCCGGATGGCCCCATCTGGGCAGAGTTGGGAGCGCATACCTGCTACAACAGCTACGGCAATCTGCTTACGCTGCTGGAAGAGAGTGGCCAGTTGGAGAGTCTGCAGGCGAAAGAGAAGCTGCGTTTCCAGATACAGAGTGGAGAGAACCTGCTCGCTATTCCCTCCCAGCTCAGTTTTCTTGAGCTCTTGGGTGTTCTGCCCAGGCTCTGGATGAGTAAGAAGGCGGGAAGCTCCGCCCGTGACTACTACGCCCGCATCATTGGCAGCAAGAACTACGCCCGGGTTTTGGGGCCGGCACTGGATGCGGTGGTCTGTCAGCCCGCCGGTGACTTCCCTGCGGACGCCCTGTTCCGTAAGAAACCGAGGCGCAAGGAGATTCTGCGCAGCTATACAGGCCCCAGTGGCTTGCAGACGTTTGTCGAAGGCCTCTCCGCCGGGTTGGAGATCAAGACTCAGGCGCCCGTGGTCTCATTGGCCTCCAGCGAGGGCGGGTATCAGGTGACAACAGGGGATGGTGAGAGATACCAGGCATCCCGCCTGGCCCTGGCGGTGGCGCCGGATGTCGCAGCGAATCTACTGCGTGAATCCATCTCCGACCTGGCAAAGCGCCTGGAAGAGATCGAGATGGCGGATATCGAGAGCCATGCCGTGATCCTCAAAGCTGAGGATCTGGATCTGCCTCTGCTGGCGGGAATTATCGGTCGGGATGACGACTTCTATTCGGTGGTCTCCAGAGATCTGGTGCCCGATACCCGCTATCGGGCCTTTACCTTCCACTTTCGTCCCGGACGTCTGGATGAGTCGGCGCGACTTGCAAGGATCTGTGAGGTTTTAGGCGTGGAGCCGTCGGCGATTCTCTCGAGTATCAGCCAGGCAAACCGCCTGCCGGCACTGCGATTGGGTCATGCCGAGAGGGTCGAGTGGATCGATCAACAGCTTCAGCCCCTCTCCCTGGGACTGACCGGCAACTGGTTCCAGGGTGTCTCCATCGAGGATAGTCTGGTAAGAACCCGTTCTGAGTATCTCCGTCTGAAGGGTAAGTAACCACCTACTTCTTCAGGCTGTCCGAGGGTTCAGGGCTATCTCTGAACAGGGTTTTCAAGGTCTCGTTGCGCTCTTCGGCAGAGTAATCTGCGGGGGGTGGTTCTTCACTGCGACCACCGAAAAACTGTCCCAGGCGATGAAACAACCGTTTCAGGGCGCGCCATATCTTGGGCAGCAGCCAAACCACCAGAGCGACAAAGATCACCAGCAGCAGGATAAAGGCTGTGGGATAGTGGAGTGCGGTCCAGAGGCCGCCGATCACAGCCAGATCCTCCAGGATCGAGGCGGTCCAGTTGGTTACCGGTTCCGGTGAGGTGTTGATCATCAGGCGGGAGCCCGCCTTGGTAAAGTGACTACCGGCCGCCAGGGTGCCGCCCACCAGGGCCGCAACCAGCTCCGCCGCCTGGTCGACTTCAAAACCACTGGCGGCGCCTGCGGCGAGCAGGGCGCCGGCCGGAATGCGGATAAAGGTATGCAGGGTATCCCAGCCGCTGTCGACGCCGGGGGTCTTGTCGGCGAAAAATTCGACACAGTACATAATGCCGGCGACGCCCATCACCATGGGATCGCTGAGTACTTCAAGGCCGGGGGGGAGGGTGACATGGCCGGTCATTCCCATATATCCCAGCATCAGAATCGCCGCATAGAGGTTGATGCCGGCGGCCCATCCTGCGCCGAGGGTCAGGGCTAGTGTGTCGATGGTCTCCATAAAAACTGTCTCTATCGTCTCTGTTTGGACTTGTCACCATAATGTGAGGCCAATCCGACTGGATTACCAGTACCATGACACCTTTGTTTACCTTTCCCTGGGTTCGGTTCCATTTTTCTGTCTATTTGTGCTCATTCAAGTCTGGCCTGATCCAGTATCCAGTCCTAAATTTCTGGATGATTCCCTTTCTCTTTGCCATTTGAGACCTTATGATTGGGCTCTTTCCTTCAGAAAACACTTTAGGTAGCGGGCGAGATGATCAGAGTAGGTATTGTTGGTGGAACCGGATATACAGGGGTGGAGCTGCTGCGGTTGCTGTCCAGGCACCCCCATTGCGAAGTGGTTGCCATCACCTCCCGAGCGGAAGCCGGCAAGCCGGTTGCAGCGCTCTTTCCCAACCTGAGGGGCCATTTCGATCTCTGTTTCGAGACGCCGGATAAAGCGGGGCTCGAGAAGTGTGATCTGGTCTTTTTTGCCACCCCCAACGGCATTGCCATGACCCAGGTACCTGCCCTGCTGGAAGCGGGCGTGCGGGTGATCGACCTGGCAGCGGATTTCCGCATCAAGGATCAGGCGACCTGGGAGCATTGGTACGGCATGCAGCATGCCTGTGCGGAACTCCTGGAAGAAGCGGTCTATGGATTGCCCGAAATCAACCGTGAGGCTGTGAAGCAGGCCCGTTTGGTGGCTAACCCCGGCTGTTATCCTACCGCTGTGGGGCTCGGTTTCTTGCCCTTGGTGGAGGCGGGGTTGATCGAACTCGATAACCTGATTGCCGATACTAAATCGGGCGTTAGCGGCGCCGGACGCAAGGCCAGTGTCGGGCAATTGATGGGTGAAGTGGGTGAGAGCTTCAAGTCTTACGCCATTCCTGGTCATCGGCATCAGCCGGAGATCCGCCAGACTCTCAGCCTGGCGACAGGGAGCCAGGTAGGCCTTACCTTCGTGCCTCACCTGCTGCCGATGGTCAGGGGGATAGAGGCGACGCTCTATGGTCGGCTGAAGCAGAGTGCTCCCGTTGATCTGCAGTCGCTATTTGAGGATCGCTATAAGGATGAACCCTTCGTCGATGTGATGCCGGCAGGCTCTCATCCGGAGACCCGAAGCGTTCGCGGTGCGAACCTCTGCCGAATTGCGGTTCACCGCCCTATGGACGGCGATGTGGTTGTGGTCAGCTCTGTGATCGATAATCTGGTTAAGGGCGCAGCAGGCCAGGCGGTACAGAATATGAATCTGATGTTCAATCTGGATGAGGCCGCGGGTCTTGAGCAGGTGGCGCTCTCGCCATAGTCGAGAGTAGGCAATCCATGCGCGGTTTTCGTAAATACAATGCGCCAAAGATTGTCGCTCCTCATCAGGGCCTGTCGATCTGGTTACGTCTGCTCTTCCTGCTATTGTTGATTATGGGTGTTGCCTGGGTCGCCTATCAGCAGGGTCTTTCTGGCGAGACAACGGCCTTGGCAGTACTGCAACCAACCACCAAGGCACAGATAGAGAGGCTTCAGAAGGAGCGGAACGACCTGCGAAGAGAGCTTGCTATGGTTAAGCAGGCGGCTGAGATCGATCGCGAGTCGATCGTCACCATCAGGGAACAGATCAAAAAGTTTCAGGATGAGCGGCTGAAGATGGAGGAGGAGCTGGCGTTTCTTAGAGGGATCGTCTCTACCACATCCAAGAAGCAGGGACTGCGAGTGCAGAATTTTCATCTGGAGCCGGGATTGGAGAGCGGACAATTTGTATATAAATTTTCTGTCAGCCAGGTGATCAATAGCGGAATCGTAGCCAAAGGCAGAATCGACATCAGTGTGGAGGGTCTTCTGGATGGCCGCTCCAAGCAGTTTTCTTTAGAACAACTGTCAGCAGACAAGCAGGCTAATATAAAGATGCGCTTCCGCTATTTCCAGAATGTCGAAGGCAAACTACAGATACCGGACGGGTTCGAACCTGCCAGCATCCACATCGATGTAAAGCCGTCTGTTAAGAAACTGGCACCAGTCACAGAGACCTACAACTGGTCACCATTCTCCTGAGGTTTATTAGAGTATGTTTGGAAGAAGCAAAAAAAAGTTTCGTTCACCGAAGATCAGCACGGTTATTGGCTCGGGGACAGAGGTTTGCGGGAACATCCAGTTCAGCGAAGGATTGCATGTTGACGGGGTTATCAAGGGTGATGTTTTGTCAAACCCCGAAGATCAGTTTGCCACTTTGACCTTGAGTGAGATGGGTACCATCGAAGGTAATGTTAATGTGTCTAATGTGATGCTCAATGGCACGGTGGTTGGAGATGTCATTGCCAGCAACCGGGTGGAGCTGGCGCCAAGGGCGCGCATCACCGGAACGCTGACCTATGCCCTGCTGGAGATGTCCATGGGCGCCGAAGTGAACGGTAAGCTGATCCACGCAGCGGAGCAGGAACCCCGTAAGCTGGAGTTTGACGGGAATAAAAAGCCGACAGATTCCGCTACGGCCAAGTCCCAGGAGCCGCAAGAGAGTGCAACTCAGGGCGTAACTTCTAAGTAGTCCCTGGAGAATACTTGACTGAAATCCTAGGTAATAGCATACTCTTAGACAATTGCCGTAAATTTCGGCGTTTCCAGATAATTTTTAAGCGGGACAAAACGATCATGACAACTGAAGAGGCAATGAGCGATCCGATCCTCTTTACCGAGGCGGCGGCCAGCAAGGTTGCGGCGCTGATTGAGGAGGAGGGCAATCCGGGACTGATGTTGAGGGTCTACATCCAGGGCGGCGGCTGCTCGGGATTTCAATATGGTTTTTCCTTTGACGAGAACGAAAACGAAGGGGATACCAAGGTGGAGACCAGTGGCGTCACCCTGCTGGTGGACCCCATGAGTATGCAATACCTGATGGGCGCCGAGGTGGACTACACCGAAGGGCTGCAGGGTGCTCAGTTCGTGATCAGAAATCCCAATGCCACCACCACCTGTGGTTGTGGCTCTTCATTCTCGGTCTAGGGCCTGCTGCTTAAGCCGCTCAGGCAATAGCATTCAATATCGAGAGATCGAAAATGCCCAGGCGTCATCCGGATGCCTGGGCAATCTTCTTACTTTGCCAACACAGTTATCCTTCTACATAGGGCAATAGGGTCAGCTCTACTCTACGATTCTGTTGACGACCGGCGGGAGTGCTGTTGGAAGCGGCGGGACGGCTCTCTCCGTAGCCGACAGTATCTATTCGTATCGGCTGAATGCCCTGATCTATCAGCACATTACTCACCGCCTGGGCTCGTTGCTGAGATAGCATCTGGTTGTAGGAGTCTGAGCCAGTACTGTCGGTGTGGCCAGCCACCTCGATCATGGTTGATTTATATTCGTTGAGTACCAGGGTCACTGAGCTTAGTACCTCGACGAAATTGGGTTTGACATTGGACTTATCCACTTCGAAGGTGATATTGCCTGGCATGTTGAGGATGATGTTGTCCCCATCTCGGGTCACGCTGACGCCGGTGTTCTCCAGTTGTTGGCGTAGTTTGGCCTCCTGCACATCCATGTAGTAGCCGACACCGCCACCAGCGATAGCGCCGATGCCTGCGCCCTTGAGGGCCCGCTCCTTACGCTTCTTCTTATCCTTGGAAGTGGCAATGCCAAGTACGGCACCTACCGCAGCGCCAATGGCAGCGCCTTTGGTGGCACTGGAGGTTTTCTCTTCACGTGTATACGGATCAATAGTCGTACAGGCCTGCAAGACGATTGCGGAGGCGACTATACCGGCAATTGCAATTTTATTTTTCATTGAATTCTCCAAAGCGAAAAAGTGCGTAGACGCATAGTGAGAGCTTTCATGTTCCAGCTCTTTGAGTCAATTGTGGCAATGTTAATTAGTGTTAAGCACTAAGCATATCGACCAGAAAAGCGAGAATTCTCACTCAACTCTATCCTTGCGCGCAGGTCGATGGTGTAACTATAGAGGCTATTCTGACGGAATGGTTCGCTGGCCTGGTCAGGCTGTGACAGGGCACCGCTCAAGCGGCTGGATAGATACCGCCCAGAATGACCTCCCTTCTGGCACCTGTAACTGAGGGGAGATTACCGGGCAGACCGGCCAGGGTACGTTGAGCCAGCCAAGCGAAGGCTATCGCCTCGACCCAGTCGGGTTCGAGGCCGGCTTCTGCAGAGGAGTAGACACTGGCCCTGGGGAGCCGTTGTTGCAAGCGATGTATAAGGTGGCTGTTATGTGCGCCGCCACCACAGACCAGGATCTCTGCACTAGAGAATCCCGTCTCCTCGATTGCCTGGGTGACGCTGACTGCGGTGAGTTCAGCAAGCGTGCGTTGCACATCCACCGGCGTATAGTGACCATCACCCAGTCGGGCTTCGAGCCATGGGAGATTGAAATACTCGGTGCCGGTACTCTTTGGGTAGGCTTGAGTGAAATAGCTGTCGCGCAGGAGATCATCCAGCAGGGACTGGATGATCTGGCCCTCTCTCGCCCAGTCTCCGTTTCTGTCAAATGGGCTTCCCTTATGCTTGTTTATCCATCCATCCATGAGTGTGTTTGCCGGACCTGTATCAAAGCCGATGACCTCTCCACTGCCTGTTTTTGGCAAACAGGTTATGTTGGCGATTCCGCCAAGGTTGAGAGCGATGCGATCTCTATCAGCTATCTGCAGAGCGGCCTGGTGGAAAGCGGGTACCAGTGGGGCCCCTTCGCCACCGGCCGCCATATCCCTGCGGCGAAAGTCACTTACCGTGGTGATACCTGTCATTTCCGCCAAGGTGTTGGGGTCGCCGATCTGGAGGGTGAAGGGGTGCTTTGCCATGGGGCGATGGCGAATGGTCTGACCATGACTGCCGATGGCGGTGATCTCACCGGACGCCAGGCCGCTGTCTGAGAGTAGTCGATTTACGCTCTCGGCAAAGGCGGCGGCTACTTGGCGGTCGAGCTCTCCAAGCAGGTCGATTTCGTTGTCACCTGGCTGGCAAAGCCTGCGTAAGTCCTTTTGCAGGGAAGCTTCATAGGGTGTGTGGGAGGCTTTGAGTAGCTTGGGAATTGTCTCGCTGGACTCAACCAGAACAGCATCGATACCATCAAGACTGGTGCCGGAGATTAGCCCGATAAACAGGGGCCTATTGGGCATCTGCAACGATAGTACGGCTGATAACGTCGAGTCTGGCGAGCAGGGGCTGGGATTTCAGCTGAAAATCTTCCAGGTATTTTTTTGCAATGGGTTCCGCTGCCGGTAACTTAATGGTGAGCGGATTGCGGTGGACGCCATTGACCCGAAATTCGTAGTGCAGATGGGGACCGGTAGCGAGACCGCTTTTGCCGACATAGCCGATGACCTGTCCCTGTTTAACCCGGCTGCCGCTCTTCGCCTTCTTGTTGTAGCGGGAGAGGTGGGCATAGAGAGTGGTGTATCTCTGTCCGTGCTGGATGATTACCGTTCTGCCATAGCCGCCCTTTGTGCCGCGATGGATGATTTTGCCATCACCGGCGGCCTTGATTGGGGTGCCGGTCTTGGCTGAGTAGTCGACGCCACGATGGGGTCTCTTCTTGCCCAGCACTGGGTGCCAGCGCTCTTTGGCGAAACGGGACGAGATGCGGCGGAAATCCACCGGCGCGCGCAGGAAGGCCTTGCGCATGCTGCGTCCCTCGGGGGTGAAGTAGTCGGCATGACCGGTCTCATCCACATATCTCAGGGCGCGATAGCTGCGGCCCCTGTTGACGAACTCTGCGGCCAGGATAGGACCGTCTCTCAGCTTCTCGCCATCGAGAAAGTCCTCCTGATAGATCACAGAGAAGTGGTCGCCGGCACGGATCTCAAGGGCGAAATCGATATCCCAACCGAAGATGTTGGCCAGCTCCATAATCAGGTTTTCCGATAGACCTGCTTCCTGGGCAGCCAGGTAGAGGGAGCTCTCGATTACACCGCTGGTATGGGCTGTGCGGGCCTCAACCTCACGGGTCAGCTCTGCACTGCTGAAACTGTCTTCGAAGGGGGTGATCTCCAGGCTGCGGATCTTGTTGTGTTCCAGGCGCAGTCCCAGGAGTTGATTGTCGTCGGTGAGTTGCAGATGCAGGGTTTCGCCGGGGCGGATGTTGGTCAGCTGCTTCGCCTCTTTGCTGGAGTGTACGATGCGATGCAGCAGGTTGGCGCTCAATTCGTAAGACTTGAAGATAGAGGAGAGGGATTCACCACTTTTGATTTTGTGGCTTACCGTGTGGGATGCAACCTTTTGCGTC